>DYNN01000217.1 GCA_020721045.1 Thiomargarita sp. | reverse complement strand
ACGAGAGCATAAATAAATCAACAAAAAATAAATGATCCCTTGATTTTATTTTTACTCTTCTTAGATGAAGAGGCCAACCAGTCACCCACATAATTTACATAAATCACTTGTCTGCAAACTTACGATCTTGGCTGTTTGGGGGGGTAATTTGTTCAAAGGGTAAGCATTTTCGTTTTGAAATGTCTTTCCTGTTACGAAGAATTTCCGTAGTTAGAAAAGCAGGACATTTATAATATTGTATAGGCTGAAGTAGTTTTCATGAGCATCTTTCATTTTTACAAGAGCCGTTTTGCTAGATTGTTGTAGTTAGTTGTAATGAGCCAAAACGTTGTAAATTGTCTTTCCTGTTACGTTCTTTCCTGTTACGAAACCTTCTTTATCAATTCAATTCAATTCAAATTCAATTCAATTCAGTTCAATTGTTTTATTTAAAGTCTTTTCACAAATAATGTAATATTAGACATCACACGCATATACTCTCACAATTTCACCCTTATACACTTTCAACCTTCTTTGTCTCTGTAAGAAAAATCGTTTTTTGCAGAAGACAGTAATGAAACGAAATATTTATACAATGATCTTCAAATATACATGAGCATAAAGCTGAATCTTTTGACCTGAAATTTGGCATGTGTGTTCTTAACCTGCATAAGAAACCTAATAGCAGGTGTTCAAGGTCGAAATTCCTTCTTATATGGTCGTTATTAACAGTTTTTAACGGAAATCCACATTTTTTCACCTTTTGGCCTGACATTTGGCATGTGTGTTTTTACCCGCATAAGAAAATTAGTAGGAGGTGTTTGGATGGGAATTCCTTCTTATATGGTCGTTATTAACGGTTTTTAACAGAAATCAACATGTTTCCACCTTTTGACCTGAAATTTGGCATGTGTGTTCCTACATGCATAAGAAACCCAAAGGTAGGTGTTTGGATGGGAATTCGTTTGTAAATGGTCGTTATTAACGGGTTTTAACGGAAATCCATATTTTTTAAACTTTTGACCTGAAATTTGGCATGTGGGTTCTTACCTGCATAAGGAACCTAATGACAGGTGTTTGGATGGGAATTCCTTCTTATATGGTCGTTATTAACGGGTTTTAACGGAAATCCACATTTTTCAACCTTTTGACCTGAACTTTGGCATGTGGGTTCTTACCTGCATAAGAAACCTAATGGTAGGTGTTTTGATGGGAATTCTTTTATAAATGGTCATTATTAACGGGTTTTAACGGAAACCCACATTTTTCAAAGCGCGTTTGAGTATCCATTATTATTATCTCGAGCGAAGCTCGGTGGTATAAAATCTGCATGTTGATGGAATGACCAAAAGGATACTCCTGCTCCGCTTGAGACCTTTTTAGGGGCATGTTCGTCCTTCCAGGTCTTACAAAAATAACTTTAAACTTTTGCGCATGCATGTATGGCAGGTAGGGTCTAACCTAACAATTATTAATGTATTGTGTATTAAAAGCCCATAGGTAGAACGACCTTTGTTTTTGTTTACTTTTTTGACAAATGGCTAAAATGTTACGCAAACGTTTGAAAAAGGTTTAAAATTACGATAGTCTGCAGTTGAATGGGTCAGTGATTTCGTTTAGGCATCAAAAAACCGCTACTTGTTATAACGAATGTAAACAAGCTAGCAGACGAAATGAGTT
>DYNN01000051.1 GCA_020721045.1 Thiomargarita sp. | reverse complement strand
CTTATTCATTGTTACATACATTTAAATATATGTAAAGCAATCTAGTTAAGCTCTTACCCATATCTTCTAACTCAAGAATTAAATGTTCAATATCAATCTCATTCACGCGCCCTTGTTTTAGCAAAGTAATCTGTTGTTTAATCCATAAATCAAAATCTCTATTATATTCAACAGCTCGGTTGTTCATAAAAATTCTTTTAATTCAAATTCTTGATTGATTAGTGCGTAGGGTCAATGCCATTAAGTTAAGCGTTTCCCCCCTTTTTTAAAGGAGGCAGGGGGATTTAAGTAATTGAAATATAAAAAATCCCCCTCAATCCCCCTTTGGTAAAGGGGGAAGCAAAATTTCCTTAACTTAATGCTATTGGTGCGTAGGGTAACCGCACGTTCTTCGGATTTATTTTAAACTTGCGTTAAGTACGATATTCTGCATTAATTTTAACGTAATCATAAGAAAAATCACAAGTCCAAACCGTAGCGTGTTGTGTGCCTCTGCCTAAATTGACACGAATGGTAATTTCATTTTGTTGCATGATACGACGACCTTGTTCTTCGGTATAGCTTGCGGCAACACCGCCTTGTTCTACAATGCAAACATCGTCTAAGTTAATTTTGATCGCTTCAATCACTAAATTATCCACCGGCGCGCGACCAACAGCGGCTAAAATTCTACCCCAATTGGCGTCGCTGGCAAAAAAAGCTGTTTTAACTAAGGGAGAATGTGCAATCGTATAAGCCACATCGATACATTCTTGCTCACTACTCCCTTGTTCTACTGTAATTGTGATAAATTTAGTCGCACCTTCACCATCTCTAATGATTGCTTGTGCTAATTGCGTGCATACTTGCGTCACAGCTTGGCAAAAATCAGCAAAAGCCGGATGATCGACGCTATCAATGTGCAAACCACTTTTACCAGTTGCCACCAAGACGCAGGCATCATTAGTCGAAGTATCACTATCAACAGTAATGCGGTTAAAACTCACATTCACCGCACGCTCTAAACAAATTTGTAACAGTGATTGTGATATTTGCACGTCGGTAGCGATAAAAGACAGCATCGTTGCCATATCCGGCTTAATCATGCCCGAACCTTTAGCTATACCAGTAATAGTGATTAGTTCATCCGCAATTATTTTTTGTATAGATACCGCTTTTGGTATGGTATCTGTGGTCATAATGGCTTGTGCAGCGTTTTCCCAATTTTCAGTATTGGCGGTAGCAAGTGCGGTTGCTACCACGCCACAAATCTTGTCAACAGGTAGTGACTGTCCGATCACGCCAGTTGAAAAAGGTAATACCTGCGTAGAAGCACAATTCAGCAATTTCGCCACGGTATCGCAGCAAGTACGCGCATTTTGTAAACCTTGTTGACCTGTACCCGCATTGGCATTGCCCGAATTAATCAGTAAAGCACGCGGTGCGCTGGCGAATAAATGTTGCCGCGCAATAATAACCGGTGCAGCACAAAAAGCATTACGAGTAAAAACAGCTGCACAAGTACTATTTTCTGCAATCACAAATAGCGTTAAATCATCATGTTGCGTTTGCTTGATCTGAGCACAGACCGTACCGATTTTAATGCCATTCACCGGATAAAAAGTCGTTAAAGGAGATAAATTAACAGCCATAGTCATTACTTGAGATAAATTAGATGATAAAATACAGTTAGATATATTTCACTGCAACAATTTCGTATTCAATTTCACCACTGGGTGCATTGACCACAGCAACATCGCCTTCCTCACGTCCTATGAGTGCGCGAGCAATGGGCGAACTGATTGAAATACGATGTTCTTTAATATCTGCTTCGTCATCGCCAACAATTTGGTAACTGACTTCATCTTCTGTGGCTAAATTAATTAATTCAACCGTGGTACCAAAAACAATTTTACCACCCGCATTAAGGGTAGTGACGTCAACGATTTCAGCACTGGATAATTTTCCTTCTAAATCAGCAATACGTCCTTCGATAAAACTTTGTTGTTCACGCGCCGCATGATATTCTGCATTTTCTTTTAAGTCACCATGGGCACGCGCTTCTGCAATATCTTGAATAACTTTAGGACGCGCAACCGTTTTCAATTCGTGTAATTCTTCGCGTAATTTCTGCGCCCCTCGTATAGTCATAGGTGATTTTGACATAAGTAAAATCCTTAGTAATCTTTATATTAATTTATTAAATCAAGTGTATAGAAAAACTTGTACGGAAATAACTCAGTTTTTATCTTAAATAAATATAAAACGCTGAGCCAAGCGAGTTAGACAACTGCCAAATAAAAAATAAGGACATAAGGTCACTTAAAAAATGTTAAACTGAGCAGATTATTGTTAAAATTTGGGCAGGAAAAAAGAATTAAGATGGTGCCGAGAAAAGGACTTGAACCTTCACGAGGTTACCCTCACCAGCACCTGAAGCTGGCGCGTCTACCAATTTCGCCATCTCGGCTATAGCAAATATTTTACAGAGAGGAAACACCTTAGTCAATGAGCCGCAGAAAATCTCCATCGAAATCCGATCCATTTGCGGAACGTGAAGCCGAAAAATACGCCAAACCCATTCCTAGTCGTGAATTTATTATGGAATATCTAGCAAATGCTGGTAATACCATGACTTTAAACATGATTGCTAACGTATTTAAATTAACGAGCGAAGAAGACTTAGAAGCGTTACGCCGTCGTTTGCGTGCAATGGAAAGAGATGGTCAAGTCATTCGTAATCGCCGTAAAGGCTACGGTTTAGCTAAGAAAATGGACTTGGTCCGTGGTCGCGTAATCGCCCATCCTGACGGTTTTGGTTTTTTAGTCACGGATGATGACAGTAGCGATTTATTTTTATCGGAAAAACAAATGCATAGTCTATTGCATGGCGATCGGGCGTTAGTTAATATCGTGGGCATTGATCATCGAGGACGACGCGAAGGTGCATTAGTCGAAGTGTTAGAGCGTAATACGGTAGAAGTGGTGGGGCGATTTTTTCGTAAAAAAGGTATTGGTATGGTTGAGGCAAACAACCGTCGCATTCACCAGAAAATTTTAATTATCCCTGATGAATCCAAGCAAGCCAAAGAAGGGCAAATTGTCGTGGTGCGTTTGGTAGAGCAACCGACTAAACACGATCCGCCTATGGGGCAAATTATTGAAATCATGGGAGAAGAAGCTGCACCAGGGATGGAAATTGACATTGCTGTGCGTTCTCATGGTTTGCCCTCCACATTATCAGAAGAAGTGTTAGCAGAAACGGCGAAATTACCTGACGAAGTGCTTGAATCTGCGATAAAAGGACGCTTGGATTTACGGCATTTACCCTTTGTCACGATTGACGGTGAAGATGCACGTGATTTTGATGATGCCGTTTATTGCGAGCCGCGCGGGAAAGGTTGGCTATTATATGTTGCCATTGCCGATGTTTCTGCTTATGTGAAACCAAACACGGCGTTGGATTTAGAAGCTAAAAATCGTGGGAATTCGGTTTATTTTCCCAGTCGCGTGATTCCTATGTTACCCGAAAAATTGTCTAATGGCTTGTGTTCTCTTAATCCGCAAGTCAATCGTCTATGTATTGTCTGTGAATTAAACATTGATTTTTATGGACGTACACGGCGCACGCAGTTTTTTGAAGGTGTCATTTATTCAGCCGCACGTTTAACCTATACCGAAGTCGCTCAAGTAATTGAAGGTAAAACGAAAAATTTCAAATCTCCGTCTTTATTGCCACATATTAAACATCTACATCAACTATACCAAGTATTGCGTAAAAGGCGTAATAAACGCGGTGCAATTGATTTTGATACGACAGAAACGCAGATTTTATTTGATGAACAGCGCAAAATTCACAAAATTATTCCGTTGCACCGTAATGAAGCGCATAAATTAATTGAAGAAATGATGTTAGCCGCCAACGTTGCTACTGCCAGTTGGTTGGGCGAACATGATATGCCCGTATTGTATCGTAATCATGAAGGACCTGTTGCCGAGAAACTGGCAGAATTACGGACTTTTTTAGCCGAATTTGGTTTGCGTTTAGGGGGAAAAGATAAACCCACCGCTATGCATTATGCCAAATTAATTGAAAAAGCAAGTCAACGACCTGATAAACGTCTGATTCAAACAGTTCTATTGAGAAGTATGCAAATGGCGGTGTATAGTCCTAAAAATAAAGGGCATTTTGGTTTATCTTTTGACGAATATGCACATTTTACTTCGCCTATTCGTCGCTATCCTGATTTAATGGTGCATCGCGCTATTCGTCATTGTCTTGCTGGTAAACCGGCTGATAAATTTCCCTATTCTGATAACGAAATGCATTTACTCGCAGAAAATTGTTCTATGACTGAACGACGCGCTGATGAAGCGACGCGAGATGCGATTACTTGGTTAAAATGTGAATATATGCAGGATAAAGTGGGAGAAGTGTATAACGGTTTGGTAACAGGCGTAACTTCTTTTGGGATTTTTATAGAATTAGATGGTATTTTTGTTGAAGGTTTAGTGCATGTTACAGCACTACGTAACGATTACTACCATTTTGATCCCATTAGACATCGTTTATTTGGGGAATATAGTGGTACAATTTATCGATTGGCAGATCAAGTGCGGGTACGGGTAATACGAGTGGATTTAGAAGAAAGAAAAATTGATTTTGAGTTGGC
Source organism: Thiomargarita sp. (assembly GCA_020721045.1). Classification (GTDB taxonomy): domain Bacteria; phylum Pseudomonadota; class Gammaproteobacteria; order Beggiatoales; family Beggiatoaceae; genus DYNN01. Next base: position 17,746 of record DYNN01000051.1, on the reverse strand, counting down.
TTGACAAAACACAGAGATCGTAGGGTGTATGGTGCTTTGCTTATTTAAGCAGTACCGTAGGTCCGATTAGCATAGCGTAATCGGACGCATGTTTATCAGATTAATAATCTCACATTTCAAAACAAAAAAATCATTAAATCATGCCCAGTGGATTATGTGCATGTGAATCATTTGAAACATGGGTTTGTAAAACGTGTAGCGGATTAGTCGTATTCCACGTTTCACCAATATGGTGATATAGATATTTCGGTTAGCGGCGGCGAATAACATGCGTCCGATTACGCTACGCTAATCGGACCTACGCGGTTTGGATTTTCAGTCGGTAACCAAATCCCGTACGTTGAAATATGATTCACTTCAACGTTCAAAGTATTTTTTCCAACTGTTTGCAAGTTCATCAATTTTCAATAAACTCCGCAAAGCTTCATTGACCGCTTCTTGATTAGGGAAAATTTTCGCAACATCAGGGTCTAAAACAACAACGTTTGTCTCTTCAGAGAGTCGAGAAGCGTATTTACCACGCTCTAACTTTCCAAAGTCTGACCGTTGATATTCTGGTCTGAGTTCATCTATCTCTTGAAAATCAACCTTCTTCATAAACTTTCCTCTCGGAAACTGTTGCCAATCGACAACTAATAATACGAATTATATCTTGTTCTTCTGTATGAGATACCACCAAAAGGCGATTCTTGTTTGATTTGCCAAAGGTGATAAAACGATCTTCATCTGTGGAATGCTCTGGATCATAACCCGTAACAGACAACACATCATGCAAGGCTGTTGCAGCTTCTTCAAATGAAACGCCATGCTTTCGTAGATTACTCCGCGCTTTCTTCTGATCCCAAACAAATTTCATAAGCCATATACTCAAGTGTAGGACACAATTTTTAAGATAACTTGCAAATTCTTGGAATCTTCACGCTCATTGGTGCATGATGCTTCGCTTATGCACCTTACGAGTTAATCAGTTTTTTTTCATTAATTCAATTATATCGTGTAATAGCCCAATTTCATTATTTTTTTGCTCTATAATCAATTGAGCTTTTTCCCATTCATGTTTATAGTTAGTTTGATCAACCAGATTGTTAGTTTGTTGGTTGATATGGCTATTATTATTTTCTATAAAATTAAACACACTGTGCTCGTTTAACCCGACTAATTGAGCTAGTTCTACTTCTAACACCTTCGAAATTTGTTTTAATCTCGAAAGGTTGATATCAACCTTGCCTAATTCAATTTTGGCATATCCATTTAAAGCCATTTGTAATTTCTCTGCCATTTGCTCCTGAGAATAACCTCTAAATATACGAACAAATTTAATTTTTTCGTGTACTTCCATAATAGCACCCTCCCAGTATCTATAAATAACACTACGAGGAAGTGTTTTATTAATACTATAGTGATTAAACTGTGCGAACAGTTACTAGGAGAATTATATTATGGCTTCGTCAATTTCACAATTATCTGAACAAGATTTAGCTAGCATTAAGTCAAGTATTTTAGAACAAGTTAATGCGATTAAAAATAAGCCTTTCAAAGTATCAATTATTGGGCAAACAGGAGTTGGCAAATCTTCTCTGTTAAATGCTTTATTCAATTTGCAGTTAAAAACTGATGCAGTTAAACCTTGTACAAAAGAAATTGAAGAAATTCCCATTACTAACGAACAGGGGAGTACGCTTTTTTTCTATGATTTACCAGGTATTGGCGAATCAGTGGGAGCAGATGCCAAGTATTTACAAAGTTATCGAACTCACCTATTAGAATCCGATGTAGTGTTATGGGCAATTCATGCGGATAATCGTTCAGTAACTTTTGATTTACAATCGCTTAATAAAATTATAGAAGGTTTTGATAAGCTTCAACAAGCCCAATTAGTTAGCAAACTGACTTTTGTATTAACAAAAGCTGACGTTTTATATTCTCCCCCTTGGTTTCTGATAAAAACCGAAAATAATTTTGCTAAGTTCGTTCCTAGCAAAGAAGTAGCAGCAATTTTGGCTGAAAAAGCAACTTACTATCAAGAACAATTTTTACTTCCTTACGGTAATTTTATTGTTTCTCGCACACATAATGATTGTCATTTCGATATAAAAAATGAACACCTTAGTTTTGATGAATTGTTTGTCTATTATCATGGTTTCCTTAGCAACCAAGTGCTGTCTTCATTAAAGGGAAAATACCCAAATTACTCTGAAGTATTTGATAGATTGTATAACAACTATCAAGTCATTCCTTGCTCATCACAACTACGTTTTAATTTACCTAAATTAGCATTAGCTATTGTCAATAAATTAGGACCAGAAGGTCTCATTCGATTTAAAAATTTCTTCGAGAGTAAACAATTAGATGTAGTACCTTTAGATAAAGCAGAAAAACTCCTTAATATCGTCATTCCTAATAAAAGTTTTTCTGTTCAATCAAATGGTAAGTCAAAAAAAAAGTCAATGACTACAGCTACAACAGTTAGCAGCATTGTTGGGATAGTCACATTTAATACGATTGCCAAATTCACTAGTGGTAGTCTCGCAAGTTTTGTCATTAGTGGTGGTCTTAGTGTCATTATTGGTGTAGCAGCAGGTACATGGATCAGTTCTAAAATAAAAGATTAACGGAGAAAATAACATGTCAAGTGATTATAATGATGATTATGTTGCAGATTTTTTGCTAGGTACTTATGCTGACAATAGAAATTTGGAAACGGCTGTAGAACATGGTGCACGTAGTGCTATCAGTGGCATAATTAATATGATCTTAAGGAAAGCTTTTCCAAAATTTTCTGGATATGAACGAGTAACGAAAGGTGTTATAGATTTTATTTTTAATCTATTCGGATGGTAAATATCAATATGTTTTTCTTATTTCCACGTGTCGCTCGCGTCAATGCCATTAACTATTATTAAATCAGGCAGTGGTAAAGGGTGTGTGAGCGTTATACATCGGAGTAGATAGGGGTGCATCAAGCAAAGTTTGCTGCTGCACCCTACCTATATTTTTTTAAGCAGAAACACCCGTTACACTAATAGTTCCGTCCCAAGCACCTAATGTCATTGTGGCTGTTTGACCTGCATATAATAAAACGCAATTATCAGGAACTCGTTCGTCTAATACAACAGCTAATGTCGCTCGATTATCGCCTTGCATCACTTCAACTTGCTGATGTCCATTTAATTTAAGCGCGTTAGCAGTATGAATGTTGAGATGTGCGCCCGTTGCTATTTGAGCATCAACCGTATTTTGTAATGCCGGTGCCCGTCTCACTAAACTGTCAGTGGTATAAATCGACATTTCGGTAATCCGTTGCAATCCCTTAATTTGTTCATTTGATAAGTGTTCAGGCAATTGCCATTGCAAATGATTATTTACCGTTTTATCACCAACCAAGGTTCGTAATTCATTACGCACTTCTTCAGAACTTACGTAATTAAAGCCTTTGATATCAAATAAGTTTCCTAAAACACGTAAAATTTTCCAAGCTGGACGTGCCTCACCCATGGGAGAAATTGCGCCTGAAAAACTTTGCCATTTACCTTCGCAATTGATATAAGTGCCTGATGTTTCAGCAAAAGTAGCCATTGGTAATAATACGTTGGCATAGCTTTCCATAGTCGGCGTATGATATGCGGTAATTGCTACAACAAATTCAGCTTGTTGTAAAGTTTGTAGTGCAATAACGCCGTCATAACAATCAAGTTCTGGCTCTAATCCTAGTAAAATATAACCCGCTAATCCTTGAGCTAACATGGCTTCTGCGTCATAACCTACGGTATTTGCTTTTTCACCGGCTGCCTGACGATGTGGTAACATACCCGCTAACCATGCACCTGCACTATTTGCAGCTTCTGGTAAATAACCAATTTGTGCACCGGTTAATTGAGCGATAATACCAGCAAAAGCACGGATTAACGCAAATTGTGGGTGTGAAGTTGCTAAATTACCTAATAAGATAGTGAAACGTTGATCATGTGCTGCTAATTGATCTGCAATTGCTTTATGTGCATCATTGAAATTTATTTTAGCTAACAATGCATTGGTTTCTTTAGATAAAATCTTTTTAGGTCTATTCTTCGACAAAGCATGTGCAATGCTAGCTAGTGCGTTAACTAAATCACTGGGTGGCACAATCATTTTAGCGGCAATCGGATAATTAAATTCATAATCAACTGGATTGACTAAAACAACTTTATTGCCTTGCAATGTGGCTTTACGCAAACGATGGTTTAATAACGGTTGTTCTTTACGTAAATGCGAGCCGATGATTAAGGTAACATCACTATTTTCCACATCAGCAATTGCACAACCCAATGCTGGATATAAGGGCGCATTGTCTTGATCGCTAAAATCAATTTGCCGTAAGCGATGATCTATATTTGGACTGCCAATGCCGCGAGTTAATTTTTGCAATAAATATAATTCTTCAACGGTCGCAGTGGGAGAAGCTAACGTACCGATTGCTTGTGCCTGTTGTTTTGCAATCACTGCTTTTAAGCCATCAGTTGCAAAAGCAAGTGCTGTTTCCCAATCTGTCGTTTGCCAATTGCCATCTTTTTTAATCATCGGTTGTGTTAGACGATCTTTAGCTGTAATCGCTTGATAACTAAAGCGATCACGATCAGATAACCAAACTTCGTTAATGGCTTCATTTTCTTTTGGCACAACGCGAATGAGTTGATTACGGCGAATGTGAAAGTGTAGATTAGAACCTAACGCATCATGTGGCGCAATACCATCGTGTTGTTGCAATTCCCACGCGCGAGCACTGAATCGAGAAGGTTTTGCGGTCAATGCACCTACTGGACATAAATCGATGATATTACCGGATAATTCTGAAGCGACATTTTTTTCGACATAAGTCCCAATCAGCATATGTTCACCGCGTCCGGTTGCACCTAATTCTTGAACACCGGCAATTTCTGCAGCGAATCTAACGCAACGGGTACAGTGAATGCATCGTGTCATTTCGGTCGCAATCAATGGACCGATATTTTTATCAAAAACAACGCGTTTTGCATCGTGATAACGGGATAAATCTTTACCATAACCAACTGCCACATCTTGCAATTCGCACTCGCCACCTTGATCACAAATGGGGCAATCTAAGGGGTGATTGATCAATAAGAATTCCATCACTGCTTTTTGGGCAGTCAGGGCTTTGGTTGAACGAGTAAACACTTTCATTCCTTCACTAACCGGCGTTGCACATGCGGGCAAAGGTTTTGGTGCTTTTTCAACTTCAACGAGACACATGCGACAACTTGCCGCAACTGAGAGTTTTTTATGATAACAGAAGCGTGGAATGTCAATCCCGTTAGCATCTGCTACGTCAATTAACATTGTATTGGGTTCTGCTTGGTAAGGCTTACCATCTATTTCAATCGTTACCATGCGTATTGTTCCATTAAGCGTCTATATGATAGGGGAAATTAGGCATTAATACAGACTGTGCAATTCTACCTTGTTGATTATAAAAAATAATATCACCATCTTCACCACATAACCAGACTTCTTTAGCACCGGCTTCAAAGTATAGTTTGCGTTTAAATAGTGTGATTTTTTCATTATTTTGTATTGGGGTCAATTCTAAACAAATTTCAGGCGCAATAATATAGATAGGACCTTTTTTTGCGCTACGATGTCGTTGGGTAGAAATCCATGCCACATCTGCAATTTTAATATTATCAAGGGTTTTAATCGGACATTCTGAAAACACATTACCTTTGCTTTCAGTGACTGCGATCAATTTTAAAATAATTTGCCCTTGTAATACAGATAAAGTTTCACTCAACGGGGTGAGTACCACTTGTCCAAACTTGTTTAATTCTTTTTTGAACGGTAAATTTTTTAAGTAAGAGTTACCACAAAGTTGTTGCCAATTCATTGTTGTATTTAATTATTTTCATCGAAAAAAAGAACACACTATCTTTTGAATTTACCTAAAATCGCTATGATAGCATAATCTTAAAATAAGAGCGGCTACATTGTGATGAATAAGGATCAATCTTTGATATAATAAAAACAATTGGTTAATAAATTATAAAAGGGATTTTAAAAAAATTAACTCACTCAATTTAGATGGATAGAAAGTCAAATGGATTCTGTAAAAAAATGGTGGGGAAATTGTCCCATTAAATATTTATTATTAATTTTATTTATATTGTATGCGTGGTCTACTTGCAGTAAAGATAAAGAAGTAATGTCAGTAACGACTGATAAAAATTGCACACCTGAAAAAAACAAAGTAGAGCAGCATATTACTCAATCGACACCTACAAAACAATATAACCGATATGGTCACTATGCACCACAATATCGTCCATTACCTGAAGATATATCAACTCGTTATCGTACTTTTTCTTCACCTTATCAATCATATAATTATTATGATCGTCAGCAAAATACTACAAATCAGCAACAATTACCTTATAATCAACCGAAAAATACTTGGCAACCGCCCAATTATTCACCTTATACAGAACAGCTTAATACAACTGTTCCGCCATATTACGCGCCAAACCAGTATAATCAATAATGATTGACTGTAAATTAAAGCTTTAAACTTGAATACAGTGTTTTCATGCGGCGCAATACGCTAATGCTATTGCGCCCTATGAAATTGTACTTTAGTAAAAGTTTGATTTTTATGGAATCGCAACTTGTTCTAACAATTCGTCAACTAATAATTGCGTACTTTGTCCTTCTGTTACTGTTGTCAGACGATGCCCAATAATGCCGGGTAAAACGATTTGTACATCTTCTGGGATCACATGATCACGCCCATGCATCATTGCCCATGCTTTGGCACTGTGCAAAATTGCTAAACCTGCACGCGGTGATAAACCTGCACGATAACGCGGTGATTGACGGCTAAAAGCTAAAATCGCTTGTAAGTAATCAATAAGCGGGTCTGTTACTTGGATGGTGTCTACTGTTTTTTGTAAGGTAATGAGTTCTTGGGTGGAAATTTGTGCTTGTAAATCGGTGATCATGTCACGCCGATTACGCCCTTTTAGTAGTGATCGTTCGGTTGCGTGATCGGGATAACCTAAAGCTAATCGCATCATAAAACGGTCTAGTTGTGATTCTGGTAATGGAAATGTACCGATTTGATGCAATGGATTTTGTGTGGCTAGGACAAAAAAAGGTTGTGGCAAAGGACGTGTTTCACCTTCAACAGTTACTTGATGTTCTTCCATGGCTTCTAATAAGGCGCTTTGCGTTTTGGGGGTGGCGCGATTGACTTCATCGGCTAAAATCATTTGCGCAAAAACAGGTCCGAGGTGAAATCGAAATTGTTTTTCTTCTTGATCATAAATAGAAACACCAATAATATCAGCGGGTAATAAGTCGCTAGTAAATTGAATCCGTTGAAAAGTCAGACCCAATACACGAGCTAAAACGTGGGCTAATGTGGTTTTACCAACGCCGGGTATGTCTTCAATCAATATGTGACCGCGAGCTAAAAAACAGGTTAAAACGAGGCGAATCTGTAATTCTTTGCCTAAAATAACTTGATTTATTTGATTAACGACGCTATCTAAAGTAGTTTTAATGGCTTGCATAGGGCTGTCTGGATTTTTCAATGTCTAGGAAAACTTTTAATGGATCAGCCGCTGTGGTGATTGGGCGACCGATCACGAGATAATTTGCACCCGCTTGCCATGCTTCTGTGGGTGTCATAGTGCGTTTTTGATCGTCTTTTGGTGAGTGCGCTAAGCGAATGCCGGGGGTAATGAGTTGTAAGTCTTGACTCACTTTGGTGTGAATGAGCTTAATTTCAAGCGGTGAACAGACTAAACCGTCTAAACCACAAGTATGCGCTAATTTTGCTAAACGCAGCACGTTTTCTTCTAAACGCCCTTGTAATCCTATTTCACACAAATCTTTTTCATCTAAACTGGTTAAAATACTAACCGCAATTAATAAAGGTGGATTAGTATAGTGAGTTAACGCTTCACGTGCAGCCATGAGCATGTTGCGTCCACCTAGGGCATGAACATTTAACATCCAAACACCTAAATCGGCTGCCGCTTGACAGGCTTTGGCAACAGTATTGGGAATATCGTGATATTTTAAATCTAAAAAAACTTTAAAACCTTGTTTCTGTAAATGTTCAACAAAATTCGGTCCAGCACGCGTAAATAGTTCTTTACCAATTTTAAAACGACAGTGAGTATTTGCCATTTTTTCTGTAAAATCAAGTGCTTCTTCTGGATTAGCAAAATCTAACGCAATGATAATAGATGACATAACTGATTGAATAAAAATTATAAGTAGGGTAGTTATTATACAAATGGATCAACTAAAAGCAAGCATATGTGCAGTTTAATCTTATTTAGTTAAGGATGAGTGATTTGATATAATGGTGAAAATTGCACATTACAATCTATTGAAATATCTTCTCGATAAACGACGGCGTTATTTAGTTGTCTTGGAGTTGTCATATGAGTATTAGTTATGAAATTTTACATCTTAAATGTTGGCAGTGTGGATTCAAATTTCCGTGTAAAATAATGATCAATGATGAAGCCAATCCTTATTACGTACATACCAGTTTTCATTGTCCGAGCTGTGATTGTATGTGCCAATTGACATTGGGTGCGGAACATATTCCAATGTTATTGGTCTTTAAGGACGGGAAAAGGGCGTATATGCCAGATGTACATTCTCTACATAATCAAATTTTTCTGACTAAATGAACAAATCAATAAATATTATGCGAAGTGTGTAAAATAGGTGTGTTACCATTACAAGGAACAATGACGATGAAAATTAATGTTGAAATAGAAGCAACGCCTCAAGAATTAAGAAATTTTTTTGGATTGCCCAATTTAGAACCTTTACAACACGAAATGTTAGAAATGATTCGCAAAAATATGTCCTCAGGCATGGAAGGTTTTGATCCTTTAACAGTCATGAGACCATTTTTATTACCGGATCAAACCCAATCTTTACAGGCACTACAGAAAGCTTTCTGGCAAGCCATGATGGGACAAACAACTATAACAAAAGACGCAGATAAATAGTTTTGAAACTAAAACCCACTCAACTTGAAGCCCATCTAAAAAAACAGGGATTGGTGCATTTTTACTTATTGACTGGCGATGAACCATTGCAATTAACTGAATGTGCTGACATGTTACGTCATTACGCTTATGCACATGGTTTTAAAGAGCGTGCAGTTTTGACCGTTGATGCCCATTTTGATTGGAATACTATAAACGCACACACCAGTAATTTATCCTTATTTTCCAATAAGCAGTTGCTAGAAATTCGCTTAGGAGACAAGACACCGGGTAATGAAGGCACGAAAATACTATTACCTCATATTGAAAACTCTTCTAACGATACTCTTTTAATTTTAACTGCTGATAGATTAGACAGTACCAAACAAAAAGCAAAATGGTTCGCTGCTGTAGATACGCATGGCGTAATTGTGCAAATTTATCCAATTGATGTGACTGAATTACCACATTGGATTGCGCAGCGACTAGCCAATTTTAAACTCAAATTGTCGCCTGAAGCAATTACCGTTATCATTGAACGATCTGAAGGACACTTATTAGCCTGCGCCCAAGAAATTGAAAAACTGCATTTATTATATGGTAGTGGTGAAATTTCAGTTGAACAAGTCTTAGAAGCCGTTGCAGACAGTGCACGATTTAAAGTATTTGACTGGATAGATACCGTATTAGAAGGCGATGCATTAAGAGGTGTCCGTCAATTGCAACGATTACGTGATGAAGGCGATGAACCTGTATTAATTATATGGGCATTAAATCGCGAAGTGCGCAACCTTTGTCAAATTGTTCATGCAATACAAGGCGGACAATCTACTGACCAAGTCTTTAAAAATTATCATATTTGGCAACAGCGCAAACCATTAGTGATGAAAGCCATAAAACGACACAGTTCTAGTATTATTTGGCAAGAATTTTTACAAGAAACAGTAAACATAGAACGCATTGTAAAAGGCATTGAACCGGGTAATGCTTGGGATGCCCTCTTACGTTTAAGCTTACGAATTATTGGTATTAATTTGTTTGCTGAATGAAATTAAATTCGCATATAAGGTAGGTAATAAAGTAAAGTTTATAATTTCAAAGTGATATTTTTACCATCCATTTTCCTAATTTCTCATTAAATTATTAGGCACATTTATTGCCTTTTTACGATCAAACAAGATGGCAATCTTTGCTTCATGGTGTAATTTCCTGTTACAAATAGTTGACTTTAGTTAACCATAATATACAATAAATTCACTTATCATAGACAAAGTGAATAAACATGGCGTATGTCAACACTCGAACAGCATGTAACCAATTGGGTGTACATCCAAACACGTTACGAAGATGGGATAAAGAAGGAAAAATCAGGACGATGCGCACCCCAGGCGGGATTCGTCTTTACGATTTAGATTCACTTGAATCCGAAAGAAGAAAATTTATCTATGCGAGAGTTTCCTCACGAAATCAGAAGAATGATTTAAACTCGCAAATAGAACACCTGAAAACTCGGTATCCAACTCATGAACTTATTGAAGACATTGGCAGCGGTCTTAACTTCAAAAGAAAAGGATTTAAAACCCTATTGGAACTCATCTTGTCTGGAAGCGTCTCAGAAATTGTTATCGCACACCGAGACAGGCTGTGTCGGTTTGGATTTGAACTTATTGAATCCATTGCAGAAAAGTACAATTGCAGAATCGTGGTTCTCGACGCAAATCAGTTATCACCGCAAGCAGAACTTATCAACGACTTATTATCAATTATTCACGTCTTCTCTTGTCGAATGTACGGACTTAGAAAGTATAGTCGTCAGATCAAAGAGGATAAAGATTTATCCCAAAAGTAAACAATTAGCGCGTCAATATTTTAAACTAAGTCGTTGGTGGTATAATCGTATAATTAACTATTTAAAACAATCAGATAAAAAATCATCTCTTTACAATGTGAGAAAAATTGTACAGAAAAAAGATGACGATATCCCAGAATGGGCAATAGATTGTCCACAACGGATTCGTGAATATACCATGTCCGATGCGTGCAATGCAGGGTTACTTCTGTGACAAGTCACTTTACAATAAAAACAATGCTATTCTACATGCTAAGCACAGTAGCTATCACATTAATTTTATTCGTTATTATTGTAGTAAATCGCTATATTAATTTACAAAATGCCTTTGATGAAGTGCGTTTTGAACAAGCAGTTTCTCTACACTTTAATGCAATTGATGAACAACTGAAAATCGTAGTACAAAATGTAGAGCGTTTACAAAGCTATGCCAGCTTATTTTTTTCAGAACAACTGTCGCCAGAGAAAAGCGTTATTATTTTAAAGAAAATTATTACAGATACGCTACGTTTCCAATCTTATCAACTTGATGCGCATGTTGCACTTGAACCTAAAAATGCTGATCGCTACTTCAATCAACCCGGTTATTTATTAAATGTTTATCGAGATTTTGCTAAAAAAGGGGCTGAAACTCAATTTATCTCTGATAACTTTCTTGCTGAAGAACGCTATACACCGCATTACATACAAGATGATATTTATCAAAAAATTAAAAGTCACAGAGGAATACAAATCTCTCCCATTTATCGTGACCAACATCATGCAAAAGCGTGGATTTTTACAATAGCCATTGGACTTTATTCGCAAGAGCAATTTCAAGGTATTGTTGCAATTGATGTTCTATTAGATGGTTTATTGACTGACATAGAAAAAACGCGATTGGGCGCAACTGGCGGTGCTTTTATTGCCGATCACCAAACGGGTTTACTACTCACTCAAGTGCACAAAAATATAGCAACGGATATGAGTATTTTAGGTGATAAACCACGTATGAGTTATAATTTATATACGGATTCTCCTAACAAATCATGGCAAACTATTTTAACCCAAAATGAACAGACGTCCATGATACGCGGGCTTAATCAACGTTATTATCACGTTTCTTCCAAACAATTGGCGCGACTCCCGTGGACTATTGTTACCTATCAAAGTAGAAATGAATTACAACTGAATTTGCATGAAGGACTTTTTATCTTTATTTTTCTTAGTGTTGGCGGATTTACTATTTTAGCTATCATGGGTTTAGTCTTCACTCACATATTGACCGCACCATTGCAAAATCTTATTCAAATCATGGAAAAAGTCAAAAGTCAAAACACAGAAGATATTGTAGCACCCGTTGAAGGCACAGTTGAAATGCGTGCATTGGGAGAAATTTTTAATCAAATGTTAAGTTCGATCAAACTGGCAGTAGCGGAAAAAGATCGTTATTCCCGTCAATTGCAAAATTACAATCGCACTTTAGAACATGAAGTAGAAAAACGCACCTTTGAATTGGCAGAAGCGATGGAAGAAGCAAAATCTGCTAATTTAGCCAAAAGCCAATTTCTAGCAAATATGAGTCATGAATTACGCACGCCAATGAACGCAATCATTGGTTATAGTGAAATGTTGCAAGAAGAAATTGAAGAAGAAAATCATTGTCGACGCTGTTTAAACGAACTGAAAAAAATTCATGGTGCCGGTAAACATCTACTCACGATTATCAGTGATATTTTGGATATTTCTAAAATTGAAGCCGGTAGAATGGAAGTGCATCCGGAAACATTTAATGTTTGCAGTGTCATTAACGACATTATGATGACAGTGCAACCGCTTTTTGAAAAACAATGTAACCAATTACAAGTCGAATGCGACCCAATAACTGGTGAAATGCATTCAGATTTAACCAAGCTCAAACAAAACTTATTCAACTTACTGAGTAATGCCTGTAAATTTTCAGAAAAAGATCGGGTTTATCTTACTATAAATTCACTGATGCTAAATGATGAAAAATGGGTGACTTTTACCATAGTCGATCACGGTATTGGTATGAATAAAGAGCAAATTAATAAATTATTTCAAGCATTTACACAAGCCGATTCTTCCAGTACACGCAAATATGGCGGTACAGGTTTAGGACTCACTATTACCAAGCGTTTTTGTGAAATTATGGGTGGATATATTGAAGTCAACAGCAAAATTGGAAAAGGTAGCACATTCACTATGTATTTACCTGCTAATTTAAAACGACTAAAATAACAACTGCAAGGGACTGATTAATGGATTATTTATTCTCAGAAGGAGACAAAGTACGTGTTATTCGCAACATACGTGACGATGGTACCTACCCAGGTGCAACAAGAGGTGAATTGCTAGTTAAACGTGGCACAATTGGCTACGTGCAAGATACCGGCACTTTTTTACTAGATCAAATTATTTATGCCGTTCATTTTATTGAAATTAATAAAGTTATTGGCTGTCGTGAAGAAGAATTAATTGAAGGTGATGCTCTGTGGGCACCCAGTCAATTTGAATTTCGAGACAAAGTAAAAGCCAAAATGTCCTTCGCACTTGACGATCAAATTGTCGTTAAAAAGGGAGATATTGGTGAAATCATGAAAATATGGTATTTACCAGAACAACATATTGAATACAATGTCTATTTTGAAAATCAACCCATGCTACGCATTCCCGAAAGTGCTTTGGAACTTGCTTACTCACACCTGAATGCAACCAAATAAGAAACGATCATGGAAGAAACACTTAAGCGTTTATTAGAAGTAGAAACTCAAGCAGAACAATTGGTTAGCCAAGCAACACAAACACGTGAACAACAAATTAAACAAGCATTAGAAACTGCTCATCAAATGGAACGTGATTTTGAAGCCAAACAACCCGCGCTACATGCCCACTTTATCGAACAAGCCAATCTCAAAGCACAACAAAGCATCGCTGAATTGCAAAAACGTTATGAAAATAAAAAAGACCATTTACGTGATTTAGCTGAACAAAATCAACAAAATGCACTAGAATCTGCTGTAGCTTTACTGATGCAAGTAGGAAAGTCGCAATGAGTGCGTTTCGAGACTATGCCTATCTTAATGCACGGGTTTCAGTCTTAGCCACGCAATTATTATCTGAATCCCATTTAAATACTTTGTTAAATCAATCAACTTGCCAATTAGGTATTCCCTATTTAGACGAATTATTAAGCGATGACCAAACCAAACTGAGTCAGATTGAACACGCTTGGTTTTTGCATTTAATTGCCGATGTTAAAATTCTCATACGTCCATTATCCGGTATTGCACGCGATTTATTAATGTATTGGTTTCATAAATGCGAAATTACCAACCTAAAAAGTATTATACGCGGAAAAATAGCAGGTTTAGATACAAAAATAATTAAAAATCAGCTAATTGAGTTAGGAGAATTAGCCACTTTACCGATAGAACAATTATTACATACAGAAGACATTAACGAATTATTACGACAACTAGAAGGCAGTCATTACGGTAACATTGCCCGTCAAGCCCGCCGAGTCTTTGAAAAAGAACACTATTCTTACTCACTCGATGCAGTAATCGATAAACACTACTTATTTGGTTTAGAACAAAAAATTAAATCCCTAGATACACAACAATATCACCTGATCATACCGTTAATTCGTGCATTATTGGATCGATTTAATTTAATTTGGCTATTACGCTACCGTTTTGCTTATCATTTATCATCGGCTGAAACGTTTTATCTTTTAATTTCAACACCTTATAGATTAAATCATCGCCGATTACTACAATTGGTTGAACTCAATAGCTTGCAAGAAGTGCTCAATGCCTTACCAGAACCACTGATGACACTACTAAATCAGGCAAAAAATACCTTTGAAGTTGAACAACATCTCAATACTGAAGTCCGTCGTGTAGCCCAACAAACCCTACGTCAATGCCATTTTACCTTTGCCAAAGTATTTGCTTATTTATTATTACGCGAATTGGAAATGCGACGCGTATTAGCAATTATCAAAGGGAAACGATTGGGCTTAAAATCCGATGTGATTTCAACGGCAGCAGATGCTTATTCACCGATTTTAATGGTGTGAGAAACGATTATGTTTAAACCTATCACTATGTCTTATGTATCATTGTATTTATTAACCGAAGATGCACCGTTAATGGCGCAATTGCTGGCAAAATATGGTTTTTTCAATCCAGAAGTTCGTACAATTAAAGAATTACCAGAAAATGCCGGCGGTGAATTTCGCACCATTTTTAACAATGCACACAGTCGGTTAGACAAAATTTTAGCCCAAATTCCTGACTTTAATCCACCTAAGATAACTCAACAAAATATTGCTTTAGACGAATTAAATAAAATTAATCAACAATTAGGTGATATTTGGGGGCATTTTTCCAAGTTAGAAGAAGAGTTACATCAATTAAAAGAACAAGAAAAGCAATTACATCCGCTGGTCGATACATTGCAAGTTTTTAGTGAATTAAATATTAATTTAAAGCTGTTACAAAAACCACGCCAATTTTTAAACCTACATATTGGCACAATACATATTGATGATTTATCTCACTTTGAAGAATCAATTCTGCTTGCTAATCATTTTATTCATGTTTTTCATCATACTAAAGAAGTCGTTTACGTCGTTGTCGCCGGTCATCTTGCGCAACAAAAACAAGTCAATTCTATTTTAGAACACGCTGATTTTCATGCATTACAAATTCCAACACAATTTCAAGATTATCCTCAACAAGTACACGCAGATTTAACGCAACAAATCCAAGAAATTCAACAACAAATTCGCACTTTACAATTACATCAACAACAACTTGCTCAACTCTATCGTCCTCAATTGCAACAGGCTTATCAAGTCGTGAATGCGGCGGTTGCTTATGCAGAATTAACCAGTATGATGCAATCAAAAGGGCAAATTGTACTGATTGAAGGATGGACGCCTAAATCTGATTTACCACAATTAAAACAATTGGTTGCAAAATTTAATCAACCGGTTGTGATCAAGACGCGTGAACCGGAATTAGCTGAATATCAACAAGTTCCATCGTTAATGCGCCATCACCGTCTGTTGACAGCTTTTACCAATTTAGTCAAAAATTATGGCATTCCACGTTATGGTGAATTTGATCCGACCTTATTGTTTACAATAACTTTTTTGTTAATGTTTGGTATGATGTTTGGTGATGTAGGGCATGGTTTTGTCATTATGGCAGCGGGCGGTTATTGGCGTAGAAAACTACAAAATTTTGCCCCATTTTTCATTTTTGCGGGTTTATCGTCTATTTTTTTCGGTTTTCTCTATGGAAGTATTTTTGGATTTGAAGAATCAGTGCTTGCTGCCTTATGGATGTCACCTTTGCATGATCCTTTCTTGATGTTAACAATGGCATTATATTGGGGCGTTGCTTTCATCTTGTTAGCAACGGTAATTACGATTGTTAATCGTTGGCGTGAAGGACATTACTTAACTGCGTTATTTGATAATAAAGGCATTGCTGGCATTTTTCTCTATTTGGGTGGGTTTTATGCGATTCAACAATGGATGGCGACGGGTGCATTTAATACACAACAGCAATTGATGATTTTTATCCCTTTAGCTGTTGTTTTAGCTTATAAGTGGTATGAAAACAAAATTCCCTTTGGTGAACGTATCTTAGTCACTGCAATAGAAGGCTTTGAATCGGTTCTTAATTATTTAGCGAATACACTTTCCTTTTTACGAGTAGCCGCATTTAGTTTAAATCATGCTGCATTAGCAATTGCCGTTTTCACTTTAGCGCATATGTTGGGAGAAGTTGGTAGTATCCTAATGATTATTTTAGGAAATTTATTTATAATTGTATTGGAAGGCGCGATTGTCACTATTCAAGTGCTACGTTTACAATATTATGAAGGATTTTCACGCTTTTTCAGCGGAGATGGCAAAGAATTTCATGCCTTGAAAATGGGATTGGGCTATCAGAAAGTTGACTGAAATTGAATGTTATGTAGAATAGAAATGTATGTTGCATTTTAGGCGTGACATGTATTTTATAGCGATAACCAAGCCCGTGTTACGTTGATAGCACCATGTAAAACGCATGAAATAAAATATTATTTTGTGTTTTGATAACTTATTGATAATAAAAAAATCGGTAGGAAAACCATCAGATGAAGAAATTACATTTATTAACTAGTATCATTAGTATTTCACTAACTATTTCCGCAATGGCACAAGAGAATATTGGCGATCCAGCAAAGGGTGGATATCCGGAATATGTTTTCATTAACAAAGTGCCAAAAATGGAAGCCGAAGAAACGGCACGTTTGATTGCACAAGCATTAGCAAAAGGACGTTTGATTATTTTTTCCTACATGTCGAAATTAACTGATCCTACATTAGGTGATAAGGGTTTTACAGCAGATTTTTTTGCAAAACAATGGCTTGAATCGATGGCGCAAGATATCATTGATTTGACACCGCAACAACAAATCATTATCGATAAAGTGATTGCGGCTGGTAAACAAAGTATTGCGAATAATCAAGAGCGACTTAATTTGAAAAATGTGAAGTGGAAAAATTTTCTACCAGCGACTTGGGCAAGAGAAACGGGTGATATTTTGAAAACCAGTACAGGTATTGTGACTAAACAACCCACGATTCGTTATCGCCATTTAGCTAATGCACCAGATGCTATGGAAAAGGAAACGTTGATTAAATTTACGCAGCCAGATTACAATGACTCTCCATATGGCATTTTTACCCAAATGGCTAAGCAACCGGTTTATCGATATTTTGAACCGATTCGTTTAATGACACCTTGCTTAGCCTGTCATGGTAAGCCTAAAGGTGAGCTTAACTAGATTGCTTTACATATATTTAAATGTATGTAACAATGAATAAGTA
>DYNN01000216.1 GCA_020721045.1 Thiomargarita sp. | reverse complement strand
CAAGAATGCAATCAAGTATGCCAAAACTCAGAAAGTGAAACAGTTGTATCAAGAAGCTGAAAAAAAGGAAGAACTCCAAAAGTTATTACATCAAAAAATTATGCAAGCGTTGACTAACAAAACGAAATCTGCTGACAAATGCAGTAAGCAAGTAAAGATTAACATTGTTAACAAAGGAAAGTAGTAGTTCCACGATACGAGACTGCTTAAATCAATTGTTGATTGTCAAAAAATCCTGAGCTGTTATGTTGCTGACTCAACCGCAAAAATCTGAATTGTAATTTTCCTGATTATGAATATTTTAACCAAGGCTAAAGCCGTGCATTTTGATGATCAGTATCTCCGGGTTGAATTTGAAGATGGGCGCGTGATTCTGACTCCAATGGCATGGTATGCAGAATTACAACAGGCTTCATTTAACCAATTGAAAAACTATCAGTTGATTTGTCAAGGCACTGGAATTGAGTGGGTAGAATTGGATTATCATCTCAGCATTGAAAGTATGTTACTCACTCAATCACAGAAAATAGCAGCGTGATGTCTTTCAATGGGTTACGATTTGTTTTTATTCAGAAAACTCTGATTTAGATGAGAAAACTTTGATCATGGTAGATATCCCCATGCGATTCTACCCAGCTAACAGATGGGGAGTCCCTTCCCAACATTTTGAAATAATACCACCATCGAAGGTCGGCTACGTTACTTCACAATAGGTTTAATTTTCGGTAACCAAGGTTCAACACGTTCTAACGTATTGTCATTAATCAACTTGTCAATTTTCTTAAAAAAGTTGTATATCTCTCGTTTTTCTATTCGATTTTTAAGTTGTTGATCTAATGCTTGATAACCCGTTAATATTGCCCTAATAGTTTTAAGCGGTCTTATTATAAATCTAATTTGCACTTTCTTCGGTAAGGTATCATAAACAGTTGCAATTTGAATAAATATGGTAGGAACTTGGTAACCTTTTGTTGAAACAACATTATCTACAGCACCACCATAAAGTTTTTCCCCTTCAAATAAAATAATGAAAACGCTACCATTAATGCCCAGTCCCAAATTCATACTTGCTTCAGCTTTTCTTGTCAATTGATCTATATTCAAACTATCTATTTTCTTGGCGGATACTCCGAGAAATCGCATAGAAGATTCCACAGTGAGGAGAATCGATTGATCCGACCAATTGTAATGCTCAATATCACTTTCATCCATTTTGAAATAGCTTTCTGATGAAAGGTCTATGGCTTTTAACGCTGACCAAACACCTTCGGGTGTATTCTGCAAGTGGAGTTTGTACCAAAGCCAATCCTTTTGTAAGATATGTAATTGAAATATGGGCTTTTGCAACGTGGTCGAAGGCATTACAATAGTGATTGGATAAAACATTACACTGAATGCCAATAAAAATACTAACTGGGTACATTTCTTTGTGTTGTATAAATTCAACATATTTAAATTGGATAGGGCGGATGAAGCCCACTGTGATCATATAAATAAATTTTGGATAGCGATTTGTCTCTCGCATTATCCAAATTCGTTGATTTAACGAGCAACTCACTCATTGTTCTCTAAATATTTTTTATATCAAGCAAATAATTAGATAAATCTTGAATTAATTCAGGATGGGGGACATCATGATATACGCCATACGTTGCCCCCCACGTTGG
>DYNN01000133.1:4355-6118 GCA_020721045.1 Thiomargarita sp. | reverse complement strand
TCAACAGAAAGCGAATTATCAAATACATACATTTAAATATGTTTTTTGAAGCAGGGAAGTAAACCGATTACAGCAAGTCGTAGTTTAACTAGTTGACTTTGCTTTCTATACCCGTGAATATAGTTGTGATAACACCTATTTTCAAGTTAAAATTGGGATTTAGTTTTGAATCTTACTTAACAGCTTGTTCTGCAAAAAATTATTAACCGATGATAAGCAACTCAGTTATTTTTAAACTCAATGACAACCAAACGACAAGATTTTTCCTTTAATTTACCTGAACATCTCATTGCACAACAACCTACCGAATCTCGTACTGGTAGTCGTTTATTATGGGTTAATCCCAACAAAAATCAATGTCAAGATTATCAATTTACCGATTTTCTACAATTTCTCAAACCAAATGATTTATTAGTTTTTAATGACACTCGAGTGATGCCAGCACGCTTGTTTGGTCATAAATCAACTGGTGGTAAAATTGAAATCTTAATTGAACGCATTTTAGACAAACAACACGCGCTTGCCCAAATTCGTGCCCGTCGTGCCCCCACACCACAAATGATTTTACAATTAGAACAAGGAGTAACAGCCACAGTCATTCAACGAGTAGAAAAGTTTTTTGAATTGCAATTTCATGATAATCGCTCAATTGATGAAATTTTACTCGCAATTGGACATATACCACTACCTCCTTATATTAAACGCAGCGATTCGCCCGATGATAATGAACGTTATCAAACCGTCTACGCCCGTCAACTCGGTGCAGTTGCCGCACCCACCGCAGGCTTGCATTTTGACCAAGCCCTATTAGATCAAATCAAATCATTAGGGATTCAAACCGCTTTTGTGACCTTACATGTTGGTGCAGGCACATTTACACCTGTTAAAGTAGATGATTTATCACAACATGTTATGCATGCGGAATATTTGGTAGCATCAGAAGAAGTTTGTCAACAAATTCAACAAACCAAAGCGCGAGGTGGACGTGTAATTGCTATTGGCACAACCAGCGTGCGTGCGTTAGAAACGGCTGCTTATCAAGGTGTTATCCAACCCTATATTGGAGATACACGCTTATTTATCACACCCGGCTACTCATTTAAAGTGGTAGACGTCCTATTTACCAATTTTCACCTGCCAGAATCAACTTTACTAATGTTAGTCTGCGCATTTGGCGGCTATACACAAGTCATGGCTGCGTATCAACGAGCGATACAACAACATTATCGATTTTTCAGTTATGGTGATGCAATGCTCATAGAAAAATATCAGCTTACATTAAATTCAATGTGATCGGTAAAATATCAGAATAACAACTTGTACGTGCTATAATTATCTGAGTTCAATGCAATTTTTCATTCTCACGATCACGCTTTGAGCGAAGTAAATAAACTACTATGGAGATAAATGATGAGCATAATTGATCACCGAGAGCCCGCTCCGACACTTGAGGAAGTATGGCGTTTATTTAAAGAAACCGATCGGAAGTTTCAAGAAACTGAACGTTTAATGAAAGAACGCGCCCAAGAAACTGAACGTCTAATGAAAGAACGAGCACAAGAAACTGAACGTCTAATGAAAGAACGAGCACAAGAAATTGAACACTTAATTAGAGAGCAAAGGGAAGAGAATGAACGCTTGATGAAAGAACGCGCGCAGGAAATTGAACGTTTAATCAAAGAACAAAGAGAGGGAAATGATCGTTTCATAAAAGAATTGTCGCGGGAAACTAACAAACAAATTGCTAAGTTAGGCAATCGTTT
>DYNN01000133.1:0-4255 GCA_020721045.1 Thiomargarita sp. | reverse complement strand
GAACGCGCCCAAGAAACTGAACGTCTAATGAAAGAACGAGCACAAGAAACTGAACACTTAATTAGAGAGCAAAGAGAAGAGAATGAACGCTTGATGAAAGAACGCGCGCAAGAAATTGAACGTTTAATCAAAGAACAAAGAGAGGGAAATGATCGTTTCGTAAAAGAATTGTCGCGGGAAACTAACAAACAAATTGCTAAGTTAGGCAATCGTTTAGGAGAATTTGTTGAAAGTTTTGTAACGCCTTCACTGATTAAATTATTTCAAGCACGTGATATTGAAGTCCATGGTTTAAGTCGTGATATCAGCCGTCACCAACCAAAATTGAATTTAGCTACTCAAATTGATTTATTTGCAGTGAATGGTGAAACTTGTATTTTAATTGAAGTAAAAAGCAAATTTAGTATCGATGATGTCAATGAACACCTTGAACGCATGGATAAATTTAAACCACTATTTCCTGAATATGCAGACAAAAAAGCTTATGGTGCAATTGCCGCTATGGTTATGCCAGATGAAGTTGCAAAATATGCCTATCGTAAAGGTTTCTTTGTACTAGCACAACAAGGTGAAACGGTAACCATTTTAAATGATGAAAAATTTAAACCATCAGCGTGGTAATAAAAAATATATCCATCACATTAATTTATAAACTATTTTTCATTTAAACAAACATGTTCTCTTTTTTATTATCTCGCATTATAAGTTTCTTAATCGTTGTCTTGGGGGTTGTTACATTAGTATTTTCATTGATTCACATCGTTCCCGGCGACCCCATTCAAGTCATTTTGGGAGAAAGCGCAACCATTGCCGATCAACAAGCATTGCGCAATACTTTAGGATTAGATAAGCCATTATTTGAGCAATGGTATAGCTATCTTTTTCAAGTAATACAAGGTGATTTAGGCACTTCCTTATTGTCTAAAGAATCAATTATTGATATGTTATGGCAGCGAATACCAGCAACAATCGAATTGGCATTGGCAGGTTTATTAATTGCCATTTTAATTGCAGTACCTTTAGGCTGCTTAGCGGCTATTCGTCAAAATACATTTTATGATCAAGGTGCTATGTTATTTTCATTATTAGGTGTTTCTATTCCCAATTTTTGGTTAGGACCGCTATTTATTTTATTATTTTCAGTTACCTTAGGTTGGTTACCCATCAGTGGGCGTGAAAGTTGGCAATCACTGATTTTACCAGCTTTGACTTTAGGCACCGCATTAGCAGCAATTTTAGCACGCATGATAAGAGCCACTGTTTTAGAAGTGTTACACGAAGACTACATCCGTACCGCACGTGCTAAAGGATTAAGTGAATTCAACGTAATCATCCATCATGCCCTACGTAACGCCGCTTTACCCATCATTACCATTTTAGGTTTGCAATTAGGCGCATTACTCGCAGGTGCTGTGATTACTGAAACAATTTTTGCGTGGCCCGGCATTGGACAATTGACTATCGAAGCCATTCAAAAACGTGATTATAGTGTAATTCAAGCTTGCGTATTACTAATTAGTTTAACTTACGTGATTGTCAACACATTCACTGATATACTTTACGCTTGGTTAGACCCGCGAGTACGCTATCGTGTTTAAATGGCAAATTATTATACCCAGTAGTCTATTATTGATATGGTTACTTATTGCAGTAACAGCACCTTGGCTACCTCTACAACCCGATAAAATTACACTAAGCCATATATTACAAACACCTTCCTCAATCTCTTGGTTAGGTTATGACGATTTAGGGCGTCATGTGGCTGATCGCTTGATAATGGGCGCACGTACTTCATTTTTTGTCGCATTTTGGGTCGTTTTAGTTTCGCTGACTATCGGCACATTAATCGGCATGATCAGTGGTTTTTTAGGCGGCTACGTTGACTTAATTATCATGAAAATCATAGACATCTTTCTCGCATTTCCGGGTATTTTACTCGCAATTGCACTTTCCGGTTTATTAGGTCCAGGAATTGAAAATGTTGTATTTGCCCTATCCATCGTAGGTTGGGTAGGATTTGCGCGTTTAGCCCGAGCGCAAACGTTATCTTTAAGACAACGGGAACATGTATTAGCCGCATTAAGTTTAGGTGCAACTCTACCACGTTTATTGCGTTATCACATTTTACCCCTATTAATTGCACCATTAATTATTGAAGCCACCTTTGGCATTGCCGGCGTTGTCATTGCAGAAGCGGGTTTATCATTTTTAGGCTTAGGCGTACAACCACCCGCCGCTTCATGGGGCAGTATGATTCGTGATGGCAGCAATTATATGTTAGTCGCACCTCATATTGTGTTAGCACCCGGCATCGCATTATTATTAATTGTATTATCTGTCAATATGTTAGGCGACAGATTACGCGATCAACTCGATGTAAAAAAACAGAAAGATTAATCTTCACCCCAAATTATTATCAAAATATAAACATGACACAACGTTTTAAATTACTTGTTTTCGATTGGGACGGTACGTTAATGGATTCACAAGGGCGTATCGTGACAAGTTTTCAATCAGTGATTACTGAAATGGGTATAGAAGAACGCCCTTATGCTGAAATTCGCAATATTATTGGACTGGGTTTAGACAAAGCGATTGCTACACTTTATCCCACACTAAATGTTGCAGAACGAATACAATTTGCCGATCGCTATCGTACGCATTTTTTAGATGTTAATCAATTGGATACACCATTATTTTCTGGTGTTAGCGAAACAATGCATCACTTATATGAAATCGGTTATCATCTTGCGGTAGCAACGGGAAAAAGTCGCATGGGCTTGAATCGTTCCCTGCAGGAAAGTAAATTGGGTCACTTATTTTGTAGCACCCGTTGTGCTGAAGAGACTTGTTCTAAACCTGATCCACTCATGTTAAATGAAATTATGGAAGAAGTTGCCATTTCGCCCAATGAAACCGTCATGATTGGGGATACAGAATATGATTTAGCCATGGCAAACAACGCAAAAGTTGCTTCAATCGGTGTTAATTACGGTGTGCATGAAAAATCACGATTACTTGCTTGTCATCCACTCATCTGTCTAGATGATCTGACGCATTTACCGCAATTCTTACAACAATTATAAAATAACTTCACACATGCGTAATAACACATTAATTTGGTTATGGATTTCTGTAATAATCATTATCCTAGATCAATCATCTAAATTATGGATAACACAAATAATATCACTACATCAATCGATTCCTATATTACCCTCATTTAATTTCACCTTACTACACAATGAAGGTGCAGCTTTTAGCTTTCTCGCACAAGCTGGTGGATGGCAGCGATGGTTTTTTATTATTTTAACTACAGTTATCACTACAATATTACTTGTTTGGCTATATAATTTAGAACGACAACAACGACTTGTCATGTTTAGTCTTACGTTAATTATCGGTGGTGCGCTTGGTAATTTAATTGATCGAGTTTTATATGGATATGTAATTGATTTTATTGATATTTATTATCAGCAATGGCATTGGCCCACCTTTAATATTGCAGACAGTGCAATTTCCATTGGTGTAACATTGTTATTGTTCGATACCATACGACAAAGTAGTCATAATTCATTAAAATAATAGGAAAAAATGATGCGTTATACACATATTGCTTTAGCGGCTCTAATTAGCCAAAATAGCCTTGCTGCCACAGCACTGAATGGTGCACAACAACAAGAAATGGTAGATATTCACAATACTTGGCGTAACAAAGTTGGTTCACCTGCTGTAATTTGGTCTGCCAAAATTGCCGAAACAGCACAAGCATGGGCAGACAATCTAAAGACAAAAGGTTGCAAAATGACCCATAGCAAAGGTAGTGGCTATGGTGAAAATCTATATTGGGCAAGCCCGATCAAATATTCTGATGGTCAAGTGAAAGCACAAACCATTGCACCAACCAAAGTAGTGAACAGTTGGGGCGATGAAATCAAGAATTATACTTACAATTCAAATAGTTGTGCTACTGGAAAAGTGTGTGGACATTACACGCAAGTGGTATGGAAAACAACCACAGAAATCGGTTGTGGCATGGCAGTTTGTAGTGATTCTAGTCAAGTGTGGGTTTGTAATTACAATCCACCCGGCAACTATACCGGTAAAAAACCTTATTAATTTTAATTAATAAATTCATAATTCTTGTAGAGTCAATGCCATTAAGTTAAACGTTTCCCCCCCTTTTTTAAAGGGGGCAGCGGGGATTTAAGTAATTGAAATATAAAAAATCCCCCTCAATCCCCCTTTGGTAAAG
>DYNN01000050.1 GCA_020721045.1 Thiomargarita sp. | reverse complement strand
TTGTTTATTATTACATACATTTAAATATATGTAAAGCAATCTAGTTAAGCTCCATAATTAATTAATGGCGAAAATGTCGCATACCGGTGAATACCATTGCAATGTCGTGTTCATTAGCCGCAGCAATGACTTCTTGATCACGCATAGAGCCGCCGGGTTGAATCACCGCTGTAATACCAACGCTTGCAGCCTGATCAATGCCGTCTCTAAAGGGAAAGAAGGCATCTGATGCCATAACTGAACCGCGTACAGTTAAATTTTCATCTCCAGCTTTAATCGCCGCAATTTTCGCGCTATAAACACGACTCATTTGTCCTGCACCAATTCCAATGGTCATGCCATCTTTGCAATAAACAATGGCGTTAGATTTGACGAATTTTGCAACTTTCCATGCAAAAAGTAAATCTTGAATTTCTTGTTCTGTTGGTGTTCGTTGCGTGACTATTTTTAAATTCGCTTGAGTGATGACGCCCAAATCACGTTCTTGAACTAATAATCCACCAGTAACACGTTTAAAATCGAAGCTGCTAATAGATTTGTTAATCCAACTGCCACAAATTAAAACGCGAACATTATTTTTAGTCGCTAAAATGGGTTTGGCTGCATCATTTACGCAAGGCGCAATAATCACTTCTACAAATTGTCGATCAATAATTGCTTTGGCTGTGTTCGCATCTAAACAACGGTTAAACGCAATAATTCCGCCAAATGCCGAAGTTGGATCGGTTTGAAAGGCTTTGTTATAAGCTTCTAAAATATTGCTTCCAATTGCCACACCACATGGATTAGCATGTTTGACAATCACACAAGCGGCGGTGTTATCAAACGCTTTGACACATTCTAATGCCGCATCGGTATCTGCGACATTGTTGTAAGACAGTTCTTTGCCTTGAATTTGAATTGCGGTAGAAACACTGGCATCTTGTGGATTTAATTCTGTGTAAAAAGCGGCTTTTTGATGTGGATTTTCACCATAGCGCATTTTTTGTACTTTGCGATATTGTAGTGATAAGGTGATTGGAAATTCACTATTTTCACTGTCCAATTGCCCTAAATAATTGGCAATCGCACCGTCGTAACGTGCTGTGTGAGCGAATACTTTTTTAGCCAAAGCAAAACGTGATATTTCGGTCGTATTACCATTATTTGCCACAATTTCGGCGATAATGTCGCTATAATCTTTATTATCTACCACAACAGTGACAAAACGATAATTTTTAGCCGCAGAACGTAGCATGGCGGGTCCACCAATATCAATATTTTCTATTGCCATGGCTAAATCACATTCAGGTTTGGCAATTGTTTGCTCAAAAGGATATAAGTTAACTACAACTAAATCAATTGGTTTGATATTGTGTTCACTCATGATTGCTGCATCAATATCACGTCGTCCTAACAATCCACCATGTACTTTGGGATGTAAAGTCTTGACGCGCCCATCCATCATTTCAGGAAAGCCGGTATAATCAGAAATTTCGATAACTGGAATCTGTTGTTTTTGGAGTAGTTTGGCGGTGCCACCAGTGGAAATAATTTCTATTCCTTGCTGGCTAAGGGCTTGCGCAAATTCTACAATGCCTGTTTTATCTGATACGCTAATCAGTGCACGCTGGATACGTGTCATAGGTTTCGATCCTTATTTACTTACCAAAACCTACCATAAGGTTTTAGCAACTGCGACAGAAAAATTGTCGGGTGAATCTATCAAAGCACGTAACAAAATATTACCTGCCACCATTTCATCACGATCAACCCATTGATCATGTTGAATCTGTTTAGAGTGGTTGCATAAGTTCAAATTGTGACTTATCCACGTCACATTTAGGACAATGCCAATCTTCTGGCACGTCTTCCCAACGAGTACCAGCGGGAATATTATCTTCTGGTAAACCTTGTTCTTCATCATAAATTAAACCGCAAATAGTACACATATAAACTTTATAATCTTCTGACATATTTAACTTCACTTAAGTGTAAATGCGACAGTGAATAACGAAATCAATTGAATGTCAAGAGAGTCAATTTTACTTTTTACTCATGCTCGCATAAAATTGCTATTTAACAATCACTTCATTCATAATTTAATCACGATGAACTTTTCTGTACAATTATTGCCCACCGTTTGGTTATGGGCAAGTCACTTCTTATTTTTCTCATGGCTGGGCTACGCGCTGTGGCGTGCACCTTGGCAACATTTATTTAATTCAGATGATAGCAATATTTTCTTTTTTAGTTGCTTAGCACTATTTTTGTTGTGGCAATTAGGCGGTGGCATTACAGCAGGTATGGAATTTCATCTACTATTAGTGACGACATTAACATTAATGTTTGGTTGGCAATTTGCGACAATCGCTGTCAGTTTGATACAACTTTGTTTAACTATAACTGGTTATGCCGAATGGGGCAGTTATTCGCTCAATGCACTTTGCAATGGTATCGTGCCTATTGCCATGACTTACATCGTGTATTGGTTAGCATTCATTAGTTTACCTCGCCATTTTTTCATCTACATTTTTATTTGTGCTTTTTTAGGCGGTGCACTTTCTATGCTCAGTAGTCGTTTAGCTGGACTGATTGTACTGTTAGGCAGTCACAGTTACCACCTAGCGGATTTGGGCGATCAACCGCTTTTCATCATCGTTATGTTGTTTCCTGAAGCCTTTATCAATGGAATGCTGATTACCTTACTGGTAGTTTATAAACCACAATGGGTTAGTAGTTTCAGTGATAAACGCTATTTACATGGCAAATAATTTTCACTACAAATATTACTTTTTTATGAATACACAAGATAAACCTTGGACAGGTCGTTTTACCGCGCCAACTGACGCTTTTGTCGAAGCTTTTACTGCTTCCGTGAGTTTTGATCAACGCTTATACCAATATGACATCATGGGTTCAATTGCTCATGCACAAATGTTGGCACATGTCGGTATTTTAACGACTGATGAATGCCAGCAAATTGTCAACGGCTTGCAAACGATTCAACAAGAAATTGAGCAAGGTTGTTTCGTTTGGTCAATTGCCTTGGAAGATGTACATATGAATATTGAAACGCGATTGACACAACTCATTGGTCCTATAGGAAAAAAATTACATACGGGTCGATCTCGTAACGATCAGGTTGCGACTGATATACGTTTATATTTACGCAGCGAAATTGATCTGATACAAGCAGAATTAACTCGTTTTATCAAAGCGTTATTAGATGTTGCCGCGCAAGAAAAAGCCACTATCATGCCCGGATTTACTCACCTGCAAAATGCTCAACCGGTTACTTTTGGACATCATTTACTCGCATGGTGTGAAATGTTATTGCGTGATAAAGCGCGTTTCCATGATTGTCGTCAACGGGTGAATTCTCTGCCATTAGGCGCGGCAGCATTAGCGGGCACGAGTTATCCCATTGATCGACACTATACCGCGAATTTATTACAGTTTGACACGATTGCTTCAAATTCTTTAGATGCTGTCAGTGATCGAGATTTTGCTATTGAATTCACCAGTTGCGCGGCTATTTTAATGCTGCATTTATCGCGTTTTTCTGAAGAATTAGTGTTATGGTCTTCATCTCAATTTGGTTTTATTGAACTCAGTGATGCTTTTTGTACTGGTTCTTCCATCATGCCACAAAAGAAAAATCCTGATGTGCCCGAATTGGTGCGTGGTAAAACTGGACGCGTATATGGACATTTATTCAGTTTATTAACGTTAATGAAATCGCAACCACTTGCTTATAATAAAGATAATCAAGAAGATAAAGAACCGCTATTTGATACTGTAGATACTTTAAAAGGTTGTTTACGGGTTTATGCTGATATGATTCCCGCCATACAAGTTCGACGAGAAAATATGATTGCAGCCGCACAACGTGGATTTACCACAGCGACTGATTTAGCAGATTATTTAGTCCGTAAAGGTGTTGCTTTTCGTGATGCCCATGAAATTGTTGGCAAAACTGTGCGTTATTGCATTGAACATGAGTGTGATTTAGCGAATTTGGATTTAGTTGTTTTTCAACAATTTTCGCCATTAATCGACAATGACATTTACCCGCTATTAACTTTAGAAGGTTCGGTTGCCGCTCGCAATCACATCGGCGGCACTGCACCCATACAAGTTGATGCGGCTATTCAACGTTTACAAGCTTTGTTATCGTAACGTGAGTTCAACATAAGTATGGATATAACATCTTGAATTTATAATTTAAATTATTGCGTTACCTCATTCCACTTGGCAATACTTGTCTTGCAAGCTCTGCTTGTGGTCTCAAAGCTGAGCTTCTTGAACAAATACTGCCAAGCAGAGTTTGGTGACGAGATTTGTCCCGCTTCATTAAAAAACAAAAGCATTAAGTTTGGGAGCGCCCATTATGGCTGGAATGGAAGTTTCAAATAAACTGTCTTCAATCCATTCATATTCGTTAATACGGGTAATTAATTTAGCTTCCATAATCGGTGCTTGTCCTACAATAGCGAATAAGCGCCCGTCAATCGCTAATTGAGCTTGCCAATGGGGTTTTAATATTGGCACTGATCCGGTTAATACGATTGCATCGTAACGAATATTTGTGTTCCATCCATTAACTGCATCACCCGCATGGCAGGTTACATTTTTGATGTGATGTGCAGCTAATTTTGCTCGGCTATCTTCAACAAAATCAACAAAAGCATCAACAGTATCAACGTGATTGGTTAAAGCCGCAAGTAATGCTGTGACATAGCCACTGCCTGTACCGATTTCTAAAACTCTATCTGTGGGTTTAAGCAGTAGTGATTGTACAACACGTCCTTCTAATTTGGGCGGCATCATTACTTGATTGTGAGCTAACGGAATTTCGATATCAGCAAATGCAAGATGCGCATAAGCCTCTGGTACAAACGCTTCGCGGGGAATTTGTGACATGACGTCCAACACTCGCTGATCGAGTACTTCCCAAGGACGCACTTGTTGTTCAATCATATTAAAGCGCGCTTGGGTAAAGTTTAATTCTGGCATTTTGATTTTTCCTAAAGTTAAAAAAAATGAACGAAAACTCTTTATCCTAATTCTTCACACGTTTCATAAACAATTATGAAGTTAAGCGCTTGATTATAAATCATTTCTTTCTTGTTCAATAGCGGCTTTACGTTCTTTGCGTAATGCTGATAAATCAATACCTTTTTCAATTTCGCTAATGAGTTCGTCTGCAAATCCACTGGTTGATACTTCTTTGGCACCGGTCATTTGTCTTGCAAAATCATAAGTAACGATTTTCTTAGCAATGACTTTGGGATAGGCTAGAGTGATTAGATCAGCCGCTCTAATCCAACCCATGTACTCCAACATATCGACACCGCTAAATAGTAGTGATCCGGGATTGACTTTATCTAAATTGGCATATTTAGGGGCAGTACCATGAGTTGCTTCAAAAACTGCAACATGATCACCAATATTTGCGCCGGGTGCAATACCCATACCGCCGACTTCGGCTGCAATCGCGTCTGATAGATAATCACCATTTAAATTCATGGTAGCAATCACGTCAAATTCATTGGGACGTAATAACATTAGTTGGAAGATAATATCGGCGATTCGATCTTTAATTACGATTTTTCCTTCCGGCTGTTTGCCACCATATTGACTGTATAACTCTTCTTCGGTGATGGTGTAATCGCCAAACTCTTCACGTGCTACTTCATAGCCCCAATTGCGAAATGCGCCTTCTGTGTATTTCATGATGTTACCTTTATGTACTAAAGTAACACTTTCGCGTTTATTTTTAATGGCGTATTGAATGGCTTTGCGAACTAGGCGTTTACTACCAAAAGGACTAATGGGTTTAATGCCAAGACCGGCATCATCAAAGAAAGTTGCGCCCATTTCTTCTTTGAGGAATTTTTCTACTTTGCGCATTTCTGGAGAACCAGATTGATATTCGATTCCAGCATAAACGTCTTCTGTATTTTCACGAAAGATAACAACATCAATCAATTCCGGATGACACAAGGGAGAAGGCACGCCTTCGTAATAACGCACTGGACGCACACAGGCGTAGAGGTCTAATTCTTGACGTAATGTAACATTTAAGGAACGAAAGCCACCACCAACTGGTGTAGTGAGAGGTCCTTTGATAGATACAATAAGTTCTTGTAAAGCATTGCGGGTTTCATCTGGGAAAATGTTGCCATTATATTTTTCGGCAGCCGCTTCTCCCATAAAAAGTTCCATCCAATGGATTTTTCGCTGACCATCGTATGCTTTTTTAATGGCAGCATCCCAAATACGCAAGCAAGCGTGCATAATGTCAGGACCAATACCATCGCCTTTAATATATCCTAAAATTGGATTATCTGGTACGATGAGTTGATTGTCTTTGATGGTAATTTTACTACCATCAACGGGGTAGTTTAATTGTGTGACAGCCATGTGTATCCTGATCCTATTTTGTTAATTAGCACCGTCAATGAGGGTGAGTGAATCTACCAATGCATATTTTTACTTTTCACCTTTTTTATCAGTGAGTTTGTCTTTATTTGGATAATCAATTTTTGCATTTTCGCGGATTTTATCTAAGAAATCCTGTAATTTTTCGGTTTGAACCATGGTTTCTAGGTCTTTTTTAACTTCTTCAAAAGAAGGCGGTGCTGCTTCACGCACATCATCAACGATAATGATATGCCAACCAAATGTACTTTTGACTAAATCAAGATATTTACCTTTTTCTGCTTTAACAATAGCCTGTGCAACTTCAGGCACTACTTGTTCTTCAGTAATCCAACCTAAATCGCCTTGCATTCTG
Organism: Thiomargarita sp.; assembly: GCA_020721045.1. Lineage (GTDB taxonomy): Bacteria > Pseudomonadota > Gammaproteobacteria > Beggiatoales > Beggiatoaceae > DYNN01. Next base: position 16,095 of record DYNN01000050.1, on the reverse strand, counting down.
GCAGAACCGCTATCAATGGATTTTTCTTCTGCCAATTTACCAAAATCTGCACCGTCTTGTAATTGCTTCAGCAGTGTTTTGGCTGGTTCTTCATCGGCTAATATAATATGCCGTACTTTGTATTCTTTTGGCATTTTTGCAACGGCAACCCGTTTGTCATATTCGGCTTTTAACTCAGTTTCATTAACAGTTTGTTGTTGAAGATATTGACTAATATGCATAGTTGTTAGTAAATTACCCCGTAAAATTTCCATTTGTCTAACAAAACTAGGACTTTGATCAACTTTATTTTTGATTGCGTCTTGCATCACCAATTCACGATTAATGAGTTCATCTAGTAGTGATTGTGCATCAGGCAAGGCGGCTTCTCCATTTTGACGGGCAGCAACGTAATTTTCATAATCTTGTTGAGTAATTGCATGTCCATTCACAGTGGCAACCACGTTATCCGTTTTTACTTCTTCTGCATGAGTAAGCGTGTTAAAAAACAATACTCCATATAGTAAGCTGACGTAAGTCATATTTTTCAACATGGAAATTTCCTTTGTAGTTAAATTTCTTCTGGTGTATAGGCTTTGATGCTTAATGCATGTACATGAGTTTGCATTAATTCTTGTATAGCCGCATAAATCATACGATGTCGTTGTACAAGATTATGTCCAACGAACTTTTCGCTGGCGATGATGACGGTGAAATGACCACCGCCGTGCGCACTGGCATGTCCTTCATGTTCGCGTCCATCATCAATAATTTCTAAATAAGTAGGCGTAAATTCTTGATTTAACCTATTTTGTAATAAAGTTGTAGTCATATTTTTCAGCTTAAACGCTAGGAGAATATTTTTTTAAACGGTTTAATTGTGATTTGTGCGTAGACACCAGCTTGTTGATAGGGGTCTTCTTTTGCCCAGTCACTGGCTTCTTCTAAAGAGGTAAATTCAGCAATAATTAAACTTCCACTGAATCCAGCGCTACCAGGATCAATGGAGTCAATGGCAGGATGGGGACCTGCTAAAATTAATCGTCCTTGTGCTTGCAAAGTTTCTAAGCGTGCCAAATGGGCTGGGCGCGCTTTGCTTCTGATTTCTAAACTTTGTGGTACATCTTCAGCAATAATTGCATATAACATGGTTATTTTCTTTGATTAAATAAAATTAATACAGTCATAATATTAGCAATTTTTGATGTTACTTTTAATACACTTCATATCACATCAAAAAATGATGGGTTGCGAGAGTCGTCTAAGAAATTTTCGGTAATATCGAACAGTATTTTTTTGTATAAATCAGCTTCACAGACTTCGTCTATCATACTTTCTTTAAGACGGCTGTCCAGTTGTGGACTATCAAGGAATTTAACCCCAATTTGGTACATATCTTCTAATTTTTGACACCAAACAACAGTGCCACAAATTTGAATGGAAGGATTGAGCAATAAATGAACGGAAACAGTGGAATGCATTTGCCATTCATGATTGGATTTAAATGCTAATCCGCCCAAACTAATGTTGGTTAAATATTGACAATCGCCTTCAGTGTCGTCGTCACTCCACACTTCTATAGGAATTTCCGCGGGATGACGGAAAAATTCTCTCAAATCTTGCTTAGACATGGTAGCCTCCTTACACTTATCATCGTTTTCATTTTTCATCACCAATTCCCAAAATTGATCACAACAAACTATCAGAATAACAAACAGCCGGTTAATACTTTAAGTTATAGTAGATGGTTATTGAAATTCACATATTAAGTAAATGACTCAACCATTTCTTGTTCTAAGTGGTAGATGATGTGCAATTAACAATGTTTTCATCTATTATTGAATAATGGAATTTTTATCCATAACTCAATGTTTTGAGAATATTACACAAATCAAAAATACCACAATATGGAGTATAACTCTATGTTATTTAAAAAATATTTAATTTATTTCACTTTTTGGTCATTATTGTGGATAACGCAATATGCACAAGCATTATCCTTAACATTAAATAAAAATGTCGTTACAGTTGGTGACATATTAACTATTAGTGCGAGTATAGAAAGTACGACAATAACCGTTGATCAGGTAGATGTCTACTTGTCAGTGCAACTACCGAATGGCGAACTGTATTATTTAGCTGATTTGAACGCTAAATTTGGCGATCTTAATTTTGTGACACCGTTGGTCACTCAATGGTCTATTGTAACATTGTCTGATGTTGAGATTGTATCTTTTGAAATTCCAGCGCATTTGCCCAATGGTACTTATAAATGGCATCTTACACTTTGTCAAGTCGATCAAGATGTTACTCAACCAGCCAATTGGATTGCTAGCGCCAGTGCCAGTCTCACGTTCAGTAGTGGTGCCTATGAATCAAGTACCGCAGGTCGTCCTGCTGTAGCGGAGTTAAAATCCACCTATCCAGCTATGTTGCCTCCCCCTGCAAGTATCGCAACTGATGACAGTACTGTAGGTAAAATCAGTGCTGATTATGCTTGGGAAGAGGAGATGATTGATGAGCCCATGTCAATTCCAGTTTATGAGGGAGAAACCAATAATCTTCAATCAGGTACTCTAACTGCCGGTAACCTAGATGATAATCTTAATTTTACTGCTTTTCAAGATTATCTTAACCAACAATTACAAGCAGATCATGCAGCTATTTTACCCATTATAAATCTGTCAGATCGAGTTACATTACATGTTGTTGATGAAAATGGACAAGGCGTTGGTAATGCGCAAGTGCAAATTACGCCACCGCAAAGTCAATCTGCAACCACTGTTGGCTTAACCGCGACTAATGGCGACTTCTATTTGTTTCCACAATTTAATTTAGGTAAACAAAGTAATACCACTTTACAATTAACGATTGCTCCCCCACAAGATGCCATGAGTTCGCCTTCTACTGCTGTAATGACCACAATTGATATGGCGAAAATTAATCCAGATCAAGCGATAACATTGACTTTGCCTCAAACGATCGCAACATTATCGTCTGAATTAGATGTCATGCTAGTCATTGATACAACAGGAAGTATGGGCGATGAATTGACATATATTGCGACAGAATTCCGTGATATTATTGGCACTGTTGTTAGCAAACATCCTCATATTGCCATGCGTTTTGGCTTAACTGTTTATCGTGATGAGGGCGATGCTTACGTTGTTCAAGGCTTTGATTTTACTGAATCGATTAATATTATGCAAAATCAATTAGGTAAACAAAGTGCCACCGGTGGTGGTGACTATCCTGAGGCAATGGAACAAGCTATGCAGACAGCTTTACAAGCGCAATGGCGACAAGGAAATGTAGCTCGATTACTTTTTTTGATTGCAGATGCACCACCACATGATGAAAATTTATCTGACATGTTGGTGCAAATTCAACAAGCTAAACAAGCTGGGATTAGAGTCTATCCATTGGCAGCCAGTGGTGTAGCCGATGTAGCTGAATATATCATGCGCATTGCCAGCACTGTAACGCAAGGACAGTATTTATTCTTAACAGATGATTCTGGTGTAGGCGGTGGTCATGCAACGCCTTCTAGTCGCTGTTATGTGGTAACACGACTTGATCAACTAATTAGCCGTATGATTGCCAGTGAATTAGCTGGACAACGGATTGAACCTGCGCAAACTGAAATTATCCGTACTGTAGGTCAATATGATCAAGGTCGTTGTAATTAATAATATTTAACCGTATAAACAACCGATCATCGCGAAATGATGATAAAATAAACGATGTTCAACTGTGATAATGTGTTAAATAATAGTTGAACATCGCATGAATGATTGACATTGTCCAACGAGTCTAAAAGCAGTGGGATAACTAATTATGACATTACGTAGTAAAATCTTGATTGTCGATGATGAATTGAGTATTCGTATGCAGCTTGAATCTATGCTGATGACGGAAGAATATGACATCAAGCTCGTTGCTAACGGCAAAGAATTACTAGAGAAATTGGGCGAGATCGCGCCTGATTTAATTGTGCTCGACGTGGTCATGCCTGAAATGGACGGATTTGAAGTTTGCCGTCGTGTTAAATCTAATCCACAATTTCAACACATTCCTATCATTCTCATCACCTCGCTAAATGGCAAAAAAGTGTTATCCGAAGGTTTAGACGCAGGTGCAGATGACTTTTTACAAAAACCGGTTGGTAAATTAGAATTGCGTGCCCGCGTTCGCTCCATGTTGCGTATTAAGCGGCAATATGATGCGCTAGAAGCCACTTTAAAAATGCGTGAAGAGTTATCCAGTATGATTGTGCATGACATGTCTAGCCCGATTACTTCCATCATGTTACATGCCACGCTCATGGCAGAAAAAACCAATGATAATGAGCTACTTAAAGAATTAGAACATATTCGTATGGCAGCCGACCGGTTAGATTCTTTTGTCAACGATATGTTGATGATGGCAAAAATGGAACAAAGCAAACTGCGTTTACATCCATCACTTGTCGATGTCAATCAGTTAGTTTTAAACGCTGAACAACATTTTAAAATTATTGCCCAATCAAAAGGGATTAAACTTAAAATAGAATTGCCATCACCGCCAGTAGAAATGTTACTGGATAGCAACTTATTTTATCGCGTGATTGCAAACTTACTGGCGAACGCATTGCAATATTCGCCAGCCGATACTACTGTTATGTTGCGCTTACAAAAAAGGTACGTAATTGATCAAAAACCACATTTACGCATGTTAGTGATTGATGAGGGACCCGGTGTCCCAGAAGAATATCGTCAACGCATTTTTGAAAAATTTGAAGTCGTTGATTTAAAAAGAAAAGGTATTTCACAAATCGGATTAGGTCTTACATTTTGTAAAATGGCAGTTGACGCACATGGCGGTAACATTTTTGTTCAAGCTAATCACCCTTGCGGCTCAGTCTTCGTTGTAGAAGTATAATTTTATATCTCCGGATAATATCGCTTTACTTGGTATTATCCGCCACCAAAAATTCTCCTGTACCAAAAGATTTTACTAATTTTGCTTTAAATTCAGGATTTTTCCTATAGTCACTTCGTTATTGTTCTTCTATACTTAACTCATTCGTAGAACTTCTTAATCTTTCAATTGAATTTAATCGAATGATTGAATATTAAGAAAGCAAAAAAACAAATTTTTGGAGAATTTTAAAAATGAATACTAAGCAAAAAGTATTGGTTTTAGCAATAGCCACAGCATTATCCTTGGGTGCCGGCAATACGTTATTTGCTGATTCTAAAGGAAATAAACCTGATAATAAAGATAAAGGTAAACCCGTTGCAGTAGAAACAACGACTTCATCTGATAGCACCAGCAGTAATACAACAGATGAAGGAGATGATAATATTCAATCCGGTGAAGACAGTACTGACAGCGACGACGGCGATGATTCCGATAGCGACGACGGCGATGATTCCGATAGCGACGACGGCGATGATTCCGATAGCGACGACAGTGACGATTCCGATAGCGACGACGGCGACGATTCCGATAGCGATGACAGTGACGATTCAGCTAGCGTTGATACTGGCAAGAAAACTTTGGTTTGTCATAATGGTAAAGTGCTTGAAGTTGCCAAAGCTGCTTTAGGTGGACATTTGGGTCATGGCGATACAGAAGGTGCATGTCCTGAACCTGTTGTAGTTACTGAAGAAGAAACCACAGTAGGTGAAGAAGTCGTTACTGAAGAAGAAACTACAGTAGACGAAGAAGTCGTTACCGAAGAAGAAACTACAGTAGACGAAGAAGTCGTTACCGAAGAAGAAACTACGGTAGATGAAGAAGTCGTTACTGAAGAAGAAATTACAGTAGACGAAGAAGTTGTTACTGAAGAAGAAACTACGGTAGATGAAGAAGTCGTTACCGAAGAAGAAATTACAGTAGACGAAGAAGTTGTTACTGAAGAAGAAACTACAATAGACGAAGAAGTTGTTACTGAAGAAGAAACTACCGTAGACGAAGAAGTCGTTACCGAAGAAGAAGTTACTACGACGGATGAAGAAATAGTTGTTTTAGAACCAGAACAACAACAATTGCGCCAAGCTTTAGATACAGTGGGTGAAGAGTTAATTGCTATCGAAGAACCTGCAGAACAACTTTCTTTGCTAGAAACTCAACCTATTGAACGGACTTTCTATAGCGAACAACACAATGATCTTGCTTACTTACCTAAAGTGAGTGTTAATATGTTGGGTCAAATGGTAAGTTATGCTGTATTGATGCAAGGTGTTGAATTTGTTGATGAAAATGGTGAAATTGATATGGAATACACCGTTACGGCGGTTGATCCAATTGACACAATCGAAGATGAAAATACGGCTGATTATTCCGCAGAAAGCAATTCGTTAAGCGTACCTATTGTTGATGTTGTTGATGATTCAGGCGCGATTGTCGCCTTCAAAGTAACATTGGAAACTGTCAGCACCGATCCATTAATATTTAGAATTAAACTTTCACAAGCAACGGACAGCACAGTGACTGATGACACCGTAACCGAAGATACTGCTGTAACTGATGACGTTGTTGTTGATGACACCGTAACCGAAGATACTACTGTAACTGATGACGTTGTTGCTGATGACACCGTAACCGAAGATACTGTTGTAACTGATGTTGTTGATACAGCAACAGATAATACCGGTGTTTAATTCTGTAAATCAAATCCGCTAAAGTGTGTTACAACGAGAGGTTAATTTATAGTAAACCATTTACTACCAAAACATCGTATAAGCTATCAAAAAATAGTGACTGATAACCGAAAGTAAAATAGTAACCTCATGGCATGTTAACTATTAAACAATACTGAATATAAAACATTGACAAAGAAAATAGATGTTGTGTAGAATGAAAGAGTATGTTGCATTTTAGACATGACATGTACCTTATGGCGATAACCAAGCCCGTGTTATGTTGACAATATACAAAGGGCACGGGATAAAACTCGTGCTTTGGTAGATTCACCCGACAGCCCGCCCGCGCGGCGGTAAAGCGCAAACAAAGGGCTCTGTCGCAGTTGCTAAAATCTGCTCATGGTAGATTTTGGTAAGTAAAAAGAATCGGTATTGTTCACACTCATAAAAAAGCCTCTACTCCTTAATAATAATCACCCCACCTACCAGCCTGCTTAAATGGTGAGTTAAGCAGGCTTTTTTTTGTCTATGAATTCCAATTAAACGAAGGATAACAGCTAGTTAATAAGTATTGGCTTTTGATTAATCCTACCCATTGTCCACGATAAATCTGATTATATTCAAAAAGTTGAGGTATATTAAGATTTTTATCTCTGAAATAAACAATCAATTCGCTATTCGGATTTTGCTTAATCCAAGCACAAAAGTTTTCTTCTTCTTTTAAAACTATTAGGGGTTGTTGCAAACGACCCGGGAATTGGTATTGCCCATGATATTCGCCTACATGCGCGACAATTTTACCGGCAGTTTGTGCTTCAGCAATTTTCTCACTTATTCCTTGCAAGTGATAAGCACCTTCTGTTGCGTGCAATATGCCAATTGATAATAATAAACAAGCTAATCCACTTAATACGCTTAATTTGATGATTTGCAGCGAGTGAGAATTAGAAGAATTTCCTATTATCATAAATAAACTGATGATAATCAAAATGATACCGTATAGAGGTGATATATTTTCAAACCAAATTGAAATACGTGAAAATATCGTTGTTATATTAGGTAATAATAACAATAAGATACCCATTAACAAAATAAACAAACTAGGCAAAATATTGTCCCAGCGTTTGTACTGTGCGGGCAAATTAAACAATAAATAACTGATTAATAAAGCAAATGCGGGGTAAATAGGCAGGAGATAATGCATTTGTTTACCGCTGATCAGGGAAAAGGCAATCAGGACTGTTACAAACCAAATTAGACAAAAGCGTACGCCTTGATCAGAGATAAAACTAGGTAATTTCAATAAATTGCGCCAAGTAGGTAACCACAGCAACCAAGGAAATAAACCAATAGGTAAATACAGCAAATACCACCATAGCGGACGTTGATGAGCAAAAGATTGCACCATACGTCCAGCCGTTTGCTTCCAAAAAATAGCCGCACGATATTCTTCCCCTCCCATAATACCTGCAGGAATCGCCCAAATTAAAGCAATCATGGCACCGATAATAATGCTGGTAAAAATACCTAAATACCAAGATTTATAAAATTGTTTTTGCTGGAAAAAATGGGTGAAAACTGCTTGTTTTGATAAGCCAACATCGTTTTGCCATAAAGGTGCCAATAAAGCAACGGGTAAGAGATGTAAAAAAATCACTGGTCCTTTGCTTAAAATGCCTAAACCAAATGCTATCCCCAATAATCCCCATGCCCACGGATTGCCACGCCATGCAGCGAGCAACGCAATCATGCCAACTAAAGTAAAAAATACGGTCAACATATCAAACATGAGCGCAGGCGTGAAAAATAGCCATAATAAACAACTTGTTAAAATAAGCGGTGTCCATTGGGCGATAATGGGTTGTTGCGACCACAGTTGACGCGCTAATTTCGCTGTTAATCCTAAGTTTGCTAAAGTGAATAAGCCTATCACTACTCTTGGTGCCCATTCATTGACACCGAAAATTGCCCAACTCAGTTGAATCAGCCAAAATAATAAAGGTGGTTTATGTGCGTAAATTTCGCCATTGAGATGCGGTACTAACCAGTGTCCTTGTTGCCACATTTCCCATGCAACGCTGATATAACGGGTTTCATCAACGGGTAAATAAGGTCGGGTAAAAATGGTTACCAGCAGCATAATTAACCATATGCTAAACCATATTATTATTGGTAATTTATTCATTTTGTTGATTTTAGAGAAAAATACTGTAATTAATCTGTTAATAATTTAATAAATTCAGCGTGGGGTAAGGGTTCGCTAAACATGTATCCTTGTACTTCGTCACATTTTAGCATTTTTAAAAAAATGAATTGTTCTTTAGTTTCAACACCTTCTGCAATCACTTGTAAATTTAATGTGCGTGCTAAGGCAATAATGGCACGTACAATTGCCATGTCGTCTTTTGCTTTGGGTATGTCGCGAATAAATGATTGATCTATCTTTAATTTATCGATAGGAAAGCGTCTTAAATAATTCAGTGAGGAGTAACCTGTACCAAAATCGTCGATGGCGATTTGAATGCCCATATCTTTGAATTCAGATAGTACTTTTATCGCACTATCAGCATCTTGCATTAAGGTGCTTTCAGTTAATTCAAGTTCTAATAAGCAAGGGTCCATTTCTGTTTCTTCAATAATCCGCGTGACGATTTTTAGTAAATTTGGTTGTTTAAATTGGCGTGCAGATAGATTAACCGCCATACGCAAAATGGATTTACCGCTATTTCGCCATATTTTGTGTTGTAAACAGGTTTGTCGTAATACCCAATCGCCAATTTCCATAATTAAACCCGTTTCTTCTGCTAATGGAATAAAAGTATGCGGCAATACTAATTCTCCGTGCGGGCGTTGCCAACGTAATAGGGCTTCTGCGCCAATAATACGTCCGCTAGCTAGATGAACTTGGGGTTGATAATAAACCATTAGTTCATTGCGTTCTAAGGCATGACGCAATTTTGTTTCTAAACTAAGGCGTTGATGAGCGTAAACATTCATCTGAGCGGTAAAGAATTCGTAGTTATTTTTGCCGCCTTCCTTAGCACGATACATCGCTGCATCTGCATGTTTTAGTAAGGTATCTACGTTTTCACCATCGTTGGGATATAGGCTAATACCAATACTGGTGGTCATAAACATTTCATTTCCGCAAAGAAAGAAAGGGTTTTGTGTCATTTCAAGAATTTTTTGTGCTACTTCAATGGCTTCTTTGGTATCAGTAATATTTTCCAAAATAGCCGTGAATTCGTCACCGCCTAAACGTGCAATAGTATCACTTTGACGTACACATTCTCGTAGACGTTTTGCCACATCTTTTAGTAATAAATCGCCAACAGCATGTCCCCAAGTATCATTAATAAACTTGAAACGATCTAAGTCTAAAAACATCACTGCCACTTGGTGATGTTGTTGTTGTGCATGATCGATAGCACGGTTCAAGCGTTCATAAAACAAAGTACGATTGGGTAAACCGGTCAAATCGTCGTAATGTGCTAAATAAGCCAATCGTTGTTCTGTTTGTTTACGCAAGGTAATATCTGAAAAGATTGCGACATAATTGCTTATCATTTTGCTATGCTCATCTTTGATCATGCTGATATTCAACCATTCTGGATAAATGTCTCCATTTTTACGTTTATTCCAAATTTCACCTTCCCATTGTCCTTTGCTTTTGATTGAACACCACATTTCATGATAGAAATCTTGTTCATGCACACCAGATTTCAATATGTTGACTTGTTGTCCTAAAATTTCGTGTTCTTGGTAACCGGTAATTTTAGTAAATGCTTTATTCACCACAATAATTCGCGTATTTGCATCGGTAATACAGATGGCATCTGCGCTATTTTCAAGTACTTTTGCAGTTTGCTGTAATTTTTCTTCGGCATGTTTTCTATCACTGACATCGACAAAACTACCTAAAATGCCAATAACACGGTGTTTTTCATCATAAAGCGGTATTTTATTAATTTCCAACCAAATTTCTTTATGTTCATCAAGTTGCAAAGAAACAGAACGTTGATATTCTAATTGACCATCGGCTTTGATATATTGATTAATCGCTTGAAAAAAAGCCGTATTCAATTGTTCATTCCGTAATAAAATTACGTCAGTCTTACCAATAATCGCATTTGGTGCAGAAATACCAATCATTTGGGCAAAATTATGATTACAACCCAAATATACTTCGTGTTGATCTTTCCAAAAAATACATTGCGGAATATTGTCAATCACCAGTTGTAACATGGCTTGCGATTGTGATAATGCCTCTTCTGAGCGTTTGTAGGCGGTAATATCATGACAAATCGTGATTAATCCAAGTAGATCACCTTTTGGGGTAAAAAAAGGCGTGGTTAAGCTATTGAATAAGACTGTGGTACCATCTGGATATCGTCCACTTTCTTCAAAGGAATAAGCTTTACCCGTTTGTAAAACCTGTTGATCTTGATGATGATAATTATTAGCTTTTTCAATCACAAATAAATCATGATGTTTTTTACCAATTAACTCAACTTCCGTCATTCCTAAAAAAGCTTCAGCGGCTTTATTACAGCCCAAATAACAGCTGTCAGTATCTTTATAAAAGATTAATGAGGGAATGGCATCAATTAAATTGCGTAATAAAGCGCGTTCGTGTTGTAATTCCAAAGTTCGATTATTAACCCGTTCTTCTAACAGTATTTTGGCGGTGCTAATTTCTCCAAAGCGGGCTTGCAAGGAAGCGGCGATCACTTTGAAGTGGTTAGTAATGGTATCGATTTCATTAACTTGACAGGATGGCCATTCAATAATACGATTTTGTTCTAAACGTGTGGGTAGATTATAAGTGACACGCGCTAAACGTGAAAGTGGAATAACTAGCCAACGGCTAATTAATAATGCGAGAAATAAGCTGCATAAGGCAATGGCTGCAATGATTGCTAACCGATTTAAATAACTGATTTGTATGTTTTCTAAATAAGTTTTAAAAGGAATTTCAATAATAAGATAAGTGTTATTATGTTTATCAACCAATGTTTTTTTAATAAAAACAGCATGATACCAATAAGATAGCGGTATTGCATGGTTTTTTTCAGGAAACCAAATATATTCCTTCTGCATATTTTCTGGCAAACGATCGTAATGCTGCATGACAAATAAATCATCACGTGTAGTACTAATAACAATATTTTGCTTATTAACAACATTAATATTTATTTGAGCGATCTCTGTATAAATTAAATAATCCAGTATTTTGGTCACATCAATGCTGAGATGAATAAATAAAATATGACTCACTTTATCCGCTTGCTTGATAAAAACTGCGTGCGTTGTTATCGGTGTTAATTGATTTTGATAAGTTATTAATTGTTGCTTGGTAAAATTTATTTTATCTTTATAGTTATTATCCATAGAAATAAATTTATCGGTGTCAAAATTTGATAAATTAATATAGGGAAATAGTGTATCGTGCACTGAAGATTTATTTTTAACAAAATCAAATAGTTTATTGCCCATTGTGTCTGTCAGCACGATCTCAATAATTTCTGGAAACAGTGTGGGCATCAGCATAACATCAGTTTTTATTTTTGCAGTAATTGTTTTGTCAATTTTAGGGGATTGCTCAATAATTTGTGCTAATTTAGTTAATACACTGAGATGTTTTTTATGAAGTTCGTGCAAATGAGTCGTAATATTAGTTGAGATGGTTTGTAATTGTGCAGTAATTTCTTGTTTAGTTTTATCAACAAGTTGCCAACCGTGAATGGTCATATTAGCTAATTCTGGCAATAAGATAAATGCAATAATTAGATTTAACAAAATTTGGCGAAACGATGGACAAGCCACAAACTTGGTTTTATTTAACCAGCGATGAAAGGGCAAGTGCGTTATCAGTAAACTGGCAATAGCCGCATTAATAATGCCGTTGACAAAGAATTTTAATGATAATAATACGATTTGTTGGTGCGTCAAAGGCGTGAAATAGGTATATAAAATCCATATAAGAGGAATGCCAATACATAACCAAAATATTCCTTCTAATACAATGACATTATCATGTTCACGTCGCCAAGTCATACCAACAAATAAAGCTTCTACAGTGAATAAAAAAACATCGTAATAGTATCCCCATTGAAATATAGTATAACTGTTCGCAATAAACGCAACAATAACGCCCCAACTAATTCCAAACAAACGAATAATAAGTAGGATAGTAATGCTACCGAATAAAAAATTGACACCAAAAAACAGTGGCAATGTATAATAATTACCAACGACGCTTAGCACACTTAGAAATGCCAATACGCCGTAGGATTGTCGTGTAAATGAAAACAAATGATTGTCCAATCTTTAAAAATAATGCCTTAACGCAGCAACAAGAAAGTAGGCTGTCACCCATATTGTTTGTTATCGATAGATACTTGAATGCAAAACAGTTGCCCAAAGAAATTGAATCACTTAGTTAATCAATGATCCAAATGTGCGTAAAAATGAATAGTAGGATGACTCTTTTCTTTAAAAAATAATTAATTATAGCAAGTTATTGACTACATTTATAACCTTATCATGATCGATTAAAGAATATCCTAAACTTAGTCGAACGTATGATTCCTATCAATAGCATTAAGTTAAGGAAATTTTGCTTCCCCTTTACCAAAGGGGGATTGAGGGGGATTTTTTATATTTCAATTACTTAAATTCCCCTGCCCTCTTTAAAAAAGGGGGGAAACGCTTAACTTAATGGCATTGATGATTCCTATCACAAAAACTTTATTTTCAAATAATCCACCTCATAACTCATCATTAATCATACGTCTTACGGAGCATTACATGAAAAAAAATATCATTACTTTCATTGGTGGCGGCAATATGGCACACAGTCTTATTGGTGGACTGATACAAACCGGCGTTGTGCCTGAGAATTTACGCGTTGCCGACCCCACAGCACAACCCTTAGCCGCTCAACATCCCATTAACTGTTATACGGACAACATCGAAGCCATACAAGGCGCACACGTTATTGTCTTAGCGGTTAAACCTCAAATTATGCCTGAGGTAACGAAAGCACTGAGTGTCGCCTTATCGCCTCCTTACCCTCTATTTATTAGCATTGCAGCTGGAATTCGCCTTCACGATTTAAATCACTGGTTAGGTGGAGACAGTAAACACAAATTATCCATTGTACGCGTCATGCCCAATACGCCGGCGTTAGTGCAAAGTGGTGCCTCTGCACTATTTGCTAGCAAACATGTGAATAAAACTCAACATGAATTAGCTGAAAACATCTTACGCGCAGTGGGTTTAACCGTATGGTTAGAAGACGAAACCCACATGGACATCGTTACCGCATTATCAGGCAGTGGTCCCGCTTACTTCTTTTTAATAATGGAAGTGTTGGAAAAAGCAGCAATTAACTTAGGACTGAGTCAAGAAACTGCTCGATTATTAACTTTACAAACCGCATTTGGTTCAGCAAAAATGGCATTAGAAAGTCAAGAAGATGCCGCCAGCTTACGCACAAAAGTAACCTCCAAAGGCGGAACCACAGAACAAGCCTTACAAGTATTACAACAAGGCGGATTACAAACCCTATTTGACGACGCACTCAAAGCGGCTCAACAACGCGCTATTCAATTAGCAGAAGAATTTGGAGCGCAATAAATGTCTGCATTAATTGAAGTTGCTGTATTTTTAGTAGATACCATTTTTACTTTATACATGATTTTGATTTTATTACGCTTTTTTTTCTATCGTGTCAACATTAATTTTCGTGAACCCATTGCGCAAGTCATTATGCGTCTGACAAATCCCACATTACGTCCCTTACATCGTTTTATTCCAGCATGGCGACGTATTGATTTTGCTGCTTTATTATTGTTATTTACTCTCATGTTAGTCAAAATAATGTTAATACTGCTGCTATATGGTGAATTAGCAAGCCCATTTCTAATTTTCCTCATTGCGTTCATAAGAACAATTTATCTGATACTACAATTCTTTACTTTCACTATCATTATTGGTGTGATTGCCAGTTGGATTATACCTGATTATAGTCATGGTTATAGAAGTCACAGTTTTCCATTAGATTTTCTCTATCGTATCAATGAATTATTATTAGGACCCGTCAGAGCGCATTTACCACCTTTCCAAGGAATTGATTTTTCACCGCTAGTTGTATTAATCATTTTACAAGTACTGATGATTTTACTTTCTGCCTAGGATAAAGAATCCTACCGGTATCAGCAGATTTCGTTATACGGAATCGTGATACCGTCATCGATTTCACTACTAAAATGAAAAAGATTGACTATTTTCTAAATAACTTATATTATCCTAAATGAGTAGTTAATCTGCTACAAATTGAATAGTTTACTACACGATTGCGTCATTTTCCCTCACAATCGCTACACAAAAAGATTAAAATATGGCTATCCTGAGATGTGCGCATTGCCAATTTCTCAAAGAAGTTGCAAATCAACATATTGGCAAAATAACCAAGTGTCCTAATTGCCAAAAGCCAGCAAAAGTTGTAGATACGCTACAATTAGTCAATGCCGCTGTAAGCCAATTTCTAAAATTATCTCAAGAATATAAACTTTTTAAACAAAACCATGCAGAAATACAAACTAAGTTAACAGAACTCGTTAATAAACATGTACAATTAAATCGAGAAAAAAGTAAATTACAAAAACAACTAGAACATCTTCATGAAACAAGTAAAGGTGACAATTCCATTGAATTACCTGATGATTTTTATTCGGGTTACGCCTTTGAAAATCAAGCTCATGCAGAAAGTTTAAACAACTTTCAACCCATCATAGATTGGCTAAAATCGCGCAACATAAAAGTAACACCTAATACCAAAGCTTCTGATATTTCAGGTTATTTCGACGAAATTGCAGTCATGTTAGGAGATAATTTAACGGTCTTGACGGAATTATTGGAAGGTATTCGTTATCGACAACGTAAAGGTTATGATAAATTTACTTTACATTTAGAGAATTATGATAAAAACTCAGTTAAATTGCTAAAAGAATTTTGTCAAATGGCATATGAGTTTGCTTTCTTTTCTAAATATCACTTTAGCAAAGAGAAATACTCTATTTTTTTGACGTTAAATCAAAGTCCGCAAATTCAGAATTTCTTTAACGGTGAATGGCTAGAATGGTATGCTTTTATGAAGGTTGCCTCATTTTTAACGGTTAAAAAACAGAAATTTTCTTGTTTGCGCAGTTCTCAGATTACCTTTGTTAGCGACAACACGTACAATGAAATTGATATGTTTTTTCTCGTTGGAGCCAATAATCAACCGCTATGGATTGAATGTAAAACAGGCGAATTCAGAGATTCTATTAATAAATATCAAGAGTTACGTAAACGTTTAAATATTAATCCAAAATATAGCATTCTATTGGTATCTGGTTTAGAGGACGACAAAGCGGCAGCGATGAGCTTAACTAGATTGCTTTACATATATTTAAATGTATGTAATAATAAACAAGTAAAT
>DYNN01000132.1 GCA_020721045.1 Thiomargarita sp. | reverse complement strand
GGTTAGCCTTCCACATTCAAAAAAATGGGTCGAGCCTTAAAGTAACCCTAAGCTTCAATGCCATTAAGTTAAGCGTTTCCCCCCCTTTTTTAAAGGGGGCAGGGGGGATTTAAGTAATTGAAATATAAAAAATCCCCCTCAATCCCCCTTTGGTAAAGGGGGAAGCAAAATTTCCTTAACTTAATGCTCTTGACCCTAAGCTTTCATAGACGAGGGGATAAAGGGTTGATACTCCCTTATTCACATCATTAAAGCGTTAACTCATTTGTTGACATGTTAATAGATGTCAATAGAATTGTTATCTTGCATTGAAGTCAGTTTATTTAAGATAATGGTGTTTTTAACACGGGACTGAGGCTGTTGCATAATTCAAAAATCTATATTTTATCTTCTTTAGTCACAATATTTACTTTACCTTCAATCAGTTATGCTTGGTGGGGTGATAATTCGACGTGGAGTATATGGCAAAATGATGATGGGCGATATCAAGCAAATATCAGGGTGAGTCCACATGGTAGAGAATATGATCATGCGGCACAGCCAGCTTATTTTCCCTTTGCTTATCGCTATACTCCTTATGAAAATCCTTGTTATGGCAACGGTTATGATAATGTAAATCGCTATCGGAATGATGAATTTTCAAATCGTTATCGCGAAGAAAGTGAGTCATATTCTACGCCACCGGCTGAATTTAAACGCTTTGATCAAAATAATTATTGGGCAACGCCTTATGACATGCCATTTCCACCGACTTCATTTTCTGATCAACCTGATGATTTGCCTGAAAATAAAATTCAAGCTGTTGATTATAAAGAATCTGTTTGGAACTATCCAGCATCTTCGGCAAAAAAGGGAACAGTGGAAAAAACGGTCGAACCCTACACACGTTCTGTATGGGAATATCCACATGCTGCTTCACGCCCACAACACGCTGTAGAAACGCAAAGAGTTCCTTCTAGTTGGGATTATCCGAGTAAGCAAGTGGTTGAAAAACAAAATACGATTCATATGCCAGCAGATGATGCACCACCCGTGCATTATCAATATCCTAAACCACAAAATGATTTGCCAACAACAAGTTACACGCCACCTACTGCTATACCCACAATGGAAGGGTATTCTTGGCAGTATCCAGATGAAACTATCGCACCCGTTGAACCTCAATCTTTTGATTTGCCTGAAAATAATTCTTTTAATACTCAAAACACGCCACCGCCTTCGTACAATGCACCTGATAAATCTCAAATGCCGCGTTGGCAGTATGTTGATGATCGAGGATTACCACCACTTAAGCAACATACTGAAAATATGCCAGTTGATAATCAGCAATCTCGTGAAGTTGTGCCACAATATCCCAGTGAGTCGATACCAAGAACTGCAGATTATTTATTGCCACCTTTGAAATAAACAATTCTCAGTATAATTGCGTAAAGATAGAATTAATAGATTGTTTTTACTAGCAATTTTAATTAAGGTTCAACAGGTCTAATTGCATCATGTTCGTGGGCGGAAATTAACGCAATCATTTCTAAATCATTTTCATGTTTATCGGATTCACTTTTAAGATGAATGCGCACGGCATGAGGTAATCCGCGTAATTTTTCCGCCGACCATTTTTTTTCCCACCGACTGTCATCTTCCATTTGTTCTTCGACATATAAATATTCAAATCGCGCGCTGTAACCTTCTAATATAGTTATGGGTTCTACCTCTTCTAAATTTTCAGTTGGATTGCTGCCATAAGCAGGTACAATACGCACTTCGATACCATTAGTTTTTTCTTTAGAAAGAGAGAGTTGCCATGCTGTTAGCCCTAGTTGTCGATTGGGGGAAACTGTAGAAACCCACTTGACCTGTTCTTCATCTCCTTCAAAAAAAATATACAGTTTGTTTTCATCACGATCCCAATAAGTATGAGGAAATGCGCCTTCAAATGCTCTTTCTATTTGTAATAAACTCAAAGCACTGTCTAAATTTTCTTCCAAACGATTACTAGTCCGTTCCCAATCTCTCATTACCATGTTCATGCTGACGACTAATACCATAATAACCAGTACAGATAATGAGAGCGAAAGTAAAACCTCTAATAAAGTAAACCCTTGAGATAAAAAAGATTTTTTGGAAGAATGAACCATTTTATTCCACGTTCGTTGATTGAATGCGTTGTGATCGTTTGCTTTCAGCTTCTGGATTCAATGGAATTGTCATTTCTCCAAACAGTACTTGCTTTAGAAAACGAAAGGCAAATTTTAATAAAACCAATTGATCGGTTTCCATTTGTGTATAAGTTTCATCCGATAAGAGATAAGTGTCTTTAAATCCTTCGCTTTGCACAAAATTACCAAAACTATCTAAATTGTAACTGGCTAAGAAAAATAATTGGTAACTACGCACAGAAGGTTTGCCAATGGCAGGACCAGCCGAACGTTTTTTTAAGACAATTTGTCGCCATTCTCGATTAATTTCATCATATTCCGTCACACCTTGTTCTATACGATACTGTTCTATTGACAATTCGTTGGCTTCGTTATGTCCCAAGCAATGCGCTTCTTTCACCATAAAAAAAGAATCGGCATCTGTTGGTGAACCTTCTTTACGAATAGATAATAAACCCACCGGATAATAACGACATGCTGTTGGACGCATGGTATACACGCTACATCCTTCATCACGCACAAAATGGCAAGCTGGATTTTCATCGCTGACGTGGCGTAGTTTTACCCCTGGCATACCGTGACTGTCCATTTCAAAGGGCACAGTATATTGGGCTAAAAATTCTGCTGAGCTAATGCCTAAATGATTTTTGAGTTGATAAATGTCATAAGGTGTAAGCTGAATATCAATATTTTTACAACAGGCATTGAAACACGCCACTTCTGGATGACAACGAAAGGAAAATTTATGATCTTTAGATAATTCAACGGGTTTTACCGGACTTTGATATTGTTCTACAATTTCGTCGTCAATTTCGTCATTCATATTTAATCCTCAAAAAATAATAAATTATTCGTTAATATCATAACATTTTTCTAAGACAGAAACGCTCTCTCTTCATTGAAAGAGCGTCATTTTGATTGGAAAAAAGGAATAGTTAAACCGGTGAAGGCGCTTGTGGATGCTTGCGTTCCATCACATTAGTGATTTTGTTAATTGCGTTAAGATAGGCTTTAGCCGATGCGACCACGATATCGGTGTCTGCGCCTTGTCCATTAACGATGCGACCTTCTCGCTCTAGTCTTACGCCCACTTCTCCTTGAGAATCAGTGCCATTGGTGACATTGTTAACCGAATAAACTAATAAGTGACTTTGACTATAAACAATACTTTCAATTGCTTTAAAAGTCGCGTCAACCGGTCCACTGCCTTCTGCGTGTCCTGATTTTTCCTGTCCATCAAGATTTAAGGTGATTTGAGCATAAGGCTTTTCACCCGTTTCTGAACACACTTTAAGGGCGATCAATTTCACCTTTTCTTTTTCCACCGCCAAAGTATCGGTCACAATTGCTTGTAAATCATCATCATAGATTTCATGCTTCTTATCAGCTAATTCTTTGAAACGAGAAAAAGCAGCATTAAGTTCTTCTTCAGAACTCAACACAATGCCTAACTGTTGCAAACGATCTTTAAACGCATTACGCCCAGAATGTTTGCCCAATACCATCCGGTTTTCGTTCCAGCCTACATCTTCGGCTTTCATAATCTCGTAAGTTTCACGATTTTTGAGTACGCCATCTTGGTGAATACCCGACTCATGTGCAAATGCATTCGCGCCAACAATCGCTTTATTCGGTTGTACTGGAAAGCCTGTAATGCCAGAAACTAAGCGTGAACAGGGTACAATTTGTGTAGTATCAATATCCATTTGACAAGAAAAGACATCTTTACGAGTGCGCACCGCCATTACGACTTCCTCTAATGACGCATTACCAGCACGCTCTCCTAAACCATTGATAGTACACTCAACTTGACGCGCGCCATTCAACACAGCAGCCAATGAATTTGCTACCGCTAAACCCAAATCGTTATGACAATGGACAGAGAAAATTGCTTTGTCGGAATTGGGAATACGTTCACGCAAAGTCGCAATTAAACGCCCAAACCGTTCGGGTAATTTGTAACCTACTGTGTCTGGAATATTAATAGTGTTTGCACCGGCATCAATAACCGCTTCAATCACGCGACACAAAAAATCAATTTCTGAACGCCCAGCATCTTCTGGTGAAAATTCCACGTTATCAGTGTACTGTCTCGCCCTTTTAACCGCGTGCACTGCCTGAGTCAATACTTCATCAGGCGACATGCGTAATTTCATTTGCATATGAAGCGGTGAAGTGGCAAGAAAAGTGTGAATACGTGCAGAATTGGCTTTTTTAAGTGCTTCAGCCGCACGATCGATATCTTTGTCTAAAGCGCGTGCTAAACCACAAATTGTACTGTCTTTAATTGTATTAGCAACGGCTTGCACTGCTTCAAAATCACCTACGCTAGCAATGGGAAATCCGGCTTCAATAATATCGACACGTAATTTTTCCAAGGCTTTGGCAATACGGACTTTTTCGTCTTTTGTCATTGATGCGCCCGGGCTTTGTTCACCATCGCGCAAAGTCGTGTCAAAAATGATAAGTTTGTCAGACATGATCTTTCTCCTAAATCATTAATCGATAAAAATACAACAGTGTTTGAAATGTCAACTGAGAAGTTATGATTTTTGCCCTAGCAGGGCAGCAGTCGCATATTTAGGAGAACAGAAGAGATGAGTGCGCACACCACCAACTGCACATTACATGCATTATTTGGAGGTAGGGTTAAACTGATGGTGTGCGTCATTTGAAAAGGAGGTAAATTATGAATGAGCTATGTATTAATGATAGCGACTCTGAGTCCATTTGCCAAGTTTTTTGCAAAATTTTTTATCAAACAGAAAATTTTATTGTAATAACAAATGATTATAAGCTTTAAATCATATTGTTATACTGAGCCGCTAATGCTACACGTTTTTCATAAGCTTCACGCGCAATTTGTACATCTTCTAAAAAGAATGGAAGTTCCTTGAGTAATAAGGCTTGTGGACCGTCTACGAGTGCCTTTTCTGGATGCGGATGGAAATCAACTAAAATCATATTGGCACCGGCAATAACGCCTTGTATAGTGGCATGTTGTATTTCTAGTAAACCATCTGACGCGCGCGCCCGTGTACCGACAGAATGCGATGGATCAATACAAACGGGCATATGTGTCAAGCGTTTAACCACAGGTACATGGGTAAAATCGACGAAATTACGATGTGGATCGCCTAAATTACTTTTCATGCCACGCAAACCAAATACAACGTCGCGATTCCCTTCTCTTGCAAGGTATTCAGCAGCGTTCAGCGATTCTTCTAAAGTAATTCCAAAACCCCGTTTTAGTAAAACAGGAAATTCTTGTTGTCTACCAACATATTTAAGTAATTCAAAGTTTTGGGTATTACGTGTACCAATTTGTAACATCACACCAGTGGGATTACCCGTTTCTTTGAGTGCTTGCTGAATTTCTTGCACATGAGTTTCATGAGTAATTTCCATTGCAATAACTTTAATACCATATTTTCCTGCTAATTCAAAAACATAATTCAAACATTCTTTGCCATGACCTTGAAACGCATAAGGACTGGTTCTGGGCTTATACGCGCCCATTCGGGTACATACTTGTCCATGTTCTTGCAAAGCACGCATCATGATTTCGACGTGTTGCGGTGTATCAACTGCACATAATCCAGCAAAAACATGAAGATTATTTTGCCCAAAAGTTACGCCGTTGTATTCAAAAGAATAAATGCGATGATCATCAGTATGACGACCTAATACACGATATTCTTGTGAAATACGCACCACACGTTCAACAGTGGGTAAACTTTGCATTTCTTCTTTAGACAAAGACTTAGTATCCCCAATTAAATAAATCTCGGTCAACACCTGCTGATCGCCGCGCACTTCGTGAATACGGTAAGTGATATTAGCTAAATTATCTAAATAAGCAATCAGTTGATGATATTCATTACTATTTTTATTGATATTTGGTTGTAGTATAACAATCATATTTAACCTAATAATTTTTGTGTTATTAATTTCAAATTCCGCTAGATTATCCCATAAATAATACTTTATCGCACGTTCTTCATTATTATCTCAGCAATTCTCAATTTAATCATGTAAAATAATAATGTTATTATAACTAATTGAA
>DYNN01000215.1 GCA_020721045.1 Thiomargarita sp. | reverse complement strand
CAAGTTTCTACTTGAACAACCGATTGTTAAAATTCAGCAAGTTGCTGATAAACTGAAAATTACCCCCAAAGCTGCGAATGCGTTAGTGACTGATTTTATGAAATTGTCTATCTTACGTGAAGCAACGGGTTATCAACGTAATCGGATTTTTATTTATCAAGAATACTTAGATTTATTCGAGAAATAATGATGAACCAACTCATACTCGGCGACAATTTAGAGATTTTGAAAAGTCTCGAATCGGAAAGTATTGATTTAATCTAATATTTTTATAATCCAGTTATGAAAAAATACACATAAATTTGTCTAAATGATAGTCGCTAATGATTTAATCAGGAGAAACATGATGTTAACTTTATTCACTATTGGTTATGAAGGTCTTACAATAGATGGCTTTCTTAGCAAAATACGATCTAGTGAAATTGAACTCTTTGTTGATGTCCGTAACAATCCACATTCAAGAAAGCGTGGATTTTCTAAAAAGGCGTTACAGCAAGCAATTGAGAATTTAGGAATGAGTTACGCACATATTCCTGAACTTGGTATTCCATCGTCAGTGAGAAAGGAATTTGGCGATAATATTCCACAGCTCCTTCAACATTACGCCACTCATATTATTCCTCAACAAGATGAGGCAGTAAATCAACTAAAGGAACTGTTTTCAACTCGTTCTAAAGTTGTTTTTGTTTGCTTTGAAAAAGATTATCGCTCATGTCACCGCCATAAAATAACTGATTTTTTGGCAAAAGACACCTCCATACAATTTCGTGTCTCTCATCTATAATTTCATGAGAATTAAGCAATGTATTTACCACTTGAGTTACCAAAAGCCAGTGTGTTAATTGCAGCTAAAACGTATCCTTTACCTTCAAAGAGTTATGATGAATTGGTGTGCACAGCTGGCTTGTTAGACGGAGAAAAATGGATTCGGATATATCCAATACCTTTTAGGTTTCTACAAGATGAACAGCAATATCCTAAATATAGTTGGATAGAATTATCTCTACAGCGAAATTTTAAAGATTTTCGCCCAGAAAGCTATCGCCCATTGTTAAGTGATGAAAAGAGGATTATTATTACAGAAAAATTAGACACAGCAAATCATTGGCAAAGACGTAAAGACTTGATCTTAAAAGAAGTGTTTACTTCTATGGAAGAGTTAATTGGTTTGGCTCGTGGGGTAGCGAAAAAGTCTTTGGGTATTTTGAAGCCCAAGGAAATTATTGATTTTGTGATTGAAGAGGACGAAAGAAATTGGAAACCAGAATGGTTAGAACAATTAAAACAACAAGGATTATTTGAGCAATCAAATGTTAAGAAAATTATCCGAAAATTGCCATATAAATTCTACTATAAATTTTACACTGAACATGATCAAAAACCACGTCAAATGGCAATAGAAGACTGGGAAATTGGGATGCTGTATTGGAATTGTTTACACAACAATTCAGGGGATGAAACAGTTGCAAAACAGAAGGTAAAACAAAAATATTTTGATGAGTTTGTCAAAACGAAGGACATCTACTTATTTGTGGGCACGACATTAGAACATCATCATGTTTCACGTAACCCATTCACAATCATTGGAGTATTTTATCCTCCTAAGCTACAACAACTCTCATTGTTATGAACCAACTCATACTCGGTGATAATTTAGAGATTTTGAAAAGTCTCGAATCGGAAACAATTGATTTAATTTATCTT
>DYNN01000131.1 GCA_020721045.1 Thiomargarita sp. | reverse complement strand
GCAAAAGAAGTTTCTGCAACGATTGTGGTTTCAAATGTGCCTAAAACAGATCAAACGATTACTTTTAGTCCAGCATTAACGGGAACGGTAGGAACGATGGTTGATTTGAGTGCAACGGCGAGTTCTGGTTTAACGGCAATTACTTTTGCAAGTTCACCTGCAACGGTTTGCACAATGAGTGGAAATAGTGTTTCTTTTGTGAGTGCTGGGAATTGTATTATTACCGCAAATCAAGTTGGTAATGATAAGTTCAATGCAGCTAAACAAGTGAGTGCAACGATTGTGGTTTCTGCGGCGGAAATTATCAAGCAAGAACAAAATCTTAGCTTACAACTTAATCCATCGACGGGTATTGCTGGAGATGTTTTAACGGTAACTGTAACCAAAGGTGAATCTGGCAATGCGGTGACGTTATCTTCCTCGACGACGGACATTTGTAGCGTACAAAACACCAGTGTCACGTTGTTAAAAGAAGGGACTTGTTCAGTGGTTGCAGCACAAGCGGGGAACACGCAGTATTTCGATGCGAGTGCTTCGGGTAGTGTTTTGGTGAAAACAAACCAAGCTATTTTTAGTGCAAAAGTATTGAGCAACAAAGACACGAGTGGTCAATTAACTCAAGTGAGCCAATTGGATACGGTGAACGTTTCATTAAAGGTTGTTCCAGCACCAAGAGATATGGGTAAAAATGCTGATTTGTTTTTAACGGTAAAAATGGGAACAAATTGGTTTATTTTAACGCCAGAAAGTTGGAAAGCATGGGATACGACAACGCTTACGCCCGTCAAACAAGCAATCTTAAATGGAACAATTGAAGTTCCAATCTTTAGTGGACAATTACCAATTACGGGTAATTTAGAGTTTTATGCGGCATATCGGTTGGTTGGAAATGCTCAATTAGATCAAGGAACTGTGCAAGTTTTAACTTTAACGGTGAACGAAGCCAATCCTGTAGAACTAGCGAAAGCAAATTGTCTTGGACAAAACGGCGTGTATTATGCGCAACGGTGTTTTACGGATGCAAAGAACTTAGGCAATAGCTTTGCGGGCGGCATTTATCAATCCGAGCAAAATAGCTTACAAACCAGTGTGAATTTAGCGTGTCGTTTAGGGAAGAAAGTCGCTGTTTTAGGGCGTTTCAATCCATCAGCAACAGACATTGGAAAAACTGCCGAAGTTATTTTAGCGTTTGCGTTAGGAAATGGTGAGATTTATCAATATAATGGCAGAGGTATCAATAAATTAACCGACATCGCGGCGTTGAGTGGAAAACCTATTGGTGCATTGCCAGCGGTGTACAGTGCGGCGTTTTTTGAAGGAGAATTACCAACAACGGGTAATTTTGAGATTTATTTAGGCTATCGTTTGCTCAATAGTGATGGAACAAAAGGTGAGTTGAAATATGCGGGAGGTTTAAGTCTTTCTGTGCCGATAGAAAGTTGCGACAATCCTTCATTAAAACTCAATACCTTGCCATTAGGAACGGGTAAAGGCGAAGTGATCACCAAAGCCAACGACGACGGCACGGTGCGTTTGATTGCAACTGCGGCAACCGACGGCGGTGCATTCGCGGGCTGGACGGGCGATGCGGAAGGCTGTCAAGGCATAGAAACCACCGTTACTATTAAACCCAGCGCGGACAAGTTCACTTGCCAACCCACCTTTAGCAAACAAGTGTTGGGGACATCGAAATGCGTGAATGGGTTTGACACGGAACAAAACATTGCGTGTTGTGATTTGAACGACCCGAAATGTCCAGCGATTCCAGAACCCTGCAATCCACCGAAAGACCCCAATACTCAGTGGTTACTAAATATTCCGCCGTCTGATGATTCGGACGAACTCAGTATACGGGTTACTAATCTTTCTCAAGGAAACAGAGAAGTTAAAGCCACGCTTTATGACGAGCAAGGAAAAGTCATTTTTGCAGACAAAACCTTAGTGGAGGCGGGCAACTTACCTCCATTTGCAACAGTTCGCATACAGATGGCGGACTTAACGTCAAACGGAGAGAATTGGAATGGCAGAGGAAAACTGAAAATACCTAATTCAGAGGGTCTCTTGATTCAGTTGTTTCTCCGTGCTAAAGCATCGGCTGGATTTTCAGATGCACCTCTGATGAACATGACGTTTGCCTCTGCTAAACACCGCGTGACGGCAATACCACAGCCACAAAAGACGACTGGTGCTGACGCATTAAGCATACGGATTAATAACATAGGCGACACAGAGATGAAGCTGGTAATGCGTCTTTTTAGTGAGGAAGGTGGCGCCCCCATATGGGTTGGTACTTTGGTGGAGTCACTGCCCAAAATGGATACCAGTCGGGTTACTAACGATGATTTGGCGAAGACAACGGGAGTATTTTGGGACGGCAGAGCTTTTGCGGAAATCTTCCCTGAAGATGTTAAACAACGGTGTAATGGCAAGATGCTCATGCAGAATCTTGTTCGCCAGAATGGCATAAGAATGGCTCCGCTGAGTAATATCACGCCAGATTAGAGGGCTAACAAACGTAGAATGCGGAGCAATCCGCATTTTATTTTTTAACAAATCGAGGTGATTCACCCCAACCCCGCGCAACGTTGTACGGGCGAAGCACTGACGGCGTTTTTGCGATTCAACACAAAGTCGGAAAACTGGATCGGTTACGGCGGACGCTAAACCAAAGCCCGCGTAAGTCCGATTAGCGTAGCGTAATCGGACCTACGATCTTAAAGAGTAGGTCGGCAATCCTTTGCCGACTTGAGTGCCATCCAAAAATGTCGGGAAAGGATTCCCGACCTACTTAAAAATTATCTCGAACTCAAGTTTATAGCATATTCTACTCAACTACAGGAATTCTGCCATGATTACTGATTTGCAACAACACATCCAAGAATTACGTCATTTAATTAATCAACATAATTACGCCTATTATGTTTTAGATGAGCCACGTGTTTCTGATCAAGAATATGATCGATTATTCAGAGAATTACAAACGCTTGAAACCCAATATCCACAACTCATTACACCTGATTCACCTACGCAACGTGTGGGTGCAAATCCATTAACGACTTTTGCCACGGTTACACATAAAATCCCCATGTTATCATTGGCTAATGCGTTTGATGCAACTGAAGTACACGACTTTGAACAGCGGATTAAAAAATTACTAAAAATTGATGACATGATCACCTATGTTGCTGAATTAAAAATAGATGGTTTGGCAGTCAATTTACGTTATGAACAGGGTAAATTAGTACAAGCTGCTACACGTGGAGATGGTCATCAAGGTGAAGATATTACACAAAATATTCGAACTATTAAAAACATACCATTAACTTTACTCGGTCAAGACTATCCACCGATATTGGAAGTGCGTGGTGAAGTATTTATCACAAAAACGGGTTTTACTGAATTAAATCAACACCAATTAACGCAAGGTAAGAAAATTTTTGCTAATGCACGTAACGCGGCAGCAGGTAGTTTGCGGCAATTAGACGCACGTATCACCGCAAATCGACCGCTGAGTTTTTGCTGTTATAGTGTGGGTCAAGTGGAAGGTGTTTTACCAAATACCCACTATGAGATTTTGCAACAATTAAAACAATTTGGGATTCCAATTTCTGAATATATGCAGATTTTACAAGGTGTTGACGCATGTTTGATTTATTATAAACAACAATTAGCACAACGTGAAAAAATACCTTTTGATATTGATGGTGTAGTCTATAAAGTTAATCAAATCAATCAACAAGAACGTTTAGGTTATGTATCGCGTGCCCCTCGCTGGGCAATTGCGCATAAACTGCCCGCTCAAGAAGCTATGACGCAAATCACTACTATTGAAGTACAAGTTGGACGCACGGGCGCATTAACCCCTGTCGCACGTTTGATGCCTGTAACGGTTGGAGGTGCGACGATTACAAATGCTACTTTGCACAATCAAAATGAAATTGAACGTAAAGATATTCGCATCGGAGATACCGTTGTTGTGCGGCGTGCCGGTGATGTAATTCCTGAAATAGTGTGTGTGAATCTTGAAAAACGCGCTGAAACAAGCCAACCTTTTGTTTTTCCAACGCAATGTCCAGTATGTAGTTCGCCTGTCATACGTGAAGATAGTGTTGCACGTTGCTCGGGTGATTTGATTTGTCCAGCCCAACGTAAGCAGAGAATGCAACATTTCGTGTCACGACGGGCGATGAATATTGAGGGTTTGGGTGAAAGTTTGATTGAGCAAATGGTTGATAAAGGCTTACTCTATGATTTAGCTGATATTTATACTCTGACTTATGAACAATTGGTGAATTTAGAGCGCATGGGTAAAAAATCAGCAGATAATTTATTAAAATCGTTAGAAAAGAGCAAAAATACGACGTTAGCACGATTTATCTATGCTTTGGGTATTCGTGAAGTAGGAGAATCTACGGCTAATCTATTAGTACAACATTTTGGTAATTTGGAAAATCTTATAAAAGCAAGTCAGGAAACACTAGAAAAAATACCTGATATTGGACCGGTTGTGGCACAGCATACGGTGGATTTCTTTAAACAACTGAACAATATTGAGGTCATTCAAAGATTGCAAGCGAATGGTGTTTATTGGCAAACATCAGAAATTGAACCAATTCAACAACAATTAACTGGACAAACTTTTGTTTTAACTGGTACTTTAACTGATCTTACGCGAGAAGAAGCAAAGGCACGTTTGCAAAAGTTAGGTGCAAAAGTCAGTGATAGCGTTTCCAAAAAAACAACTTATGTGGTAGCGGGCGAAAAAGCGGGTAGTAAATTGGAAAAAGCGCAAATTTTAGGCGTTAAGATATTGAATGAAAAAGAGTTGATTGCATTACTTGATCAATAATTTACTTTCTAAGTAAGGTGTATAAATGTAACGTCATGCACCATGAAATATCAAAATGTTAGGTGTATGACGTTTGACTGATGCACTCGACTAAATGAGAAGTTCAATGTGTTTCATCTAAAGTAATTTCTGCTGTAGGCAACACATTTTTCTCCATTGAGATAATATCTGGTATATAAGTTCTTTTGCCATTCCGAAATACGAGTATATTTGGTATTTGTTCTTTTGTTATTGTCAAACGACAATTGGTTTCACAGTGCAAACAAGAGACCATTGTGTTGATAAAATAAGGTGTTGCGTCTTCATTCACGGCTACTTTTGCGGGAAATGTTTTTCGACAGTGCCAACATAACAGGGTTAAAACTTTTTCCACTACATCCATAAAATATATTCTTTCCTTGGGCTTTAGGCATGTTCATAGTGACACAAGTGAAATCCACTTTTTAAAATTATCTAACAATTACTATGTATTTCTGCTAGCAATAGTTTTGTTGTATTCGTCGTTTAATTCTTATCGATCAGTTTGTATCATGGTAAAACGTTCATTAAATTGACGATTTTGGTATAATTTGACGATTTCTTGCTGTTTTTCAAGACTCATTTCGTCTGATTTGCCCTGATAAACACCGGGTTTGTGAAAAGCAGTTGTTTGTGGATTTTCATAACAACCACTTAATATAGCAAACAATATTAATAAGTTAAGTAATCGCATCATTTTCGTTCCTACTATTTAATCTTGATAAGCGATTCCCCAACCCCGTAAGTCAGGACGTTCGCCACGTTTAAGAATTCGTTGTAAATAAACATTAGACAGTTGTTCTGCGTCGCCAGCAAGTAGTGCTTTGGTTGCACACATTTCTGCACACAGCGGTAATTTTCCTTCAGCCAATCGATTGCGTCCATAGAGAAAGTATTCTCGGTCTGAACCATCAATTTCTGGTCCACCTGCACAAAAAGTACATTTGTCCATTTTCCCTTTTGCACCGTATTGATTAATTTGAGAAAACTGTGGTGCACCAAATGGACAAGCATATAAACAATAACCACAACCAATACAAAGTGTTTTGTCATGTAAAACAACGCCATCTGCTGTGGTATAGAAGCAATCTGTAGGGCAAACCGCAGCACAAGGCGCATCGTCGCAGTGCATACAAGCGACAGAAATAGATTTTTCACCTTTGATGCCATCATCAATCACGACAACACGACGACGATTAATACCTGCTTGAGTCTCGTGTTCATTTTTACAAGCGGTAACACAGGCATTACATTCGATGCAACGTTCTACATCACATAAAAATTTCATTCTTGCCATTCTATTTTTCCGATCCTTTTTACTTACCAAAACCTACCATGAGCAAGTTTTAGCAACTGCGACAGAGCCCTTTATTTGCGCTTTGCCGCCGCGCGGGCGGGCTGTCGGGTGAATCTACCAAAGCACGTAACAAAATATTA
>DYNN01000214.1 GCA_020721045.1 Thiomargarita sp. | reverse complement strand
CTTCCTGATCAATACGCTTCAATTCCTGAACAGCAACAGCCCATTTAAGCTGATCAATTACGACATCAAAAAAACGTGGCACAATCCGGGCATTGCGAAAGGCTTTTCCGTTATGATTAACAAGGCGAAAGGCATCTTCTAACTGCTGTTTCAGCTTTCCATAGTTATCGTTTTTAACTTTAGTCATAACGGTATCTACTTTGCCATTAAAGGCATCTAAAACAAACTCAATAGCAGTTGTTCGTCTATAAGGTTCAGCATAATCACATTCCGCCGCTTCACCGTTTTTAATCATTGATTTAATCAGATTTCTTATTTTTGCTAATTCCTGTCCGGCTTCTTTATGATCATACTCATCTGCCAGTTCGTCCAATACACTTCGATTAGGGATTAAGTATTCGTCTCCGTATCCTTTGATAATATTTTTCATTGCTTTAACAGTAGCCTCATACTGTTCAGCGTTTTCCTTAGCTTCCCATGCACTGCCGGATATTTCTTGGGCTTTTGCTTTCGCTTCGGTTTCTAATTTATTTGCCAAAGCGTATGCTTCTTGTAAATGCTGTTCAGCTTTCGTGTGAATTTCTTTTGCTTTGGTTCTTGAATCATGAATTATTGAATCATATTTTACATTTGCTTCATTTTCTGACTTATTTGCCAAAGCGTATACTTCTTGTAAATGCTGTTCAGCTTTCATGTGAATTTCTTTTGCTTTGGTTCTTGAATCATTGAGTACTGACTCAGCAATTTTATTGGCTTCGGCAATCTTTATATTATAATCAAATTGTAAGCCGTCCCGAATTTTTTTAGCTTCGGCTCTGATCTTTTTAGCTTCTTCCTCTGCATCTGCAATAGATAAATATTTACTCAGAGGCTCCATTTTATTTTTATATATATCGAAACGCTTCCGGCTTTCATTCAACTCAACACTTATCTTACTAACTGTTTTTGTTAGTGAATAATATTGAATTGCCAGAATAAGCAAAGCAATCACTGACACTATGAGCAGAATATTATAAATGTTCAAATCCAAAACTGATCCTCCTTATTCTTATTTTCCTGAATGTACTATGGATTGTTTATACGTCAGATGTCATCTAAAAATTATGGCATCTCTATCCTTTGCCAGATATATATTATTTTGTAACCCGAATTTTGTCAATGATTCCTTGAAAAGCGCAAATCAGAACGGGCAGGTTTTATCCCGCCCTTCCGATGTGCTTTTCAGGCAACATAAGATGCGGACAGTCTCATGTTCCTGCAAATTTAGAGAAACTGCCGGATGCGGCAAGTCTTGATACTACATCGTAAGAAAAAATACTACTTACATAGTAATATGTTATATTTATTAATCAAACATCCTTAAAAATGACTTAATGTCATCTAATTTTTTAGAAGATAAATCAAATATAAGAGGTCCTCGAATAGTATTAAACCGCTTCACCTCATTTTTGTTATCAGGTTTTGTAACACCAGTCATAATACCTCTCCAATCGGTATTATCTTCATTTCGGTCGCCTCTTTTTAGTGTGTCAAATCGTTTGTAAAAATCCACCCACAGCTTCAATAATTCTTTCTCAGAAATATCGCATTGTTTACCTCTCCCTGCTATTGTTTTCCCTTTTTCTTCTAAGCATTTTCGCCATCCAGTTTCAAGACAGTCGGCAAAAACAGCTTCTTTTAGCCTTATTTCTTTTAAAACTGTCTCTAACTCGCCCTTA
>DYNN01000130.1 GCA_020721045.1 Thiomargarita sp. | reverse complement strand
CATGTGGCGACTGTAAGGCTTATCCAACGTGCTGTCATCCACATTCAACGTGCCGGCTGTCAAGTTTAGTAGCCGTGCTGCCTCATTATAAAGTAGGTAGTGTACTAGATTTAATTAGGCATTTGCTAAGGGGAAATTCAATACTTGATTAATGTGTGTCGCTTTTACAAGTAACATTAATAAGCGATCTACTCCCAACGCAACGCCGGAACATGTTGGTAAACCGGCTTCTAATGCGGCTAAAAAATGTTCATCAATTGGATAAAGCGGTTTATTTTCTGTGGCGCGTGCTTGTAAACTTTGTTCAAATCGTTGGCGTTGTTCAATTGCGTCAGTTAATTCATAAAAACCATTTGCTAATTCAATGCCTTGCACATAAAATTCAAAGCGTTCTGCTAAAGCAGGATTATCAACTTGTTTACGCGCTAAGGCAGCTTGTGTAGCGGGAAAGTCAGTAATAACAATGGGTTGCTTATAACCTAATTGTTCTTCAATATGATGAGAAAGAATCAATTGTAAACAGGTGTCCCGATCCAAAGTTTCTATATGATCAATATGATAGCGAGTGATAAAGTGTTGTAATTGAGAGAGGGGCGCGTTTAACGGGTGTAAATTAGCGTATTTTTCAAATAATTCACAGTAGGAAATCGCTAAAGCGGGTGCGCAGCCGAGTATGGTTTGTAGTAATTCATCAACTTCTTGAATTAAATCTTGTTTACTAAAATCAATTCGATACCATTCTAATAAAGTAAATTCTGGATTATGCCAACGTCCAGATTCACCATCACGAAAAGCTTTACTAATCTGATAGATAGAGCTACGATGTGCCGCAACTAAGCGTTTCATTGCTAATTCTGGAGAAGTTTGTAAAAACAAGGGTTGTACCCGATCACCATGATATTGGGTTACAAACGGTTCTATCTGGGTATCAGGCACACAAGCTGCTGATAAGATGGGGGTTTCAACTTCTAATACCT
The DNA here is from genome assembly GCA_020721045.1 of Thiomargarita sp. Classification (GTDB taxonomy): domain Bacteria; phylum Pseudomonadota; class Gammaproteobacteria; order Beggiatoales; family Beggiatoaceae; genus DYNN01. Next base: position 5,344 of record DYNN01000130.1, on the reverse strand, counting down.
GGCGTTGTGCGAAAAAAGTGCGAATTTGTTGATAGAGTTGGGCGCGCGCTTGTAAAGTCGTAAAATTTGCTGTGGGTTGCCAAGAGTACATAACTATTTAAATATAATCCAAAAATAGTTGATGCGGCTTATGACCGCATCTTGTCAATTTTTAATTATGACCATAGAGAATGATGTTGTTTTGCCCAAGTCTCATCCACTTTGCCGGTTGTCATACTTTCCAATGAGCCTTCGCGTCCCAATGTGTGTGCGTAGATGTGAATTAGGGCGGCTGCTATCCAAATAATACTAAATCCAGCATGTAGAATACTGGCTAATTGTAATCCGCTGGTTGTTTGTCCAAAAATGAGTAAATTCATATATAATCCGCTACCTACAACGGTGGAACCTACCCAAAAGATAATCCAATACCAAATTTTTTGACCCGCGCTGAAAAAGCCTGCTTGCATGGGTTCGTGGCTAAATAATCCACCTAATTTCATAAACCATTGTTTGTCTTCTGAACGTGGAAAGCTATGAACTAGCCAGACGAAAACGAGAATGATAAAACCAAACAAGAAGAATGTAGCGGCATAGTTGTGAATTATCATGCAATATTTGAGGTAGAAAGCAAATTGAGCTTTGTCCACATAAGGCAGAAAAATCGCTTTACCATATAATAATAGTAAACCAGTTAATGCCATAATAATAAACAAGATTGCGGTATACCAATGTAGTAATCGTTCAGATTCATGCCAGCGAGTGATTTTTTTACCTGTTCTAGGTTTTTCTAAACGAATTCTGCCACGTGTAAATAATAAAATGGCAAAAGCGAGTAAAAGTCCACTTAATAACCACGCACCGTAAGTTGCAATGGTTGCGCTGCGTAATTGTCGCCAATTTTGTCCGCGATTATCAATCAACATGTTAGGCGCACTTGTAACAGCGGTATAACCCGTTTGCCCTTCACGTACTTTTTGCCACAATGTGCTTTGTGAACTTTCTTCTGCTATAGCGGTTGATAGGCTAAATAATACGAATAAACTTAGCAATATTCTTATTGTATTCATAATGTTGTCCTACAATTACAGATTAAAGATGTCTTCGATAATTTGATGAATAAATAGATTTTACTGCACTGTAAACGAATTTAGTTGTTGCGCAAGCGAATTGGTCATCGTACTACCGAAACGTTGGGCAAATTGTTCTAAATAATTAGGTTGTGGGGTAAAATCGACAATCTCTTCAGCACCAATCACATCACGTGCAACCTGGCTGGCACTGCCTAATTCGTCAACTAATCCTAGTTTAATTCCTTGTTCTCCAGTCCAAATTAAACCAGAAAATAATTCAGGATGTTCTTTATCTTTAAGACGTTCTCCGCGTCCAGTTTTTACCACGTTAATGAATTGTTGATGAATTTCTCCTAATACGGTTTGGACATGTGCGATATCCGCTTCTTTTGTAGGAGAGAAAGGGTCTAAAAAACCTTTGTGTTCACCCGCTGTTAATAATCTTCTTTCAACGCCTAATTTATTTAACGTTTCTACAAAACCAAAACCATTCATTAAAACACCAATTGAACCGACAATACTGGCTTTATCCGCGTAAATTTTATCAGTTGCTGCGGCAATATAGTAACCACCAGACGCACAAACATCTGTTATCACTGTATATATAGCTATTTGTGGATATTTTTGACGTAAGCGGATAATTTCATCATTAATATAACCCGCTTGCACAGGACTGCCGCCCGGACTGTTGATGCGTAAAATAATTCCAGCAGTATTTTCGTCTTCAAAAGCATTTCTCAAACCAGTAATTATAGTATCTGCGCTTGCTTCAGTATCGGCTGCAATCACACCTGCAATTTCAATTAAGGCGGTATGTTTGGCTGTGAGTTCAATGTTGTCACTACTAATATTACTTAAGTTTTTATACCAGTTAGGGTTAACTGAAATAAGTATTATAAGTAAATAAATGAAAATCAATAGTTTAAAGAAGATATTCCAACGTCTTGCTCTTCTTTGTTCATTAAGATTGGCAAAAGCGAGTCGATTTAACAAATCTCGTTGCCATTCCGTTTGTGCCTGATCGTTTGGTTGGGAGTCTGACATAAAAATTTTACTGTAGTATTAAGATGTTATGCCTAATAGCAAAACAAGGGTGAAGAGTTGGCACCAGCGTTATTAAAGGAGGTAGCGCTGGCGCGTGTTACTTAATAGAAAACTAAAAGCAAGTTAAATGAAATCGGTTTTATTATTTGCTGTCATTTTTTGATACATTTTTTATCGCAACACTCATACTTTTTTCAGCCCAAGTTGCTAATTCTGCTTTCGTATCAGTAAGCACTTCAATGGTTTTACGAGCGTTGTCCATCAATTTTTCGTTTAATTCGGCAAATAATTTCGATTGTGCAGCCACAGCATCTTGCACGTTACCGGCTTGACTAATCACTTCCAATTGTTTTGCACCGCCTTCTACATACAAACTCACTACTTCCATTTGTCGTTGCGTTAAACGAGTCATCGCATTAGTGTTGATTGCACCTAATTCTTGAATCGCAGACATAGCAACTTTGTTTAATTCTGCCCATTGTTTCATCATATCATTTTGCATAATGTTCCCTACTCCAATGTTTAAAGTTAAATCATATTATAACTATAAAGTTATGTGCAAACAAATTAGGAATTTCGCCTTGAATTCAACTTAATTATTCAAATTCATGTATTGATTCTGAATAAATATGATAGGTATTTTTCCCAGCTTCTTTCGCTAAATACATTGCCATATCAGCGTGTTGAATTAATGTTTCCACGCCATCTAATTCGTCAATGCCTTCTTCTGGGTAAAAACTGATTCCAATATTACAGTCGATTTGTAACGTATGACCGCTTAATAAAACTGATTCAGCCAAGCTGGCGAAAATTTTGTCAGCAATGACGCGTGCATCATAGTCTTGATGAATCGGCGATAAAATGATACCAAATTCATCACCTTCTAAACGAGAAACGGTATCACCTTCACGTACACATTGTTTCAATCGCGCTGCAATAATTTTAAGAAATTCATCACCGATATCAAAACTAAAATTGTCATTGATACTCTTAAAATCATCTAAATCTATATATAACAAAGCTAATCGTTCTTCTTGACGACAAGTACGGGTGATATATTCATGAAATAACAAACGATTAGGTAATTTAGTCAGCGCATCATAATGTGTTAATAAGCGCATTCGCTCATCGTTTTCTTTCAATGTACTAATGTCAGAATAAACTGAAACATAGTGAATAATTTCATTATGTTCACCACGCACAGCACTGACGGTCATCCAACTGGAATAGATTTCGCCATCTTTGCGGCGATTCCAAATTTCACCGCGCCACCGTCCAGTTTCACGTGTATCCAACCACATATTTTCATAAAAGTTTCTGTCATGGTGACCAGATTGTAAAATACGCGGATTTTTATCTAATATTTCATCGTAGCTGTAGCCTGTAGATAATAGAAATGATTGATTTACATCGATAATATTACCTTCTGCATTGGTAATCATCACAGCATCAGAAGTGGATTCAAAAACTTTAGCAGCCAGACGTTGTTTAACTTGAGCGCGTTTACGTTCGGTAATATCTTCAATCATTTGAATAATATATTGAGGCGCGCCTTCATTATCACGTACTAACGAAGTCGTAATTCTTCCCCATAACATAGGACTATTTTTGCGGAAAAAATATTTTTCCATTTGATAATAGCTACGTATATCATCAAGCAATTGTTGGTGAAATTCTCTTTCAATAATACTATCAAATGGATAGAATAATTTATTAAATAATTTTTCCTGTACTTCAACTTCATCCAGCCCTAACATTTTTTGTAAAGCAAGATTATTTTGAATTACATAGCCATCCATATTAACCAACGCAATACCCATTGCCGCTTGTTCAAAAATACCTCGAAAACGGGCTTCACTCTTACGTAATGAGGCTTGCGCTCGTTTGGCTTGCAAAATTACGTGGACACGATGTCGTAATACAACCCAATGAACGGGTTTGGTAATATATTCAACAGCACCGGCAGAAAAAGCTTTATCAACTGATCGCTCATCATCTAGCGAGGTGATCATAATGATAGGTGTGTCGGCACCTTTTTCTAACTTTTTCAATTCACTACAAGCAGTAAAGCCATCCATCAGCGGCATCGCTGCGTCCAATAGCACTAAATCAGGGGTATGGCGTTTAAATTCTTCAACAGCTTTAACCCCATCTTGTGCTTGTATGACGCGATAATCCTGCTCTTCAAGCAGATTTTGTAACACGCCACGCATGAATACGTCATCATCAACCACTAAGATAAGCGATTGTTGTTCATCTTCGTTAAACATCTTTCACTTTCTCCAAGGCAATTCTAAGTTGTTCGTTTTCTTTCTATAATTGTGTGGAAAATAGCACGATGCAATTCAGAAAGATATTTTAGGTGATTCGGTTAAAAATAAATCAATGAGCCAGTTAAGATAACAATTCTATTGACATCTATTAACATGTCAACAAATGAGTTAACACTTTAATGATGTGAATGAGGGAGTATCAACCCTTTATCCCCTCGCCTCATGAAAGCTTAGGGTTGCTTGGTTTTAGGTTTACGAAAAACGAATGCGCTGAGTTGGATGTAACCATGCCCCTATCTTATTTCCAACCGTAGAAACTAATTGGGAAAACGAAAAATTGGAATCATTCTTTCTCAGAATATTGTAAGCACCATTGACATCTGCATTTAAAAGCTTTCCATCACTTGATTGATACAAGCCCCGTTTCATTCGTCTACCATTGAAACTAGGGTTTATCTTTGGCGCATATTGTTTAGGCATTTTATCTCCTGAAATAAAACTTGCTTTACTTGTATAACTCTCGTTTGCCACCACGAGTTCAATGCCGTGTGACCCAAGTTTGTAACCTAATTTTTCTACAAACTGACCTAGAGACAAGTTCACAAAGTTCTGATTGGTTCTTTTTCCTAAATTGATACGGTCAAGCGATTTGGGCACATCTCCTATAACAACCTTTGAAATGCCATTTTCAATACAATTTTGACTGATTTTAATTTTCTGCCATCAATAATAAAAGGTTTAACAATCCCATTGGTTACACAAACTGTTAAGTTATTATATAACTTTGTCTTGATTAATGGTTTATTAATTTACAATATTTGTTGCTTACGTGTCATCAAATATATAAAAAAATGAACTTATTAAGTAGTCTGTGTATCAATGCCATTAAGTTAAGCATTTCCCCCCCTTTTTTAAAGGATGCAGGGGGATTTAAGTAATTGAAATATAAAAAATCCCCCTCAATCCCCCTTTGGT
>DYNN01000213.1 GCA_020721045.1 Thiomargarita sp. | reverse complement strand
ACACAATATTTTGCTAACATAATCCCAATGCCTGAGTGAACTATCTGAGTGAAACGAGTGGCACAATGCAGGGGAAATAAAGTGGAGTTTGGAAGACATAACTTTATTGAACCTGCATTTTTTTTGCGCCCATCAATTTAAGCACTCTCGATTAAAAAATTCAAGTCTCAATTCCGAAAAAATCCATTTAGTAACAAGTGACTAAAGCTCACAAGTTAGCAAATAACACCAAACCACCTTAAACTTGATACTGTTACAATAATCAACTTGATACTGTTACAATAATCATCTTGATACTGTTACAATAATCAAATAAGTATTTTATGAGATTAATTTCTTACAAATCAATAAATTAAAGCAATTTTCAAAAAGTCTCACATCAAAAATTCGAAACACCGTATTTTCGAAAGTCATGTTATTGATTTTATTAAAATAAAAATGTCCGTAATCAAAATTTAAAATGTCCGCAATCATAACTTAATGAAAATAAAGAGAAAAAAGGCACTTTTAGGGCATATTTGGGTATCATGAGTGAGACTAACTAGGGGTGTTACTGAAAACCCTAGTTAGTCGAAACGAGCGTTTTTTAGAAAACCAAAAACCTTAAAAAAGACCACTTCATTTTTTTCAACTGGAAATGAGGCACACCGAAACAGCCGCCAATATCTAAAAGCGTGGGAAACGCAAACACAATTGGGCTAAAGCCACAATTGAAAGGAATCAAAAAAAGCACGGATGGCTGCCTTTGATTAGGTATTCCTCGCCACTCCTCTGGTAGGCTGCCCCAGTCCGTCATCCCAAAATAAGTCTATCTCATTGATTTGAAAAAGTAAAAATCTATTTTCACGCCAGAACCTGCCTTCTTTTTTCATGCCACTAAAATCACGCCAGAACCTGCTCATTCCAGCCATTGCAGCCTGCTCATTCCAGCCATTCCAGCCTGCTCATTCCAGCCATTGCAGCCTGCTCATTCCAGCCATTCCAGCCTGCTCATTCCAGACATTCCAGCCTGCAATAAAAAAACGGTTTGAAGAAAAAAATTGTTTGTTTGTTTTTTTATTCCAGTCTGCAATGTCTGCAATTGACCAGTCTGCAATGTCTGCAATTGACCAGTCTGCAATGTCTGCAATTGACCAGTCTGCAATGTCTGCAATTGACCAGTCCGCAATGTCTGCAATTGACCAGAACCTGTCATGATTTTAGTGGCATGAAAAAAGAAGGCAGAACCTGTCATGAAAATAGATTTTGACTTTTTCAAATCAATGAGATAGACATATTTTGGGATGACGGACTGGGGCAGCCTACCAGAGGAGTGGCGAGGAATACCTAATCAAAGGCAGCCATCCGTGCTTTTTTTGATGGGTTTAATTTTGGGGAATCGGGAGATATAGGAATTTCTGGTTTGGCTTGTTCTACAGAATTGGACTTTTGATTGATTAATCCCCGTTCTTTGCGCCTCCTCGCTGCGGGCAGGTGTGTCCTCGCTTCGTCGTTGCATCATTGCTGTATGCTAACTTGTTATCGTTTTGATGCTTTCGTTACTTATAACGTTATAAGATAGCCAATAAAAAATCCCATTGCTGGGGTGGTTGATTATTGTAACAATATCAAGTTGATTGTTAGTTTTATTTGCTAACTTGTGAGTATTCCAACTGTCAACGTTGACAGTTGAATCTATCTTATAACGTTATAAGATAGCCAATAAAAATGGGAATACGCTA
>DYNN01000212.1 GCA_020721045.1 Thiomargarita sp. | reverse complement strand
ACAACATACAAAGGGCACGGGGTAAAACTCGTGCGTTGGTAGATTCACCCGACAGTTTTTCTGTCGCAGTTGCTAAAATCTGCTCATGGTAGGTTTTGGTAAGTAAAAAGAATCGGATAAATAGTTCGTAGGATCAATATCATTAAGTTAAGCAATAAACATAGAGTGCATAAGCGTAACGTCATGCACCAATGAGTGTGAGTGTTCCAAAAATCGGTATATAAGGCTTGATAGTTAAAGCCTATAAGCGAGTGATCGAATAGGTTGAGTGATAAGAGCCGAATGAAGTGAGAGTTTTACGTTCGGTTCTGTGAGAGCCTCAGGGGGAAGTTCCTTGGGGCTACTCGACCAATTTTTCCTTAATTTAATGGCATTAACACGTAGATTAATCGCAAATGATGCGCTTTGCAATGCTTAGCGCATCTTATTATGAATAAAATTACGCAGCAACTACAGTATCATTACCCGCATCATATTTAACAATTCCTTGTGCATCCAGAGATTTTACGGCTTCAGTCAATGTACTGGCATTTGCTAATTTGCCCCAAGGACTATCTGGGTTCGTAATCAAAAATAAAGATGCTTCTCCTCCAAAATCTTTTAATATCGAGACAATGGCTTGTTCTAGCTCAGACATGAGATTTCCTTCTATTAGTGGTGAAATAAAAGTAAACTGTTGTTATTATATTTCAGTTGAGTAATGATAAATTCAAGTGGATTATATTAAAAATGCGATCATTACTGCTCATGCTATTCTAACGTATTCGTAAATAATACAAAACGTTTAACCTGATTTATTCAACTTAGTCAAATGGATATTTTTCCTTGTTACGTACCATTCAATTCGCTTTGCAACAAGCTTATCGACAACTTTCTTCACCGACACCTCGTTTGGATGCCGAAATTTTACTTAGCTATGTACTTAAAAAAAATCGAAGTTATCTCTATGCGTGGAAGGATAAATTACTTACTTTTAAACAAGATGCAGATTTTCAACACCTATTAAATCAACGAATAGCCGGCGAACCAATTGCGTATTTAGTTGGAGAAAAAGAATTTTGGTCACTACCACTACAAGTCGATAAATTTACTTTAATTCCACGTCCTGAAACCGAAATTTTAGTTGAACAGGCTTTGTTACGTTTAACAGATAATAAACAAGTGATTGATTTAGGAACAGGATGTGGCACAATTGCCCTAGCACTCGCGTATCAATTACCCACGCTTTCGATAATTGCCAGTGATTGCGATCCTAATACTTTAGCAATGGCACAACATAATGCACAACGTTTGCAGTTACATCAAGTAAAATTTCGTCTCAGTGATTGGTTTGATAATTTAACCGATTTAAAAGTGAATATGATTGTCAGTAATCCACCTTATATTGCTGAATTTGACCCACATTTATCACAAGGCGATTTACGTTATGAACCCCGTCACGCATTGGTTTCAGGAAATGATGGTTTAACAGCTATTCGCCATATTATTCAACAAGCACCACACTATTTACTGGAAAATGGTTGGTTGTTACTTGAACATGGTTACGATCAAGGGCAAATGGTTAGAGAATTGCTACAACAAAATTATCAATTTATTGAAACAATTAGAGATTTAGCCGGATTAGAACGTATTACGCTAGGATTGATTAAAAAATCTTTCTCTTAAGTATTGTTATATTTGATTTATTTTTCCATTAGTTATGGCTAATTAATAAAAAATTTGTTAAATT
>DYNN01000049.1 GCA_020721045.1 Thiomargarita sp. | reverse complement strand
CAACAGAAAGCGAATTATCAAATACATACATTTAAATATGTTTTTTGAAGCAGATACATATTTTGTCATTTCTAATCTATTTTACATATATCTTATTGTTTACTTTAGACTATATCAACAGTTAAATAATTTTAGCTAAAGGATGTCATTTTATGAAACAACTTTTAAAAAGATTGCTCACTATAACCTTAATTCCATTGCTAATTGGTTTTAGCTCTCAAGTGAGTATTGCCGCAAACGCAAACGATGTAAACTCAGTCAAAGCGGGTAAAAAATGCGTTAAATGTGATTTAAGTGCCGCAAATTTGGTTGGTGTTCGATTAGTGCGAGCAAAATTAAGCAGTGCCAATTTGCGTGGTGCCCGATTGCGCGGTGCCAATTTACGTGGTGCAGATTTAAAGCGTGCCAATTTATCTGGTGCTGAATTACGTAAAGCCAACTTGAGAGGCGCGAAAATGGCAAGTACCAACTTAAGCAAAGCCAATTTACGCGGAGCCAACTTGCGTGGTGTCGACTTTAGAAATGCTAATCTTCGAGGTGCTGACTTCAAAGACGCCATTTTAAACGGTGCAAAATTAAAAGGCGCGAAAATTAAAGGTGCTAAATTTGATGGTGCAACCGGCGTTAATCTCGATGGCACCAAGCAATAAATTTTATTTTAACCACTATTATTATAACAACTCAAATCGAACTCTCTTCATATATGGCAAACATGGGCTACGATTTTCCAAGATTTAAACGCCCATTTTTGCCAAACAGAATTTATTGAATTTCAAAAGTATTAAATTTTCCCCCTATGTTAAACATGCCCGCCTTACCCTACTGGCGTTTGTCCAATTTCTATTTTTTTTATTTTGCCAGCTTAGGGGCTTTAGCACCTTATTTAGGGCTTTATTTACAATCTTTACACTTCAATCCCGATGAAATTGGAGAATTAATTGCGATCACCATGGCAACACGTATTATCGCTCCCAACATTTGGGGATGGTTGGCTGATCATTTGGGTAAACATGTCATTTTAGTACGTATTGGCTCAATTTTGGCATTTTTATGTTTTACTGGCATTTTTTTCTACCAAAGTTACCTCAGTTTAGCGATTATGTTGGGTATATTTAGTTTTTTTTGGAATGCTGCTTTACCACAAGTAGAAGTCACTACTTTAGCATATTTAGGAAAAAATACCTATTATTACAGCTATATACGTTTATGGGGATCAGTGGGTTTTATTGCAGCTGTGATCATTTTTGGCTGGTTACTTGAGGAAAAATCGATTATTTTATTTCCTTTTATCGTATCTGCACTATTTCTCATGATTAGTATCAGCAGTTTTTTCATTCCTGAACACCCAACGCAACCTACCACAGAAATTAAACACTCCCTTCGTCATGTACTACGTCACTCTAAAGTATTGATATTATTCTTAGTTTGTTTTTTAATGCAAGCCAGTCATGGACCTTACTACACTTTTTACACCATTTATCTAGAACAATATCACTATAGTCGCACATTGATAGGACAATTATGGGCATTAGGGGTCGTTGCAGAAGTATTGACTTTCCTCATTATGCACCGTTTAATTCATCGTTTTGGATTGCGCACCTTATTGATTACCAGTCTTATTTTAACTGCAATACGCTGGTTATTAATTGGCTATGGTGTTGAATGGATTAGTATTATATTAATTGCCCAATTATTACACGCCGCCAGTTTCGGCTTATATCACGGCGTATCCATTCACTTTATACATCGCTATTTCGTTGGACACCTACGTGGACGTGGACAGGCATTATACGTCAGCGTTAGCTTTGGTATGGGCGGTGCAGCGGGCAGTTTATTCAGCGGTTATACGTGGCATAGTATGGGCGCTCAGTTTAGCTACACTTTTGCCTCACTGGCTTGTGTGATTGCAGTATGGTTAGCTTGGCGATGGGTCGGACATGAATAACAATGCGCTTCACCTTGAAAATGAATAAAATGGTCTCTAAATATCATTTTATGAAATTACTGTTTTCAGGTACAATTGATTATCAATTAATATCAGACTAAAACAGTAAACTATTTATCAAACTTACTCAAAATTCAATAAGTTTACACTTTGGGGATACGATTATGAAATTGCCTATTTATTTTGACTACGCAGCAACCACGCCGGTTGATCCCAGAGTCGCTGAAAAAATGATGCATTATTTGACATCAGAAGGGATTTATGGCAATCCCGCTTCTCGCTCGCACAGTTTTGGTTGGGAAGCAGAAAAAGCAGTGGAAGAAGCCCGAGAACAGGTAGCCGCATTGCTCAACTGTGATACTAAAGATATTGTCTGGACCTCAGGTGCAACTGAATCTGATAATCTTGCAATTAAAGGCGTTGCCCATTTTTATCACAATAAGGGCAAACACATTATTACTTGTAAAACAGAACATAAAGCAGTTTTAGATACCTGTCGCCAATTGGAGCGAGAAGGATTTGAACTGACTTACTTAGACCCTGAATCTAATGGATTGATTAATTTAAACAAATTGACTGCTGCTATTCGTAAAGACACAATTTTAGTGAGTCTCATGCATGTCAATAACGAAATAGGCGTAATTACAGATATTACCACTATAGGCACGATGCTACGAGAAAAAGGTGTATTATTTCATGTAGATGCTGCGCAAAGTGCTGGTAAAATTCCTATTGATCTCGCAACAATGCCTGTTGATTTAATGTCTCTTTCAGCCCATAAAATTTATGGTCCTAAAGGAATTGGTGCACTTTATGTGCGTCGCAAACCCAGAGTTCGTCTTGAATTACAAATGCATGGTGGTGGTCAAGAACGAGGTATGCGTTCGGGAACTTTGCCTACGCATCAAATTGTTGGTATGGGCGAGGCTTTTCGTATTGCCAAAGCTGAAATGCAAAGTGAAAATGAACGTATTCGCCTATTACGCAATCGATTATGGGAAAACATCAAAGATATGGAAGAAATCTATCTAAATGGTGATTGGGATCAACGTATAGCTGGAAACTTAAATGTCAGTTTTAACTTCGTCGAAGGCGAATCTCTTATGATGGCATTAAGCAATCTAGCGGTTTCTTCAGGATCGGCGTGCACGACAGCTTCTTTAGAACCTTCCTATGTTTTACGCGCTTTAGGACGTAGTGATGAATTAGCGCATAGTTCCATTCGTTTCACTTTAGGGCGTTTTACCACAGAAGCCGATATTGATTATGCAATTCCATTTATTCGCACTAAAGTTGCAAAATTACGTGAATTATCACCATTATGGGATATGTATAAGGAAGGTATTGATTTAAATACAATTCAGTGGCAAGCACATTAATAATATTCTATATTTATTTGAACAAGGAAAAAAACAATGGCTTATTCAACTAAAGTACTTGATCATTATGAAAATCCACGCAATGTTGGCACGTTAGATACCAGTGATCCAACAGTAGGTACTGGTATGGTGGGCGCACCGGCGTGTGGCGATGTCATGCGTTTGATGATTAAGGTGGGTGATGATGGCGTGATTCAAGATGCAAAATTTAAAACTTACGGTTGTGGTTCTGCAATTGCGTCCAGCTCACTGTTGACAGAATGGGTAAAAGGTAAAACCTTAGAAGAAGCCGCACAAATTAAAAATACTGAAATTGCTGAAGAACTTGCATTGCCTCCAGTCAAAATTCATTGTAGCGTTTTGGCAGAAGGGGCAATCAAATCGGCTATTGAAGATTACCAACAAAAGCAGAAAAAATAATTTGCTCATTTTGAGATAACCTCTTAAAACAAGAAGTTATCTCGCAATTTGTTTCAATTCATTGACTTAAGCATTGACAATGGATAGCGTTGTCCGATTAAAAAATCATCAATTCCTTGTAATACCATAGGGCTACGCACGGATTGACTCTGCGCAACTTCATCACGAGTTAACCATACAGTACGCAAAATTCCCGTATCTAAAGGGCGATCGGGCTGGTGTAAGTGATGTTTTCCACAAAAAGCAATTCTAATGTAAGTAATTTCATTAATGGAGTGAGTATATTGATAAATACCAACAATTGCTTCAGGAATAAAGTGCCAAGCGGCTTCTTCTAATGTTTCACGCACGACGGCTTCAATGAGAGTTTCGCCTATTTCTAAATGACCAGCAGGTTGATTTATTACGATTAAACCATCCGACTCTTCTTCTATCAATAAAAAATGTTGATCCGACTCAATAATCGCAGCAACAGTGATATGAGGTATTGAATCCATTTGTATAAAATTAACGCGGTGTGAGGATTTTAAGATAACATTTTGAGCGAGAGATGAAAAGTCTTCTTACCGAGCTGCATTTTTTTTATTCACTCGTTCACCCATTAATGGACGCATTGTATTTAATAATGTTTTAAAGACATGTTGAGATTCTTTTTCTTCTTGAGCCAACAAATTTTTAATATGATCGCGTCGAGTGGGTGCGCTAAAACAAGCGGGACAATTGTCCATAATAACGGGTAATTGATTTTTATTTGCGAAATCATGTGTTTGTCTCTCACGTACATAAACCAATGGACGAATAACCCGAACATCTCCAGCATCGTTAGTGTAATGTGCTTTCATAGTATGTAAACGCCCTTCATATAGAGCTGACATAAAAAAACTTTCTGTTAAATCATCTAAATGCTGCGCTAAAGCCAATACGTTGTAACCTTGTTCGCGTGCAGTTTTATACATAATCCCACGTTTCATACGGGCACAATAGGCACAAAAAGAATCACGTTGCATATGTTGTTGTGCTTGTTCCATAATTGCTTGAGATTCATAGAAATAGGGGATATTTAACGCAGCTAAATAGTGTTTCAATGGTGAAGGATCAAACCCTTGAATTTGTGGATCAACGGTTAAAGCCCCTAATTCAAATCGAATCGGCGCATAACGTTGTAAATGTGCCAAAATATGTAACAATGATAAAGAGTCTTTACCACCTGATAAACCCAGCAAAACGCGATCTTGCTCTTGAATCATGGCATAATCTGCAATGGCACGTCCGACATGGCGCAGTAAAATTTTAGCCGGTGGTGCTAATTGTGGCGAATGAGTCATAGTAATGAGTGAAATTGATACTTTTGTTTAGTTATGAAGTTTCTTTTCTAAATATTGGCTATAGCGTGACAGACTAAAACAAAATATCCAAAAAATAAATGCAGCAAAAACATAACCTTCTGTGGAATAGCCTAGCCAATTAGGATCAGTAAATGCGTTGTGTATAACAGCTAATACGTCTAACAAGCCGATAATGAGGACTAAAGTTGTGTCTTTAAATAAGGCAATAAATGTATTGACAATACCCGGAATGACTAATTTGAGTGCTTGAGGTAAAATGATAAAAATCATGCTGTTCCAATAAGTGAGACCTAATGCTTTTGCTGCTTCATATTGCCCTTTAGGAATAGCCTGCAATCCACCGCGTACCACTTCTGCCATGTATGCTGCTTCAAACAGTACGATACCGATTAATGCGCGTAATAATTTGTCAAAATTGACGCCATCTGGCAAAAATAGCGGTAACATCACCGATGCCATAAATAAAACTGTGATTAACGGTACACCTCGCCAAAATTCAATAAATACAATGGATAAGATTTTGATAATGGGCATGGTCGAGCGTCGTCCCAATGCTAATAAAATCCCTAAAGGTAAAGCAAGTATACTGCCAGTGATGGCGAGAAGCAGCGTTAGCATTAATCCACCCCATTGATCGGTTTCAACAATCGTTAAGCCGAAGTAGCCACCGTATAACAGTAAATAGGCAATGATGGGATAAATGGTTAAAATGAAACTGGCTAATGCGATTTTTTTCTTAAATTTATCAATAAATAAGGGAAATATTAACAGTACAAATAAGATAAAAGTGAGATTAACGCGCCAATATGAATTTTCTGGGTAAAAACCATAGATAAATTGATTAAACCGCACGAAGATAAATGCCCAACAAGCTCCATTACTGGTACAATCAGCACGACTATCACCAAACCAATCGGCTTGAATAAATGCCCAATTGATAAAAGGTGGAATAGTTAAGTACAGCAAATATAAACAAGTTAATGTGAGTAAGGTATTAAAAGTACTAGAAAATAAATTTATCCGTAACCAAGTGACCAGATTAATAGTCAGTGTAGGTGGCGGTAAGTCTTTGTTAATAGGTTGAATGTGGGTCATTTGCGTATCACCAAGCGAGCGTTGTACCAATTCATTAATAAAGAGGTTAATAAACTTAATAGCAAATAAACGGACATGGTCATGGTCATGACTTCAATTGCTTGTCCTGTTTGATTTAACGTGGTGCCAGCGAATACTGCGACTAAATCAGGGTAACCAATGGCAGTTGCTAAGGAGGAATTTTTAATTAAATTAAGGTATTGATTGGTTAAAGGGGGAATTGTGACTTGCATTGCTTGGGGAATAATAATCAGGCGTAAGGTTTGTTGTGGTTTTAATCCCAATGCATGCGCTGCTTCTCTTTGTCCTTGATTTACCGATAAAATACCTGCACGCACGACTTCAGCAATAAAAGCGGCGGTGTAAATGGATAGAGCAAACAGTAAGGCTATTAATTCAGGAATAATAATCACGCCATTGACGAAATTAAATCCTTCTAATTCAGGTAATTCCCAAATCAAGGGTGTGTCTAGCGCAAAAAAAGTGATTGTGGGGATTGTAATGAGTAAAATTAATCCCGTTAATAAAGTCGGAAATGTCTTGCCTGTTGTCTGATGACGATTTCTTGACCATCGAATTAGTAGTAAAATTATAACTAAAACAACAGCTAATGATAGCATAACCCATGAAAAACTTTCTGTTATGATGGCTTTAGGTAAATATAAGCCGCGGATGTTTAAAAAAAACATTTCTCCCATCTGATAGCTTTGTCGTGGTGAAGGCAATGTTTGTAATACTGCACCATACCAAAAGAAAATTTGTAATAATAATGGGATATTGCGAAATATTTCTATATAAGTAGTGGCTAATTTATTGACTAACCAATTGGAAGATAAACGCGCAATCCCAATAATAAAACCGAGTAAGGTGGCAAAAATAATACCCAATATTGAGACTAAAAGTGTATTTAATAAACCTACTATAAATGTACGAGCAAAACTAGAGGTTTCAGTATATTCAATTAATGTTTGCAAAATACCAAAACCGGCTTCTCGATTTAAAAAATCAAAGCCTGTGCTAATACCACGCTGTTCAAGATTAATTAATGTGTTGTGAAAAATGAAAATCCCAAGCCCAATCACAGCGAACAGTGCAATCAATTGAAATAAAATCGCATGAACGCGCGGATTGTACCAAAAAGAAGGTTGAGTTGGGATTAGAGAAGCGATATTCTCTGGCGATTCAGGTATCATCATTGCTTTCTTCATCTCTGTGTTATACCGTTTATGATTGTAACATATTGTTTATATATCCTTAACTCACTATACAAAAACTAGGTTCATTATGTTTTTTTTAACATCGATACGTATACTTATTTCAATTATTTTTATGTGGCTATTGACATCAATAGCAATTGCAGCACCAGTTAATGATGAAATTGCACAAGCCACAATTATCACTACATTACCTTACACTAATACTCAAACAACGATTGCTGCAACACAAGAAAGTGGAGAATTAACACCCACTTGTCTTAAAGATGCCACCACATCAGTATGGTATCGATATACGGTAACTGAAGCGCAAACGGTGAGTTTTGATACTTTTGGTAGCAATTACGACACAGTTTTATCAGTTTGGCAAGGCACGGGACATCCGCTAACAGCGATAGATTGCGGTGATGATGCTTCTGGCTCACAAATTCAATCTTACTTAACGGTTAACTTAACGCCAGGTAGTTACTATATTCAAATCAATGGTTATCAAGGTGAAGGCACGTTAGTATTGAATGCTAAAGCAGTGAATACCATGACCAATGACGCTTTAGCCAAAGCCTTAACGATCAAAACTGATGAAACTGGCAATTACCATCATACTCAACAGACTAATGGAGCCACTCTTGAAGCAAACGAAACCATTGCCAGTTGTGGTAAAGGCAACCAAGGCGGCGTGTGGTATCAATATAAACCCGCTACAAATCAAACCGTTGTATTCGATACATTGTCTTCAGATTATAACACCATTCTATCCATTTGGACGGGTGCTAACCATCCATTAACCGAAATCGCTTGTGATGACGATGATTCTGGAAGTAATTCCGCTTTGAGTTTAGCACTAACCGCAGGCACAAATTACTATATCAATGTTGCAACTGGCACTTTGTCTGGGGGTAGTTTATTGGCGCAAACAGGTTTATTAAATTTTAATATGACCGCACCACCAACTAACGATAACCTTGCTCAAGCTATTGAAATTAATGAATTATTACCCTATACCGTCACCCAAAATACTTTAGGTGCCACAAAAGAAGAAGGTGAATTTGAACCCAGTTGTTCACCAGGTACAGCCAGTGTATGGTACAAATATAAACCCACTTCCAATATGGACAACCTAATTATCTCAACCCGTACCTCAAGCTATGACACCGTACTTTCTGTTTGGGATGGATTTAATCGTCCACGCAAAGAAATCGCTTGTAACGATGATTTTTCTATAGACACAACTGAAATCACAGACATGGGTAAAAGCTCTCAAGTGACTGTTTCTGTTAAAAAAGGCACAACTTATTTCATCAATGTGAGCAGTGCTTATAGCGATATGGGTAATTTAATTTTAACGCTAAAAGAAGGACAACGCGACTTCAATATTGATTCACAAACGGATATTTTATCGATTTATGAGGGTAAAATGGCAACTTTAACTGTCACATTATCACCGATTGAAGGCGTACGCACAATTTCAGCACCAATTATTTATCAATGGTATCAAGGAGAAGCAGGTAATACTGATACACCTGTTGGTGAAAATGCAGCAATTTTGATCACACCTGCTTTGACAGAAACAACTCAATATTGGGTGCACATTAGCAATCCCACAGGTAGTATAAGTGGTGATACTTTAACAGTAACAACCCAAACATTACCAACAGAAAGCATTGATAGTAATGGTATTGGCGTGAATACTAAAGGTAAAGAAGTATTTACCATCGCGAATTTTATCGGTATGGTGACAAAATCACTGGAACAACCATTACCATTAACTCAAATTGCGCAAACAGATGACGTCTTCGTAACAGGTACAATCACGGTTGATAGCAACCACATCGGGCAAAAAGCTGATATTATCGTGGTAGGTATTTATCTTAGCAACAATTTCACCGGCATTTATATGCGCTATAATACAGTATGGCAAGAATGGCGTACGATGGAAATGGCGGATTTGCTGCCTGCGCAAGAAAATATTGAATTACCCGCTACGATGGAAGTTCCTATTTTTAATGGAAATTTTCAAACTATGCCCGGTAATTACAAAGTATATGTAGGTTACCGCTTGAATAGCAATAATGACATTATTTACAGCGGTCAACCGATTGAATTTACAGTAGAATAAATTAGCCCATTATGGATAGCGTCATGTGGCGTTATCCATATCACTTAATTATTTGAAAAATCATGCAATTAACAGAACTCATTACCCAAGCACAACAAGATATTAATAACGTTGAAAATTTGAACGAATTAGAACAATTACGTGTTCATTTTTTAGGCAAAAAAGGTATTTTAACTGAACAACTTAAACAATTAGGTAAATTACCCGTAGCCGAACGTCCACAAGCGGGACAAGAGATTAATCAAGCGAAACAAATCATACAACAAACGCTTGAAACGCATCGACTTCGCTTACAACAAACGCGTTTACAAACACAATTAGCGGCAGAACAAATTGATGTGACTTTGCCCGGGCGTGGATTCAGTGGAGGCGGATTACATCCAGTTACGCAAATATTACAACGCATTACCACGTTATTTACCCAAATTGGATTTACCGTAGAAGAAGGTCCTGAAATTGAAGATGATTATCACAATTTTGAAGCGTTAAATATTCCTGCCCACCATCCAGCGCGTGCTATGCACGACACCTTCTACTTTGATGCACATACCTTATTGCGTACACACACATCACCAGTGCAAATTCGCGTGATGGAAAGCCGAAAACCACCGCTAAAAATTATAGCCCCGGGACGCGTTTATCGCTGCGATTTTGACGCAACTCACAGCCCAATGTTCCATCAAGTTGAAGGATTTATGGTAGATACTGAAGTTTCGTTTGTTGAATTAAAAGGCATTTTAGACGATTTTTTAAAACGATTTTTTGAAAGCGACGACTTAAAAGTACGCTTTCGTCCCTCTTATTTTCCATTTACCGAACCCTCTGCTGAAGTCGATGTGCAGTGCGTACATTGCAGAGGCAAAGGATGCCGTGTGTGCAAACAAACTGGCTGGTTAGAAGTATTAGGTTGCGGCATGATTCACCCTAATGTACTTGAATTTGTAGGCATTGACAATGAAACCTACACCGGTTTTGCCTTTGGTTTAGGCGTAGAACGATTGGCAATGTTACGTTATAGTGTACCAGATTTACGCTTATTCTTTGAAAATGATTTACGTTTTTTACGTCAATTTAACAGAGGTTGACAACAATCGCTAATTTCTAAGTTAGTAGACCGTAGATCCGATTAGCGTAGCGTAATCGGACGCATGTTTATCAGATTAATAATCTCACATTTCAAAACAAAAAAATCATTAAATCATGCCCAAAGGTATTTATTTACCTTGTGGTGTGGTGATATAGATATTTCGGTTAGCAGCGGTGAATAACATGCGTCCGATTACGCTACGCTAATCGGACCTACGGGCCTGTAATAAAAATAGTGCATTTTCAACGGAGTAAAGGGACGAATTTTTAATGTTGCTTCAGTAATCACACCAAATTGTCCATAACCTAAAATCACCCGTTTAAATAACTCAGGATTTTCCGTATCAGAACATTCAACAATTTCTCCAGTAGGAGTCACAACTTGTAATGCAATTGCCTGATCCGCACTACAGCCAAACCGTGAAGAATTCACATCAATTCCACCAACGCCTAAAGTCCCACCGACAGAAGAAGTTAAATTCAAAGGAGCAGATAAATAATCCATACCACGGCGACGTAATACTTCAGCTAAACTATGCCAAAAAATACCCGCTTGCGTTCTTACGATCAATTTTTCAGTATCGATATACAATACCTGACTCATACCTGTCATATCGAGCAAAACACCACCATAAGCAACAGATTCACCTTCTGTCGTTAAGCCGCCCCCGCGTACTGTCACTGGAATATGATAAACTTGAGCCACTTTCAATAAAGTTGCAATTTGTTCAGCACTGCACGCTACAACGATGCCATGTGGCATTCCATAAGCCACACCACCTGCATCTGTGACGAAAATACCACAACTGGCTAAATCTTGTCGTACTTCAATTCCTTGTTCGGCTAAAGCATTGACGAAAGTTGACCAATTTTCACCTTGCCAACGCGATGGATTAGTCTGTTGGCGTTTAATGCCTTGTAAAGCATCAGGTGCAACTGGATCAGGAGGTAATACGCCAATTTCAATCACAGGTATATCCATGTATTCTTTATCCTACATGAGTTACTTAAGTTATGCTAATTATTCAAATTTTATTATAATAACGTAAAATACCGATAGCGTATAGAAGAAACAAACTATCAGCAAAGCCCATTAACCAACTAGGTTCGTATTTAGAAAAGCAGCAAATGAATAATTCTGAAATCATCCAACCAATGACTTCCCATCAAAAATTAGCTGTTATCAATGTAGATGCTATTGAAATTGATTTAAGCGAGTTAAGTTTGTCTGAAATAGAATTGATCGAACAACATAATGCTTTACCATTGTTCAAATTTCACGAATCATTATTTATCGCTGTATCCAATTTAAGTCTTCCATCAGGTCTTACTAACATATTAAATATACCTATCGAAGCAGTGTTTGTTGATAGAGAAGCAATCAATAGAAAAGACTTTACCATTCGTTATGATACAGCACGTCTTGCTCGTTTGTTAAATCACAATAAAACAGCAGGAATGATGTTAGCAAAATGGCTTGCGAACTTTGATATGAGAGCAACAGATTGTTCTTTAAAGCAAATTGATAAACCTTATTTTAGAAAATGGAAGTTTTGGTGGGCTATTGCTAATGGTATTACACCAATAATGGACATCACCTTTGCTACTCTTGAGCAAAAAGTTGTTCGTGAAGAATACGATAATTTGCAAGATGGATTGCGTCAATTAGTGATTGATGAACCAATATATATAACCTCAGAAACAGAAGCAATAAGCTACATATATTTTTTCTTTAGTTTTTCCGCAACAGGTGTACAGGTGATTTCTCCAGAAAATATTATTTATTTTAATATCTTAGATGAAAAACGTTGGCAAAAAATTGCCCAACAACTGACCGAACCACAAGCAAAACAACAAAAAAATGATTATGTAGTTTCTTTATGGTTGACCAAAGGAACGGACTTATATCAAGGTATTTTTACAATTGATAAGCAAGGCGCAATTGTTTCTTCTTTGAAATTTATTGAACCTAGGATTGTTTATTCATATTTTAGTGATGATTTTTTAGAATAAACTTTATTAAAAAAATAATTTACCTGTGTCTTAAATTCCTTTTTTTCTTTTTCTTGTTCCCAAGCGTTGAGGCTGTAAAAGAACTCCAAAGTAAGTTATTCTAATGTAAAGTCGAATAAAGGTGTTAGAGTAGATGATATCAAGCAGGGCAAACGCATTAAAATTTCTCACCAAACACAAGTTTAGCGCGGTAGGTATCACTCCAACTTGCTTTACGGCGTTTTTTTGGGAGGCTGATTGGCGTAGGATCAGCGTCAAAAAGTCCCATACATAAATGCCGAATTGTGGTCATGATGGCAGGTGCATTGCCTTTGCGAATTCTGCTTTCATCTTCACGAAAAACAACATCTAAACGCCAATTAGCCCAATTGAATAGTCGCCACCTTGGTCAATGATTTGTTTCGTAATATTTCGTTGGCGACCCATCGCATCAATGGTGACAATACAACCTTCTAATTCCAGCAAGGCTAGTAGCTTTGGAATTGCAGTAATTTCATTAAACTTCTCTTCGGTGGCTTCTTGCCCTAAAACCAAATGACTTTCGTTAGCCCATGCGCTTACCCTCAATGCCATTAAGTTAAGCGTTTTCCCCCTTTTTTAAAGGGGGCAGGAGGGATTTAAGTAATTGAAATATAAAAAATCCCCCTCAATCCCCCTTTGGTAAAGGGGGAAGCAAAATTTCCTTAACTTAATGCTATTGAGCCAAGAGGGCTTCGAGCATAAAATCAGTTAAATGCTGCCAATTATCGAACACTAATGCGCATTAAATGGACTTGATTCATACTGGGAATTTTATGTACGCCAAAAATAGTTTTCGCGTTATTTTTACCATATTAAATTGAGAATTGCTGATTTAATTAATAAGCTAATTCAAAAAATCAGTTTCTTGTGTTAAAATAATCCGTTCTCAAGTAAAATAAGGTTTAAGAATATGTCAAGAGTCTGTCAAGTAACAGGGAAACGTCCTATGTCTGGTAATAATGTTTCTCACGCAAATAACAAAACAAAACGACGCTTTTTGCCCAATTTACATAGCCATCGCTTTTGGGTAGCCAGTGAAAATCGTTGGGTGACATTGCGTTTATCCTGTAATGGTATGCGTACTATCGATAAAAAAGGGATTGATACAGTGCTTGCGGATATCCGTGCGCGCGGAATTAAGGTTTAAAGATCAATTTATAGTAAACAATTTACAACCAAAATTCGGATATAATAATTTATGCGTGACAAAATCAAACTCGTTTCATCAGCAGGCACCGGTCATTTTTATACCACAACTAAAAATAAACGTACAATGCCTGATAAATTAGTTTTAAAAAAATACGATCCCGTTGCTCGTAAACATGTTGAATATAAAGAAGCTAAGATTAAATAGCCCAATCTTTTAAACGCGGATTGTGATACAATAATTTCATCCGCGTTACCTTCTCAATCCCATTTTTATTTGTTAACTACTCATTTAATTGAAAAGAATTCCTATATTAATCAAATAGACCCGCGTATTCGAATTATTACCGCGGTCATATTTTCTGTGTGGCTTGTTGGACAACAACAGATATCTACTTTATTTATTGGATTATTTCTTTCTTTCTTATTCATCAAGTTAGCTAAAATTCCATTGGCTACACTTTTCCGTAGATTATTACCTCTAAATCTGTTTATTATCTTGATTTGGTTAATTTTACCTCTGAGTTTAACAGATAAATATCCTTTTATTTCAATTAATTATATTGGTTTACATTGGGCGTTATTCATTACTTTAAAAACCAATGCTATTGTTATCAGTTTAACCGCTTTAGTTGCCACCATTGAATTAGTTACATTAGGTTATGCACTTTATCAACTGCATATTCCAGTTAAAATTATTCATTTATTACTATTCACCATTCGTTATTTTAATATTTTACATCAAATTTATCAACAACTTAGACGTGCCATGCAAGTGCGCTGTTTTCAAGCAAAAACCAATTGGCATACTTATCGTAGTTTTGGTTATTTATTAGGTATGTTGTTAGTTAAAAGTTTTGCACGCGCACAACAGATTGAAATAGCAATGAAATGTCGTGGTTATACCGGTCAATTTTATCTCCTAACCCATTTACGTTATCAATATCGAGACAAAGTTTTTTTAGCAATTTTTTTATTGACAATAACATTGTTAACTATTTAAATATGATTGGTAAAATAAAGTTAGGTTATTAATAAAAATAATATAGATTGAAATGGTTATATCGAACTAACGTATAGATTCAATGCCATTAAGTTATGCGTTTCCCCCCTTTTTTTAAGGGGGCAGGGGGGATTTAAGTAATTGAAATATAAAAAATCCCCCTCAATCGCCCTTTGGTAAAGGGGGAAGCAAAATTTCCTTAACTTAATGCTATTGACGTATAGATTAGGATAAAAAATTCCAGATAAATTTTAATTGTCATGAACACCAAAACGCAATAGTGTATAATGTGGTAAGTATTGTTCTATCTAATGGCGGCTTTTAACTGATATATTCTTTAACATTACACGAGGTTGATATTATGCGTACTGGCATTCACCCTGCCTACAATGAAATTAAGGTAGTTTGTAGTTGCGGCAACACTTTTACTACACGGTCTACAGCTAAAAAAGAAATTCATTTAGATGTTTGTTCTGCGTGTCACCCTTTTTATACTGGTAAACAAAAATTGATTGATACAGCAGGACGTGTTGACAAATTCCGCCGTAAATACAATAGATAAGATAGTTGTAGTCATGATTGTTTAGATCAAAATTCCAAAATTCTTTGTCCCTTGCTCACTGCTTTCCACTCCCATACCCTCTTTATAGGGGTGTGGACGGTTGTGTGTCTCGCATTTTTCAAAAAAGTTGCTTTTATCACGTGCTAGACTTTCTTGTGTTCTAGCCATTTAATCAACATTTCGTGTAATTGTTCTTTCGCAAAAGGTTTACTTAAATGATCGTCCATGCCCGCTGCAAAACATTGCTCTCGTCCACCTTCTACTACATGTGCAGTTAAAGCAATAATAGGTAT
The DNA here is from genome assembly GCA_020721045.1 of Thiomargarita sp. GTDB lineage: Bacteria > Pseudomonadota > Gammaproteobacteria > Beggiatoales > Beggiatoaceae > DYNN01. The sequence goes on along the minus strand of DYNN01000049.1, from coordinate 7,950 downwards.
ATGTTCACCGTTTGTTTCTCGTGCACGAATGAGGCGGGTGGCTTCAAAACCATCCATTTCTGGCATTTGACAGTCCATAAAAATGAGATCGTATTGTTTATGTTCTAGTGCTTGTATAACTTCAAAACCATTGTTAGCAATATCAACTTGACAACCAAAAATACCGAGCATTAAGCGAGCAACTTTTTGATTAACTAAACTATCTTCTGCTAAAAGTATTTGCACATTAAATTTTACCTTATAAATTTTTTTATGGGTTTGAGATAGAATGGGCGTATCAATAGGCGGTTTTACCGTTTTTGCCATTGCAATCATCAGGCAATTATGTAGTTGCATTTGTCTGATCGGTTTATTTAGTGTACAGGCGATACCAAAATTTTGTATTTTTTGCACACTGAGTTGATCGATAGAAGTTAATAATATCAAGCGAGTGTTAGTAATGGCAGAATCAGTTTTAATAGTACGTATGAGAGAAGTACTATTTTCAGATAGTTTTAAGTTTAAAATAACTAAATCATAAGGTTGTGCTATTGCTTCTTTCAATAAAGTAATACCTTCTTGTGCTGTTTGCGCAGTATCGGTATTTATTTTCCATGCAGAGAGGTAATGGCGTAACACTTTTTGACAAGTTGGATTAGTTTCAACCACTAAAACACGCAATTTAGTAAAATATTCTTGTTTAAAAACAGGCGGATGGGATAAAGTTGGGTGTTTTGATAATTCCACCGTAAACCAAAAAGTCGAGCCTTGATCTTTGACACTTTCTACTCCAATTTCACCTTTCATCATGCTAACTAATTGTTTAGTAATGGCTAATCCTAAACCAGTTCCCCCAAATCTTCTGGTCGTTGTACTATCTGCTTGGCTAAAGGGTTGGAATAGATGTGCTATTGTTTCTGCTGAAATCCCAATACCAGTATCTTTAACCTCAAAATATAATCTGATATTTTCGTTATCTTCAGCTTGCACTTTAATGTGAATAACGATTTCACCTTGCGCTGTAAATTTGAGTGCATTACTCAATAGATTAGATAAAATTTGGCGCAAACGTGTGGGATCAGCACATACGATTTTAGGTAATTCTTGAGGAAAAAAACAGCACAGTTCTAATTTTTTTTGATAAGCAGGTCCGGCAAATAAATCAATCGTATCTTCAATTAATTCATAAAGATCAATGTCAACAGAATTAAGTTCTAGTTTGTTAGCTTCAATTTTGGAAAAATCTAAAATATCGTTAATAATATGAAGTAACGTATGACCAGAATTTTTAACAGTTTCTGCTAATTGTCGTTGATTATCTTGTAAATCACTTTCTAAAAGTAAGTCAGTCATGCCCAACACACCATTCATAGGTGTCCGAATTTCATGACTCATGGTAGCTAAAAAGCGTGATTTTGCTAAATTGGCTAATTCTGCACTTTCTTTAGCGATTTGTAATTCATTATCATGTCGTTGGATTTGAGATAACATTTCGTTAAATCCATCAATCAGTATGCCAAGTTCATCATTATTGCGACCTTTATTTGCGCGAATAGCATAGTTTTTCTCAATAGAAACGGTTTTCATGACATCAACTAATTGTAATATGGGCGATGTAATTAGTCTGTGCAGTAGATAAGAGAAGATAAAAGCTGTAATCAAGGCAATCAATAATACTAAAGGCACAAATTTTATATATTCAGTAATTTGGGTGTTTAATTCTTCTAAATCAGAACGCAGATATAACCAGCCCACTCGCTTTTCATTATCCTCATATATAACAGTACTCAGTTTATCCAAATAATTTTCATGAAACTGGGGCTCATCATTTCTCATAGGATTTGATATAACGCGCTCCGGTTTTTCCGTATAACCTTTTTTAATATATTCGCTAAATAATTGCCCATCTTTTTTATAAAGGGCAGCACATAAAATGTGTTCTTCTTTACGTAAAATACCCAGTATTTTTTGCGTATGTTCAGGATCGTTAAAAATCAATGCAGCATTTAATGTTATAGTATTTACATGAGAGATAGCAGATAAATTACGCCCCATCGCTTGCTTAATAGTTTGTATTTCATTCATAATAAAAAAAGCAGAAGCTACAATTAACGAAACACTACTAACAAACATGATGAGCAACACCAATTTATGTCTAATTGAATTGAGCTTGACGAAATTTAACATGTGATTTTAAAAATAAACATAATGAGAATTAATCGATTAGCTTACTCGATAATGTCCGCTAATTGTAGTACTTGAAAGCTAATTTGTACGCCAGACTTACGCATTGCACTGAGGTTTATCACTAAACGCACGGAATTACCAACGAGTTTAAAATTAATAATACCTCCATTTTCAGCAAAAGGCTCATCGTCACCCACACTCAAAATGGGTTTATCACCAATAAAGGAAAGTAATTCGGCTGTTTTTGTTCTTGTGGTAAAAAGAATATGGCAATCAGAGACTTTTTCAATTTCTGAATAATATTCAATTACAAGAGAACGTTTACCAACAGTTTCATTTTCAACTGTTTTTTCTAATAAACCTTTGAACGGGTCTTTACCTAAAACACAAATACGAATAGGTGCTGTTTCATTAGGAAAAAGTTCTGGGGGCCATGTGGTGAAATGCGCAAAATTATATAAATAGACTGCTTTAACTTGATATTCTTTAAATAGGATATCAGTTGCGGTTGTATACTGAACGCTTGAAAAGTATAGTAATAAAATACAGATAAAGAAACGCAATTTCATCATTTTTAACTTAATAATCAGATAAATAAATAATTATAATTATTTTACAAAGTAATAATTCATTGACGTTATAATAACATTATTTAGCGTAATAGTAGTGACATTTGTCCATGAAATTAAGTCTATCGTAAAAACAAGATGTTATGTTTAATTTGCAATTACAAAAAATGCAATATCATTTTTTAAACGTTCAACTTGTTCATACATAGATTCGCTGGTTGCGGCAGTTTCTTCAACCAATGCTGCATTCTGCTGAGTAATTTCGTCCATTTGAATAATGGCTTTGTTGACTTGTTTAATACCAAACAATTGTTCTTGTCCCGCAGTCACTGTTTCTACAACAATATCATTAACTTTCTTTACTGCCACTACAATATTTTCCAATGTTTTTCCTGATTGCTCAGCTAGACGTGTTCCTTCAGCAATTTTATATACATTAGCCTCGGTTAATACTCTGATTTGTTTAGCATATTCAGCAGTGCGTTGCGCAAGATTTCTCACTTCAGTCGCGACAACGGCAAAACCACGTCCCTGTTCGCCAGCACGGGCGGCTTCTATCGCTGCATTGAGAGCCAACAAATTCGTCTGAAAAGCAATACTATCAATTACGCTCACAATATCAGTTATTTGCTTGCTACTTTCATCAATATCTAAAATCGCTTTCACCATTGTTTGTATCACTTCATTGCCGGCTTTTGCGCGTTCTTGTGCTTGCTTAACCAATATCATTGCTTGATTTCCACTATCAGTATTACGTTGTACTGTAACCGTCATTTCTTCCATGCTGGCTGTGGTTTGTTGTAAAGAAGCTGCTTGTTCTTCTATGCGTTGACTCAAGCTCATATTGCCTTGCGAGATTTCTCGGGCTGAATTGTTAACCGATTCTGCGGTTTCTTGAATAGTGTGCATCACTTCAGTCAACTTGCCTACTGTCATGTTAACGTCACTTTTTAGTTGTTCTAACGCACCAGTATAGGTTTTTGTAATCACATTAGTTAAATCGCCGCGCGCCAACGCTGCAAATGTAACACTCAATTCATCAATCAGTTGATTATTATAATCTAATGTACTATTAATAATTTCACTTAAATTTTTCAAAAATCCATTTTTATTTTTAATATCAATGCGTTGATTAAAATCACCCTGTGATGCTGCAGTCATAACGGCATTCACTTCTTGTTCAATGGCGATTTCTGTGGTGCGATTGCCTAATTCCATCACCCAACCCAACTGTTCACCAATATTATTAATAATAGGTGTAACTGTAATTTCCAAGACAAAATGTTCAATATGAAGCCGATTTTGACAAGTAGTATGCCTATTTTTCAATTGTTGACACATTTCATCTTGGTTTGGATACAAGAAATAAATCGGCATCCCAATCAAATTTTCTACCTTAAAATCAGAAATTTGATTTTTAATGACAGTTTCCATTTTCTTAAACAAACGCATAACAGACTGATTTGCGTAAATAATATTATGATTAGGATCGCTAATCAGTACGTGAGTTGGCACATTATCTAGTGCTTGATTAATGCGTAGTGCCTCATTAACCACACGTTGTTGTTCGTTAATATATTGATTTAAATGAGTTTGCATTGTAGCAAAGGCACGGGATAATTGCGATACCTCTTGACTACCTGTCACATTAATTTGGGTATCCAATTGATTGTTAGCAATAGCATTGGCAATAGTTACTAATTTAGTTAGCGGTTTGGATAAAGTACGCGAAAAAAAGTAGAGTAACAATGCAACGGTTAAAATCGCAATTAAACTGATAAAATTGATTAAATTAAGTAATTTACTAGATTCTACGGTTAATTCTTTCACCGGAATATTTGCAGTGACTAACCAATGCGTATCTGTTTTTCCAATGTTGATGGAAACACCATAAGTGACCACTGACTGCTTAAGACTTTTAGATTCTCTTTCTATTGTAAACGGTTGATTTTTTAGTATGTTATCAATAAGTAGTTGGCTATCAGTAATTTCTTGCACGGGTTTTGAAAAATATTGTTCATGAGAACTGGCAATTGTAACACCTTGAGTTGAAAAAGCAGTTAAATAAGAATAGGCGAAACCACCAATTTGCTTTTCTCGTATTTTATTTTGTAAACTATTTAAATCCATATCAATACCGGCAGCGCCAATAAACTGATGATTAACATCAAAAATAGGCACTACCAAAGACGTTACCAAAGTAGGCACACCATTAACTGAGCGAAAATAGGGTTCAATAATTGATTCTTGCTGACGTTGTTTAGGAATTTGATAAAAATCTCCTTTACCCGATGTGTCATAATCTGACATAGCTGTTACAATAGCTTTTCCCTGCAAGTTTCTTGTCCAATAGGGAAGAAAACGTTTTGAATGATCGTGAATTGCATCATGCGCAGTTTCCGTGTCTTCATCATCGTAGATATGAGGCTCAAAGATTAACCAAACACCTAAAAAATTAGTTCTCTTTTCAATAAATTGCTTTAAAATAAGATCAGCCATTTCACGGGTTAAATTAATCTCAGGTATGGTCACCACAGCTTCAAAAAAATTTGCCAAAGCCCGCGCTTCATCAAGGGGAACTTCCAATTCTGCTTGAATTAAACTAGCATAACGATTTGCTGTTTCAGTGGCAATGACATTGGCATTTTTACTAGCAATAATATCAACATGATAACTTATAACAGCACTAACAATAATGATAACAATACTCACTACTAATGTGGTAACGAAAATTAATTGCGTACTGATTTTTAATTGACTAAATGTAATTTTCTCCATTTTTTACCCTCTTTTGTCATATTTAGGTCATATTAGTTATTATATGATGTACCATTTAACCTAACATTCATAATTTAATATGGAACTATTAATTCCTGATATTACTCCATTAACTTTATCCATTCCTGCACTAACGCCCACTCAATCACTGAATGAAGTTGCAGAATTATTCTTATTAGCTGATTATAAAATCTTTTTGTCTTTGCCGGTGGTAAGCAACAACAAACCTGTAGGTATGATCAGTCGCTACCAACTGATGGATATCTACCTAAAAATATATGGGCGTGATGTATATGGTAAGCAACCCATCGAAAAAACAATGAACACTACTCCATTAATCGTAGAAATTAATCAACCAATTGAAGAGGCTAGTGAGTATATTACTAATCATATCACTTTACCAATCACAGAAGACTTTATTGTGACAGAAAATGGGCAATATAAAGGCATTGGAACGGTTATTTCACTATTAAATGCTATGAAACAACGTGTGTTGCAACGCACCAAAGAATTAACCAAAGCTTATAAAGCATTAAAATCCTCACAAACACAATTGGTACAATCAGAAAAGATGGCTTCTTTGGGGCAAATGGTCGCCGGTATTGCGCATGAAATCAATACACCACTGGGCTATGTACGGAATAATGTAGAAAGCATACAAAACTTTTTTGAACAATCACAAACTTTATTAGCAGCTTATCAAAATTTGGTTAATGCCATGACTGCAGCTGAACCAGATGTGGCTGAAATTACGCATCAAACTCAAACTGTTGAAGAATTGGGTGAAATATTTCAAAATGTTGAATTAATTAAAGAAATGCAACATATTTTTCCTGATTCACTGTATGGATTAGATCAAATTGCAGAATTAGTCAGTAATTTGAAAGATTTTAGTCGATTAGACCAAGCTAAACTATCTAATGTAAATTTAAACAAATGTTTAGAAAGTACTTTAGTAATTGCCAAAAATGCTTTAAAGTATAAAGTGACTGTTAAAAAAGAATACGGTGATATTCCGCATATTAGTTGTTCGCCCTCACAAATTAACCAAGTATTGTTAAATTTATTAGTTAATTCAGCTCAAGCAATTGAAAATAAAGGTATTATTTTAATTAAAACTTACCATGACCAAAACTATGTTTATGTAGTGATTCAAGACAATGGTAAAGGGATTGCTAGAGAGCATTTACAGAAAATTTTCGATCCTTTTTTTACAACGAAGCCCATTGGTGAAGGCACTGGATTGGGCTTATCTATTAGTTTCCAAATTATTGAAAAACATGGCGGTAAAATCAAAGTCGCCTCAGAAGTGGGCAAGGGAACACGCTTTACTATCAGTTTACCAATCAATAATTAATATCAAGGTTCTTTTAACTCATGAGCACAAAACCAACTATTTTATTTGTCGATGATGAAGAGCGCATTCTACGTTCACTTAAGATTCTCTTTATGACACGTTATAACGTTATCACTACAAGCAGTGGTTATGATGCTTTGGATATTGTTAAACAAAAGAAAGTGCATGTCGTTGTGAGTGATCAACGTATGCCTATTATGTTAGGTGCCGACTTATTACGTCAGGTAAAATCAATTTCTCCAAACTCAATCCGATTATTATTAACAGGTTACTCTGATTTGCAAGCCATTGTTGCATCAGTTAATGAAGGGGAAATTTTTCGTTATATTAATAAACCTTGGCAAACAGAAGAAATTAAAGGCACGATTGCTAAAGCCGTTGATATTGCGCTGCGCTTAGAAAAAACAGCTCAACAGATTCAATCGGTTGACTCAGAAAAATTGGAACATCCTGCTAAGACGGAAGAATATTTAACTACTAAACGACTAAATTTATTAGTTTTAGATGAAGATGAAAACACTTTTAACATCATTAGCAAACTTTCAGATAATGCTTACACCACTTATTGGGCGCGTACTTTAGATGAAGCACTACATATGTTGGATGCAGAGAAGATTTCGTTATTAATTTCAGATGTACAGTTAAATGGCGAAGATATTACAACTTCCATAAAAGTACTAAAAGAATATAATCATAACATTATTACTATTATTTTAACTGCTTTCCAAGATACTAAAGCATTGATTAATCTAATTAATCAAGGACAAATCTATCGTTTTTTACCCAAACCCATTCATGAAAGCTTATTAGCTAAAAGTTTAGCCGCTGCAGTAAATCATTATCAAACATTACAAGCAACTCCAAAACTATTAGCTTGTCATGAGATCGAAGCGACTGGTCGTGAAGAGTCATCAGAAGCTAAGATTTCTAACAAAGTGTTATCATTTATTGATAGAATTCGCGGACGACATAATAAGGATTCTAATTAAACACTATTTAAATTTGGAAACATTACTGTAGATTTGTGGCAAACAGGCTCAATAGCATTAAGTTAAGGAAATTTTACTTCCCCCTTTACCA
>DYNN01000211.1 GCA_020721045.1 Thiomargarita sp. | reverse complement strand
AACAGAAAGCGAATTATCAAATACATACATTTAAATATGTTTTTTGAAGCAGTTAAGCTCAGGTGATGGTCAATATAGTGTCGTTGTGGTCAGTTATAAAACGCGGGCTTTGGAATTTGCGGTGACTCATGCGCTACCTAAAGTGGAATTGACTCAATTTTTATTCCTTGCTGATGAAGAAAGTCAAGCGTTGTCAGGTATTCAGATTAGAGTTAAGCGGGGTGCGGGAGATGTGCAAAAGGCAGATATTAATTCCAAATTGACTGCTTCAATGCCTGCCGCTTTAGCACTTGGACGGGTGGAAATGGATATTGGTGAAAATTGGTCGCCGGTGAATTTGCGTACTCGCTTCAGTCCTACGGTGCAGATTGGTAGTGTGGTGCAGTGTTTTGATCGGTTGTTAGGCGAACCGAGAATTGGCATAGTGACACTTTTTAAACACGGAATTAGTAGAAATGGTGAATTGGTTACTGACCATACTTTGTTGCAAAAGAGGGTTTCATGAATCCTGCTATTCGTTTAAAACGCATTTTAAATCAACAAGATAAACGTGGTGTTGTTGTTGATGTTACTGTAAATTCTTTGCATATTTCTGTCAGTGGTACAATAGAAATTTATCCGCTACAGTCTGGCTTTCAACTTAATGATTCTGTAGTTATTTTAGACGGTAGGCTAATTAAATCACCTGTCATTAATATTCTTCGTGAATATGAGGTGTAGCGGCTCATTATTTGCACTACTCCTTTAATTTGCTAAGGTGTGTTAAATGAGACGTAGTTTTTTTTGATATGTAGGTGGTAAGTCTTTATTAGCTAAACAGATTATTGATTTTATTCCACCACATCAGTGTTATGCAGAAGTTTTTGGTGGTGCGGGTTGGGTTCTCTTTAAAAAAGACCAGTCAAAAGTTGAAGTTATTAATGATATTAATAATGATTTGGTGACGTTATACAGAGTGGTTAAGCATCATACGCGTGAATTTATTCGGTGTATGCAAGGATTGCCTGTAGCACGTGATGAATTTAATCGCTTTTTAACCCAAGATGCACGTTATCTAACTGATATTCAAAGGGCTGTGCGTTGGTTTTATTTGATTCGCAATAGTTATGGTAGTAAGATTGTTAATCCTACTATAACCATCTCTAATAGCAGAGCAGGACGGTTAAACGCATTGACTCTTAAACGCGATATTTTTTCTGCACAACGACGATTGGCTAGGGTGTCTTTAGAGAATCTTAGTTTTCGTGATTTCATTCCACGCATGGATGCCGTTGATACCTTCTTTTATGTTGATCCTCCTTACTTTGCTTGTGAAGATTATTATGGAAAAAATATCTTTTCACGTGAAGATTTTACTGTGTTGCGAGATATGCTTGCGCAAATTCATGGGAAGTTTTGCTTGTCTATTAATGATGTACCTGAAATTAGAGAGCTATTTAAGCCTTTCAATATCAAGGAAGTGAAGACTAGATTAGTATGGCTGGAGGTAATCGTAGTAAGAAGGTACAAGAATTGTTGGTTATGAATTATTGACAGGGTGTCATTTTTCTGTGCAGACTATGGCTAAACCTCTACCTAATTTTTATTAATGAAATCCGTACCAGTCCGGAGATTGATGATAAAAATACTTAACCAGACCTTAACCAGTCCGGAACCTACTAAAAATACGGGATATATGGTAACTCCACGTATAATAAAGGTTCTTGCTTGTTCGGACTGGTTAAGGGTAGTCCGGATTTTGGTGATGGTTTACA
>DYNN01000210.1 GCA_020721045.1 Thiomargarita sp. | reverse complement strand
CGATAAAGAGCTTGGTAACAAGCCTTGAACTCCCTACGATTATTTATGAAACACTGCCTTCCCCGCCCACGTCACCTGTATCGTATCACATGCAACAAAAGGTGTGAAATTTCTTGAAAAGACATGAGTTGTCCCTGTGAGTAAACAAAAAGAATTTGTCGTATTAACATACTCAAATACGAGAGGAAATTTGGCGGGCGATGACAAGCATGAGTTTTAAGCGCGGGGATTTTCAAGAACTGTTTTGTTGCTTCAGAATTTGTTGCTTCAGAAGCGAAATAATTTCTTTGAGATGCTCAACTTCTTGATAGACAAGAGAAAGCTCTTTGCGTTGTTGTTCAACGATGAGGCGGGATTTTTCTAATTCGTGTTCTAATTCTTTTTGAGCTTGAGTGTTTTGATTATTATCGCCAACATTGATTGAATTCTCGCCTAAATTGATAATTACCTTTCCCTGTGAATTAAAAAGTTCATGTAATTCAATTCCTAAAACTTTGGCAATTTCTTCTAGTTTTGACAATGTTGCATCTGTATCGCCACGTTCGATGTTGCCGTAACCAATCACTGACATTCCTAATTTTTCTGCCATTTTTTCTTGCGTCCAACCTCTGAATGTGCGAAAAACTTTAATTCTTTCATAAGGTTTTGTCAACATATAGCCTCACTAAATAAAATATAAAGTGTTACTTAATTGTAGATAAGTATATTATACCTTATTCTGTGTTTCGTCTAGTGCATGAATTTAAATTAGACGAGTGTAAGGTTTTGAAGGTGAACACTACTAGGTGATATTGCACCTATCACGCATTCTACATGAATGAGGACTAATATGCCAATAGCAAGTTCTGTCTTACAAGCAGTTAATGATAAAACCTATGAAAAATTATTCTGGACAATAGATAGTTCAGAATTTTCTTGGTTTCAGGAAGCAGTGGATGGCTCCGATAATGGGATCGCAGGACAGTTAATAAATGGATATTCCTACCATCTCACAGCACACACTCCATCTTTTATGGAAGAAGATAAGGGTTTTACTAACAAAGGTATGGCATCATCGGATAATCCACCGTGGGAATAACATACTTCATACTCCATTAAGCAAGAGTCAGGGGGATAAATACAGTATCGTGTGCTAAAATGTTCAAATCACGTAAAGTATATAATTATGTATACTCCCCATTTGGTAAACTTGCTAAATTCGGTGAATAAGTTACTGTCGAAACAGAATATACATATATTTTTTATAACATATTGATAATACTATACACTTCGTTTCTAAAAACGAGTGTACACAAATCAAATATTTTGGTATCAAAGAATTGCAAGGTGTCGCATATTGAGTTGTCGAAATATTTTGAATTAATTCGTAATCTACAAAGTATTATCAGTATTTTTAATCTCGTGGACTCTTGTCTGCATCTTTCATAACTAACTTAACTTTTAAGGTAACTATTATGCCAGATAATCAAGGTAGGGATTCATATAGTGAACGGAAGGTAGAACAACACACCACGCGGGCAAGCGAGAATTCTAGTTCGCAAAAATCTGAAAAATCTCATATTAACAAAGGTTTAGATGCAATTGAGAAACAGACCAGAGACAAGATTGATGCGGTTTTAAAAGATAAGTAATCGTCCCGCGTGGGGAGCATAAACACAGTGTCATACACCAACATGTTCAAATCATTGAAGGTATATGACACTTTACTTCTGTACGCTCACCCTAAAAATTATTTATGAAACACGGCTTTATCCCCCGCCCACGTCACCTGAATCGTATCGC
>DYNN01000129.1 GCA_020721045.1 Thiomargarita sp. | reverse complement strand
AAATTCGAATCGTTTACCACAATACTACATCGCTGTCAATGCGTAACTCCTAAATATATTAAAAACAATTATAGAACGGCAAGTTTTTTAGAGAATAATCGAGTTATTTTTAATATCAAGGGAAATGAATATCGCTTAGTTGTAAAAGTACGTTATGAAAATGAAATAGTATATATTGAATGGATTGGTACACACCAAGAATATGATAAGAAAAATTTTTAAGTAAAGGCAAAGAATATGACCACTCGGATCATTAAAACGGAACAAGATTATGCAGAGGCAATTGCTCGCCTGTCTGCTTTAATGGATGAGTCCCCAAAAAAAGGATCAGAAAGTGAAGCAGAATTAGAATTACTCGCTTTAGTTATTGAGGATTATGAGCGTAAAATTGTTTCTAAAGTCCATGTTTCACCAGTTGATGCAATTTTGTTTCGCATGGATCAAATGGGATTGCGTAAAGTTGATTTAGTTCCTTATATTGGAAGTATTTCTAAAGTATCAGAAATATTGTCAGGAAAACGTCCTTTAAGTTTAAACATGATTCGCTGTTTAAACAAAGGATTAGGTATTTCAGCAGAAGTATTGATTGGTAATTTAGACATTTCAATAGATATCTTAGAAAATTCAGAAGAAGATTATGCTCGCTATCCTCTTGCAGAACTAAACGAACGAGGATATTTTTCTAATTTTAAAAATATCCCAACAAAAACAAATCAACTTATTGACTATGCTGAAGAATTAATGAAATATTTTTTTAGTGGGTTAATAATTCGTGGTCATTTTCCAGCATTTCTACGCGCTCCACAATATCAAAGCGGAGCAAGAGGAATGAATGATTATGCGCTTACTGCATGGTTAGCTTGTGTCCTTAAAAAAGCCCGAGCAATACCTTTATTTGGTACTTATAAAACTGGCTCGATTACTGAGCAATGGCTACATGATTTAGTTAAACTGTCAAGATTTGAACAAGGTCCTCTATTGGCTAAAGAATTTCTTTCTCATCACGGCATTGCTTTAGTTGTAGAAAAACATTTTCAAAAAACTTATCTTGATGGTGCGGCATTAATGGATAATGGGATACCCGTTATTGGATTAACTCTACGTCATGATCGGTTGGATAATTTTTGGTTTGTTTTATTGCATGAATTAATCCATATCCAAAGACATTTGACATCAGAAATAACTTATATTACCGATAATTTAGATGACAGCATTCAAGCAAATGAAGTTATTGAAAAAGAAGCGAATCAAGAAGCAATTAATGCTTTAATTCCACTAGAGAAATGGCTTGAAAGTGAAGTTCGATATAATCCAACGCCTACAAATGCTAAACAGCTTGCAAATGATTTGGGAATTCATGAGGCAATTATTGCTGGACGGGTTCGTTATGAAACAAAAAATTGGCGATTACTTTCTGGAATGGTTGGACGTAAGCAAGTGAGCAAATTATTTGAAAGCCAATAAGTGTATTGAATTTTTGAAAAAAGAGTACAAAAAAATCCATGAGCAACCTTTATGTGCAACTTAAAACTGCTAAGAGTGAAGAAGACGTAAAAGATATTTATATCAAAGCCTTGGGCTTAAAAAGTTACACCAAAGGTTTAATTGATATTCGCACCGATGAAATTTGGTTTGAGGCGAAAGAAGGTGGGAAAATTTCTAGTTATGCGATGTTCACGCAACTATTGCATTATGTGCAAGATGCGTTAAATAAAGGAGAAATTATTCCGCCTTTTTTAGCCGTAATTGATATGGAAAAAGCGGCGTTAATGAAAACCGCTGATATCTTGCCTTTATTAAAAAAGAAAAGTGTTAAATGGGGGAAATCTGCCAGTCAATATCCGAAAGAAGCCTTAGATGAAGTGTCGGCTTATATTGGGGCTTATTTTGTCTCGTTTAAAATTGCCACACATGAACAAGAATTTATTCAAGCCGTTAAGCAAGCGATTCAAACGGGCGAAATTATTCGCGCTCAAATTACGCCTGATAATTTAAAACAGGTTTTTGATAAATGGGTGGCAATGATTGGGCGGGAAATTATTGGGGTTAGTGAAGAAGATTATGCCTTGTTATTTTTTGCCGATATTATGCACGATGGCACATTATCCACGCATGAAAACTTACCTGCTGAACTATTACATAAAAATAATGCACCAGTGTTTTCTTTAAATGGAAAACTGTATGAATTGGCAAATAAAGAAGGTTATCGTCGATTTTGGGCGATTTATCACAAACCACCTCACAGCGAATATCGCAATTATTTATTAGAACGCCGCGATAGTTTAATTCCATTAGATGAACGCAGTTTTAAAGGCGCGTTTTATACGCCATTAACAGTGGTTGATGCGGCTTATAATAAATTAACCGACGTATTGGGTAGAAATTGGCAAAAGAACTACATTGTGTGGGATATGTGTTGTGGCGTGGGAAATTTGGAAGTGAAACATTCTAATCCGCGTAATTTATACATGAGTACCTTGGATCAAGCGGATATAGATGTGATGAAAGCCACAAAAACCTGTGCGGCGGCTTATCGTTTTCAATATGATTATTTGAATGATGATATTACCGATGACGGACAAATTGATTATTCATTAACTAATAAAGTACCAAAAGAACTGCAGCAAGCGATTAAAGACGGTAAGAAGATTTTGGTATTAATGAATCCGCCGTATGCTGAGGTTGGTTCTGGGATAGGCAAGGGAAATAAGAACAAGAAAAAAGTGGAGCAAACCAAAATCAATGCGTTAATGAAAAGCAAAGAAATAGGTTATGCCAGCAAGGAATTATTTGTACAATGTTTATCACGCATTGCTCAAGAAATTCCCACGGCGACAATTGCGCTATTTAGCATACTAAAATATGTTAATGCACCTAATTTTGAGAAATTTAGACAGACGTGGAATGCTGAATATTTAGGCGGATTTATTGTTCCCAGTAAAATTTTTGATGGGTTAAAAGGAGATTTTCCTATTGGTTTTTTAGTTTGGAAAACCAATCAAAACGCTAAGAAAAGAAAGCCCATCATAGAAGTTGCAGTGGAAATTTTTGATAAAAAAGTCCAGCCGATTGGTGAAAAGAAATTTTACAACTTACCAAATAATGTTTATCTGAATGTGTGGATTGATAAACCAAAAACCAACAATCAGATTGCGTTACCTTTATGTAATGCGCTAAATATTTCAAAAAATCCTAGAATTAAGAAATCATGCGATACTATGATTGGATTTTTATACACTAATAGTAATGATTTACAACATGCTGGACGAGAAACTTGCATTACGTCATCTATTTTTACTGGGGGCAATGGCGGCGGTAGCTATGTGACTCCAGAAAATCTTTGGCAAGCCGCGGTTATTTTTGCAGCGCGTCGTTTAATTAAACAGACTTGGTTAAACGACCGCGATCAATTTTTACAACCCACTGGCGAATTAACTGACGAATTTAAACATGATTGCTTAATCTGGATGTTATTTAATGGCAGTAATTTAACCGCCAGTGCCAATGATTTAGAATGGAACGGGAAAAAATGGAGTATTGTGAATCACTTTATTCCCTATTCTGAAGAAGAAATCGGTGCGCCAGATCGCTTTGAATCTGATTTTATGGTGCAATATCTCAAGAAAAAGAAACTGTCCCAAGAAGCCAAAGCCGTCTTAAATGCAGGTCAATTGTTATGGCGGGCTTATTTCTCTGCCACAGACAATTATCGTGTCCGCGAAGAATTAAAACTAAATCGTGCGGATGTCGGCTGGTATCAAATTCGTAATGCTTTGAAAAAACGCAATGAAAGCGGTGATTATCCTCCAATTGATTTCAGTGAATTTGAGCGGGTTTATAAAGAATTAACGGTTAAATTGCAACCGTTGGTGTTTGAATTGGGTTTTTTGCGAGAATCTTAAAAATCACCTAAGAACCAAACACAATCCTGTTACAATATCCTAAAAAATTCACCGATGGGGGATTGTATGTTGACCACGTTTGAGTTGCAAAATAACCGTCTCACCTTGATTCATGCTAACTGGCGATCAGAAAGTTTTGAGATAATTGATGAAGATGTGACCGTGTTGCATTCCTGTGCTGAGAAGTATCAACAGGCATTGGCAAAAAAATATGTCAATGCTACTGAATTGTTGGAAATTGGTACCACATTAAGTCAATGGCTGAATCGTAGCGGTTGGATAGATCGATTGCTGCGAGAAGTTAAAGCGGTGTGGACGGTAAAGTTTAAAATCCCCCATCACGCAACCGCGGCAGAATTGGCATTTTTCAACGCGCCTTGGGAATTATTGGTTTGGAATCAACAGCATTTGGCAATCAATTTCGACGTGCGCTTCAATCCCATTCGTCAACTCGGTGAACCGACAGAAACCCTTACATCTTCCGCCATGCGTCTCAATCTCACTTTCATGGCTGCTGCCCCAGAAAATGTCTCCGCTTTGTCTTATGAGAAGGAAGAAACTGCCATTTTTCAAGCCACGCATGAATTAGGTTTAGATTTGGTTGTGGAAGAAACGGGCACCTTGCAAGATTTAGCGCGTCAAGTCAGTCAATATCAACCTGATATCGTGCATATTTCTTGTCACGGTGGCTTTGATAATAACAACAATCCGGTGCTAGCTCTCGAAAATGAGGAAGGATATGAAGCGCGCACCACAGCGGTGGATTGGTTAGCGCAACCCAGTTTACAACGGATTAAATTGGCTTTTATTTCTGCTTGTCATACGGCAGAGCCTTCTTCCAAATTAACTGATAGTTTTGCAACTCAATTGCTCAAGGGGGGAATTCCAACGGTGTTGGGGTGGGGTAGTAGCGTCAGTGATCGTGAAGCTGCTCAATTTGCGAAATATTTTTATGGTTTTCTCGTTGCCAATCAACCTTTGATTGAAGCCTTTGAAGCAGCACGTTTTAATTTATATTTGAAAACTGACGATAATTTTCCGCTACCCAGTCAAGATTGGCATCTGGCACGCTTGTTTGTCGGACGTTATCACATTGATAAACTTAACAGCAGTCACGAAGCTCTGCGATTGTTAGATGAGGAATTTGGGGCAAAAGCCTTTTTAGATAAGAAATCGCAAGTTCCCGTTGCCAGTGCTGCGGAATTCGTCGGGCGGCGGCGTGCATTGCAAGCGATTATCCGTGAGTTGCGTAATCCTAAACATGCCGGCGTGTTGATTCATGGCATGGGACGGCAGGGAAAATCGAGTTTAGCAGCACGAGTGGCGCGGCGGTTTGTTGATCATGATACAGCTGTAGTGTTTGGACATTACAGCGCGGTGGATATTTTAAGTGTTTTTGGTGATTTTTATCATGAAGATTTAAATGCCATCGTGCGCAAATATGAGCGTCAAGATGCGTCGTTTCTCGGTGTAGCGTTGCAGCAATTATTGTTGTGTAAAACTGCGAAACCGATTTTATTAGTGATTGATGATCTTGAACAAGTGTTAGAACCGCCCACGCAACCCGAAGCCTTACACACGGTGCGCAGCGATGTTCAGTTGGCTTTACGGGCATTGGTCGAAATTTTTCATAAATATCGCGGGCAAACCAAATCACGTTTGATATTGACTAGTCGTTATCGTTTTGTTCTGCCTGACCGACAAGGACATAATTTGACCGAGCGATTATTAGAGTTGCATTTAGCTCCGATGGATTCAATCGAACGCCGTAAGCAATTGGAGCAAAAACGGCTGTGGTTGGATATACTGGAAAAACGTAAAGTTCGGCATGATGGTAAGTTGCAACAACGCTGTCTTGATCTGGCACATGGCAATCCGGGCTTGCAAAATCAATTATATGTGTTGCTGCGTCAAAATCCTGAAACTGCTGAAAAAACGCTTGATGAAGTGGCACAGTGGTTAGAAGGGGCGGTCAAGATTAGTAATGAGAAGACACGAGAATTATTAGAAGGCTTGATTTTAAACAAATTATATGCGTTGTTGTCGGATCGCGGACGGGAAATCTTGCAGCTTTCTCAAGATATGGTCATGCCCATTCCCCTCGCGGCATTGAATGCGTTACATCTCGCTGAAACCGTGCAATCGCTTCTCAATTTGGGCTTGTGGGACAAATATCGTGATCCCATGACCGCACAACCCGCGGCGATGTTGAATCGGTTGGCGCGTCATCTGTGTCAACCGCTGCAACCGCCTCAATTACAAGAAATTGCCCACGCCTTACTCCCCGCGCTGTGGCAACAGTGGCAGCCGCTGCAACGTTCCGATCAAGCGGATTATCAATTGACTCGATTGGCAGTGCGTATTGTGGATACCGCTGTTTTGGCACAAGTGGCAGGCAATGGGGTGTTTTGGGCGTGGGATAATTTTTTAACGTATGAAGCAAATGCACTGGGATTACAAGCCATTGAGCAGTTAGAACACGCAGGACTCACGCCAGATAATAATTTATTACGCTACACCGCAGACAGTTGTCAGCGCATTGGCGACATAGAACGGGCGGAGCAACTGCATCAGCAACGGTTGCAGATTTTACCCGCTGAAAAGGAATGGGAACGCGCAGTGGCTCACGGGGGAATTGCCGATATCTTGCAAGCGCGGGGCGAACTCGATGAAGCGTTGCGAATTTTCAAAGAT
>DYNN01000128.1 GCA_020721045.1 Thiomargarita sp. | reverse complement strand
TGTTCATAGTACATATTATTACATACATTTAAATATATTCAAAGCAATCTAGTTATGCTCCTGACAGTAGTCCTGCGCGCCCTTCTTTACCCCGCCACTTTTTGATAAAATATATCACCAATTGTGATTAATTTTTCATTAATACCATGAAATCGATCATTTTTTTATTCACGGGTGAAGAAATTACAGCCTATATTCCAACTGTTGCTAAATTATACATTGAAATATTTAGAGATTTTCCTTATCTCTGCGCTGAAAATGAAGAGTCTGCTAAAAAAATGGTTTTTTGGTTAAAAGAATTGAATTAAGATGTATCACTTTTTAACCATTTCACGATATTTCATGACTTCACCAATTATAGAAACAAAAATACTCAACTCCCTCATCGGTACTGCAATTCCTCTACCTACTTACGCTACTGATGGTGCGGCAGGTATGGATTTGCGCGCGTGTATCAATGAACCTTTAACCCTTGCACCCAATGAAACGCAGTTAATTAATACCGGTATTGCAATCAGTATTCGTAATCCTAATATTATGGGCATTTTAGCACCACGTTCTGGTTTAGGAATTAAACATGGTATTATTTTAGGCAATACTGTTGGTATTATTGATAGTTGTTATCAAGGAGAAATTAAAGTCGGTTTATGGAATAGAAGTAATGATTCTTTTGTTATTTATCAAGGTGATAGAGTGTGTCAATTACTATTTGTGCCTATTATCCAAGTGACTTTGGAAATAGTGACTGAATTTCGTGAAAAAACCCAACGCGGTGAAGGTGGATTTGGTCACACCGGCATTCAGTAAAATAGCGTTTTACCAAACTGTTACAACCCATTACTATTGAATTTTATTGAGGAATTATATATGAAAGGCGGATTAGGCAACTTAATGAAACAAGCCCAAAAAATGCAGGAAACTTTCCAAAAAGCCCAAGAAGAATTGGCAACGATGGAAATTACTGGTGAGTCTGGTGCGGGTTTAGTTAAAGTAGTGATGACCGGTAAGCATGATGTCAAACGTGTGATGATTGATAATAGCTTATTGACTGAAGATAAGGAGATGTTAGAAGATTTAATCGCCGCTGCAATCAACGATACTGTGCGCAAAGTAGAAAAAATGAGTCAAGAAAAAATGGCAGGAATGACCGGCGGATTAGGTTTGCCAGACGGTATTAAATTACCCTTCTAATTTATAAATGAGTCATCGAATTACTCAAACAGAACAATGGTTTCAAACAGCGTTAGGACAACGTTTATTGTCTGCTGAAATGCAAGCTTTGCAACTATTGTTGCCTGATTTGTTTGGTTACCATTTACTACAGCTAAGTATGATTGGGCAGGGGTGTTTACTGGAAACCAGTCGTATTGGACATCGTTTTTTATTAACCGACACTTTAATTAAGCAACCTGACTATGCAACTGTTTATGCGCATATGGATGCTTTACCTTTCGCCACGGAAAGTATTGATGTTGTTGTATTACCACATGTGTTGGAGTTTCATGATAATCCCCACGCTATTTTGCGCGAAGTTGAAAGAATTTTAGTGCCTGAAGGCTACGTTATTTTATTAGGATTTAATCCGATTAGCTTATGGGGATTGTGGCGATGGTTGTTTGTTTGGCGTAAAATAGCACCGTGGAATGGCGATTTTTTGACTGCACTACGTATCAAAGACTGGTTATCTTTACTCAGTTTTGATTTGGTAGAACACAGCACTTTCTTCTTTGCTCCCCCCTTTCAACGTAATTACCTTACCACGCACTCAGTTGATTTTTTAGAATTATTAGGATCACACGTGGCGTGGAATTTTGGCGCAATCTACTTGTTAATGGCAAAGAAACGCTGTATGACATTAACGCCTTTAACACCACAATGGTCTACAAATAGCGCACTTTTTTCCAAAATGATGGGTAGGCAAGTTAAAAAATTACTATGAGCGAATTAGTCGAAGTGTTTACTGATGGTGCTTGTCGTGGTAATCCTGGACCGGGCGGTTGGGGTGTTTTGTTACGCTATAAAAATCATGAAAAGCAGCTTTACGGCGGCGAATCATATACTACTAATAATCGTATGGAATTGTTAGCAACTATTATGGCTTTGGAAGCTTTAAAACGCCCGTGCACCGTCCGTATCACGACAGATTCACAATATGTACAAAAAGGAATTTCTGAATGGATTCATGCTTGGATCAAGAAAGATTGGAAAGGAACGAACAAAAAACCAATTAAAAATATTGATTTATGGCAACGTTTATATCAAGCGACTCAACGACATCAAGTAAAATGGTGTTGGGTAAAAGGACATAATGGACATGTAGAAAACGAGTTAGCCGATGAATTGGCTAGAAAAGGAATTGAAACAATAAGTTAAATTATTATAGATTTATATACCCCTATTCACTACTTCAAAAACTAAAGACCTAAAAAAATGTCTGACGACTTACACGAAAGTGCGTTGCACTACCACCGCCATCCCCAACCTGGCAAAATTGCTATTCAAGCCACTAAACCACTTGATAATCAACGCGATTTAGCACTTGCCTATTCACCCGGTGTAGCGGCTGCTTGTAGAGAAATTGTGCGTGATCCAAGAGAAGTGGCAACTGTCACCTCACGTGCTAATTTAGTAGGCGTGATTACCAATGGAACCGCTGTATTAGGTTTAGGAGCGATTGGTCCGCTTGCTTCTAAACCCGTAATGGAAGGTAAAGCCGTTTTATTTAAGAAATTTGCCGGCATTGATGTCTTTGATATTGAAATTGATGAAAGAGACCCAGACAAATTAGTTGAAATTATTGCTGGTTTAGAGCCAACTTTTGGGGCAATCAATTTAGAAGACATTAAAGCACCAGAATGTTTTATCGTTGAGCAAAAATTAAGAGAACGGTTAAATATTCCCGTTTTTCACGACGATCAACACGGTACCGCAATTTGTGTAGGAGCGGCTATTACCAATGGATTGCGTTTGATTAAAAAAGAATTATCTGAAGTCAAATTAGTCACATCCGGTGCCGGTGCAGCAGCATTAGCCTGTTTAGATATTTTAGTAGATTTAGGGCTGCGAAAAGAAAATATCATCGTTACGGATATTATTGGTGTCGTTTATAAAGGGCGCAAAGAGGAAATGGACCCTTATAAATCTCGTTATGCCATTAAAACCAGTATGCGCACTTTAAGCGATGCCGTTGAAGACGCTGATATTTTTCTCGGTTTATCTGTAGGCGGTGTGTTAAAGCCTGAAATGGTGGATAAAATGGTAGAACGTCCACTGATTTTTGCTTTAGCTAACCCCACGCCAGAAATCATGCCTGATGAAGTGCGTAAAGTGCGTCCTAAAGCAATTATTGCCACTGGACGTTCTGATTTTCCCAATCAAGTCAATAATGTGCTTTGTTTTCCCTTTATTTTTCGCGGTGCATTAGATGTAGGTGCAACACAAATTAATCGTGAAATGAAACTCGCTTGTGTTCAAGCAATTGCTGACTTAGCTTTTCAAGATACGGCAAATTTAATGTCAGCCGATGCATCTGAAGTGTTGGCAACGGCATATGCTGGACAAGATTTAAATTTTGGACCCACTTACATTATCCCAAAACCTTTTGATCCACGTTTAATCACCGTGATTCCGCCGGTTGTCGCAAAAGCAGCCATAGATACGCGCGTTGCCACCCGACCGATTAAAGATTTTGATGCTTACCGTGAATGGTTAGTTCAATTCATGTTTCGTTCGATTAACGTCATGAAAAGTATCCATGATCGCGCTAAAGAACGTCCGCAACGTCTGATATTTTCAGAAGGCGAAGATCGACGAGTGTTGCGTGCAGTACAAGTATTAATTGATGAAAAATGCGCAACACCCATTGTAATTGGGCGACATAAAGTGATTAGCCAACGGATTAAAGAATTGCGATTACGAGTACGCCCAGATGTTGATTTTCGTTTAGTTGATCCCAGCGATTATGCAGCACATGATGAATTAGCTGAAGTTTATCATGATATTATGGGACGACATGGCATTTGGCCCGAAGAAGCTAAAGTCATTGTGCGCACCAATACAACCGTATTAGCACTGATGTTGTTAAAACAAGGCGAAGCAGATGCATTAATCGCGGGTCCTGTGGGTACATTACAAGAACATTTGCGTCATGCCATGGATATTATTGGATTACGTGATGATGTAGTGTGTCCCGCTACGATGCAAGGACTGATTTTAGACCGTGGTACCTATTTTATTGCCGATGCTTCGGTTAATTTTGATCCTACACCAGAACAATTAGCAAAAATCACTATTTTAGCAGCCAATGAAGTCATGAGTTTTGGAATTACGCCCAAAGTTGCCCTGGTTTCACATTCCAATTTCGGTAGTGTTGACTCGCCTTCATCAATTAAATTACGTAAAACATTGGAATTAATTCACCAATATATGCCAGAATTAGAATGTGATGGTGAAATGCAGTCTGATTCGGCTTTAGTTGAAAGTGTGCGCCATTGTTTGTATCCTAAGTCTACATTGACGGGTGAAGCAAATTTATTAATTATGCCCAATTTAGATGCAGCCAGTATTACATTTAATGCATTGAAATCTTTATCAAATGCTGTTTCAGTGGGTCCTATTCTACTAGGAATGCGTAAACCACTACATATTTTGAGTAGAACGGTCACTACGCGCGGCATAGTCAATTTAAGTATGTTAGCTGTGGTTGATGCACAAGTATAGAATCCAAATAGAATTCTCAAAAACAAGTAAGGTGTATAAATGCGAAGCGTCAATGCCATTAAGTTAAGCGTTTCCCCCCTTTTTTAAAGGGGGCAGGGGGGATTTAAGTAATTGAAATATAAAAAATCCCCCTCAATCCCCCTTTAGTAAAGGGGGAAGCAAAATTTCCTTAGCTTAATGCTATTGATGCGAAGCGTCTACACCTTTTGGCATCAAGGTGCATGGTGGCTTATTACGCCTTATACGGGTTTTGGATCGATTTTTTCGAAATTAACATGAGCAGGTAGTGATGATTAATATTAAAGGCTATGTAATACAAGAAGAAATTTTTCAAGGTGCCAATTCATCGGTATATCGTGCGTTAAGGCAATCAGATAATCAATCCGTTATTTTGAAAAGATTACGAGAAGATTACGCCACTGCCGCCGAATTATTGCGCTATCGACAAGAATATGCCATTCTCAAAAATTTCTCACAAACTAAAGGTGTGATTCATGCACATGGTTTAGAACAACACCAAAACATGCCTTTTTTGATTCTTGAAGATTTTGACGGTCAATCTCTTAGACAATTATATGCAAAACAATCATTAACAATTCCACATTTTCTGTCATTAGCGTCGCAATTTTGTGAAATATTAGCAGAAGTTCATACGGCAAACGTCATTCATAAGGATATTAATCCGGGCAATTTTCTGTTGAATCCAACCACTCAACAACTAAAACTTATCGATTTTGGCATTGCCACTTGCCTGCCACGCGAAAATCCGATTTTAAATAATCCTGAGCATTTAGAAGGCACGCTTCCCTACCTCTCGCCAGAGCAAACGGGTCGTATGAATCGATCACTAGATTATCGCACTGATTTATATTCGCTAGGCGTAACTTATTATGAATTATTGACTGGGCAATTACCTTTTGATGCTGCTGATCCGTTGGAAATCGTTCATAGTCATATTGCCAAATTGCCCAGACCTCTTAACACAATTAATCCACATATTCCAAAAATTTTATCTGATATTGTCATCAAATTAATGGCTAAAAATGCTGATGATCGTTATCAATCAGCTTTAGGCGTAAAACATGATTTAGAAATTTGTTTAACTCACTTGGATCGCTTATCTTACTGCCATTTTGACTTAGCACAACAAGATATTTCCGGCAAATTTCATCTACCACAACAACTTTACGGACGTGAAAAAGAAATTGAAATACTTTGGCAAGTTTTTGAACGAGTAAGTCAAGGATTAGCCGAATTACTACTCATAGCCGGTTATTCGGGTATTGGTAAAACGGCATTAGTGCAAGAATTATATAAACCAATGACGGCTAAACGCGGCAATTTTATCGCAGGAAAATTTGACCAATTTCAACGCAATGTGCCTTATTCAGCCGTGGTCAGCGCCTTTCGCAATTTAATACAACAATTATTAACTACATCAGCCACTCAATTAGCACAGTGGCAGAAAAAATTAAAAACCGCTTTAGGACCCAATGGTCAAGTGATTGTAGACATCATACCTGAAATAGAGTTAATCATTGGAGAACAACCGGTAGTGCCTACTTTATCACCTGTTGAGGCACAAACCCGTTTTAATCTGGTGTTTCAAAATTTTATTAAGATTTTTTGTGCGGCAGAGCATCCACTGGTCATTTTTTTAGATGATTTACAATGGGCAGATGCGGCTAGTTTACAGTTGCTAACCGTCATGATGAATAATATTCCCTATCTACTGGTCATTGGGGCATATCGTGACAATGAAGTTTCTGCTACTCATCCGTTGATGGTCACATTAGCAGAAATACAAAAAACCGAAGCGACATTGCAAATTGTCACATTATCTGCTTCAAAAAACATATTTAAATGTATGTATTTGATAATTCGCTTTCTGTT
>DYNN01000127.1 GCA_020721045.1 Thiomargarita sp. | reverse complement strand
GTGCAGAAATCAGCGACTGCTTTTTGTTGCGAGATTAAATCATCTTTTTGATTATAACTAGAAACGCGGCAATAACTTATTGCAATGCGCTTGTTTTCCTTTACCCCTAGAATTTGCGATAGTTGGTCTTACATTTCTGCTAACTATGATTAACAAAGATTGCCAATCGTGATCAATAAATGCGAACTTAGTTTTTCAACCAAATCAGGGCATGACCGCCAAAGCACGCAGAGACCAGTTATTGAGGAAACTCCAAACTTCGTCCCACGTGCACCGTTTAAACCTCGATCGACATCCACATTACATTCGCAATATCTATCGAATTTCTGCTTCTTTTGGAGGCGTAATATTCAAACTAGTCAATAAAGTACTGGTGCTGGCGAGTACTCTAAATATCGCAAGTAATTCAACGTACTTAGCCGTAGCTGAAGCCGAACGGGCATTAAACAATTCGTTTTCAGAATCTAATACATCCAATAAACTACGCTGCCCTAATTTAAATTGTTCTTTATAAGAATCAAGCACTTGATTTGAAAATTCTGTATGTTGTTCTAAATGTTTGAGACGTTGGCGCGTAGTTGCTAATTCATTCCACGCCATTCGTATTTCTTCCTCTATCATGCGCTGAGTTTTTACAATAGTTTCCTTAGCAGCGCCCACACGTTCTGCTGTTTCACGACGACGTGCTTGGTCAGCACCGCCGCGATATAGGTTATAGCGCATTTTTAACATGGCAGTCATGTCACTGTTTTTGCCGGTGATTCCATCAATGTTATTATTATCTGTCGCCCCTAATTCTAAAGAAAGTGATGGCATAAATGACGAATCTGTTTGCTTATACTGGGCTTCTGTTGCAGATAATTCAGCTTTAACGGCTTTTAAAGCGGCATGTTGTGCTAATGCCGTATCAATTGCTGCTTCAACACTTTTAGGTAGTGATTCTATGACAATATCTGCTGCAGGTTCTTGCAAATCTTTTGGCATTTTACCCGTCACACGTAAATAATTTGATTCTGCATCACGCACATTGCCTTCAGAGGTGACTAGAACTGATTCTGCTAGTGATAGACGGCTTTGACTTTGTTGTACATCCGCTTTACGTCCAGCACCGCTGTCAACAACTAAACGAATTTGTTCTAAAATTTTTTGATGAATGACAACATTGTTACGGGCTAATTCTTGCAAATGTTTGCGTCGTAATATTTCTAAATAAACTTCTACAGTACGTAACGCAATGTTTTCACTTGTATTTCTAACACGATAAGCAGAAGAATTTACTCGAAATTGTTGTTGTTCTACACCATATGCGACATTGAAACCATCGAATAACATTTGTGATAAACTCAAACCCAATTCACGCCGCGTGAGGTCTGATTCACCATCTGCATACTTTGCGCGGGTAGTTGAGTTTTCGCTGATTTCTTTGCCAATGCTACCTGTTAATTCGATTGTGGGCAAATAACCTGCAAACGTTTGATTTAATTCTTCATCAACTGCTCGGCGACTACTGAGATTAATTAAGACATCGGGATTGGTTTGTAACGTGTGTTTTATCACCTCAGTAAGAGTTTCAGCTTGGATGGGAGATGTTGTTAAACCGTATAAAAATAAGAGGTAAGTTATTTTTTTCATGAAGTGAGTGCCCTTTGAAAATAGATAACGATTAAAAGTAAAATTAGTCGATTTTCTTTATCAATCATGTCAGCAGTATAACGAATTTTACCTTAAATGGTGATTTTAGATTTAAAAATCATTTTAATTCATTATAATATAGATAGTTTTACCTGTGAAGTCAAAGGATTTTCTACTCAATAAACATGATAAAATAATATGTATAATATTGTAATTGCTGTAATTGTTGTCAGTATCGTTATTTTGTTGATCAGGCGTGGATTACAAGCGTGTCGCGCTGCACAACAGACTGATTGGGGCTCACCTATTCTTAACTATTTAGATGGTTTGAATCGTCTTTTTTGCCGAAAATATCACCGTTTTCAATTTACGCCGATTGCATTGCCGGCTAAAGGTGCTGCTTTAGTTGTTTCTAATCACACTTCGGGTTTGGATGCATTTTTACTGATTGCTGCAACACAACGTCCCTTACGTTTTTTAATTGCACGTGAGGAATATGAGCGTTTTGGTCTTAAATGGCTATTTAAAGCAGTGGGTTGCATTCCAGTGGATCGAAGTAAACATCCAGAACAGGCTTTACGTATTGCTTTACGATCTTTAGAAATGGGAGAGGTAATCGCGTTATTTCCACAAGGCAGAATTGTATTACCTCATGAGTCGGTTAAATTAAAAAGGGGTGGTATTTGGTTAGCACAACAAAGTGGTTGTTCTATTTTTCCTGCGTATATTTCTGGCGTGCGCGGTGTGGGTAGCGTGTTTACTTGTATTATATTACGGGGACATACGCAACTTATTAGTTATCCCGCTCTAAATGATGTGACAGATAATTGTTTGCCCCAACTTAAACAATTGCTTGAAAATCCAAAGGAAACGAATAATGTTTGATATTGTTATTGATTGGACGCCCGTTTGGTTGACTTTGCAATTAGCCACTACCACTACAATAATTCTTTTAATCATCGGTACGCCGTTGGCATGGTGGTTAGCTCGCACCCAATGTTGGTGTAAAAGTATGATTGAAGCCGTCATTTCATTACCTTTAGTATTACCGCCTACCGTATTAGGATTTTATTTACTCGTCATACTCAGTCCACAAAATTGGGTCGGACAGTTGTGGTTGTCAATCACTGGCACACGATTGGTTTTTACTTTTACTGGATTAGTCATTGGTTCAGTTTTATTTTCGCTCCCTTTTGTGGTACAACCGTTACAAAATGCTTTTAGCAGTGTCAGTCAAAGAATATTAGAAGCCGCTGCCACATTGGGTGCAACTCCTTTGGATCGCTTTTTTACCATAGCAATTCCTCTAGCACGCCCAGGTTTTTTAACCGCAATCACGCTCAGTTTTGCCCATACCGTCGGTGAATTTGGTGTAGTATTGATGATTGGTGGCAGTATTCCGGGTAAAACTCAAGTCTTATCTATTGCTATTTATGAGCACGTGGAAAAATTAGAGTTTGAACAAGCTCATATCTTAGCGGGTGGTATGTTGTTATTTTCATTTCTGACCTTAATACTGTTGTATAGTACTAACAAATATTCACTGAAAAAGCTATGAAAATAAATGCGATTTACCCAGGCACCTTCGATCCAATTACTTATGGACACAGTGATATTGTCAAACGTGCAGCAAAACTGTTTGAACACGTCGTCGTTGCGGTTGCGGGTTGTCCTTCAAAAAAACAAACTACTTTCAATTTAATAGAACGGGTAGAATTGGCTCAAGCAGTGTTGACCGATTTGCCCAATGTATCTGTACAAGGTTTTCAAGGATTATTAGCAGATTTTGTCCAACAATGTAATGCACAAGTGATTATTCGTGGATTACGGGCGGTTTCTGATTTTGAATATGAATTTCAATTAGCCGGCATGAATCGTACCTTGATCCCTAATGTAGAAACCATATTTTTAACCCCTTCAACTCAATATACTTATGTTTCTTCTAGCTTGGTTAAAGAAGTTGCTATGTTGGGTGGGCATGTCGAAGAGTTTGTTCATCCCCTCGTTTCTAGCGAATTGCAAAAAAAATGGCATATTACCAACGGTTTATAAAAATAGGCTAAATGAATAAACAAACTAGCTTGATTTCTATTGAAAAAATACAAGTAACTTTACAAAAACAAGTTATTTTACAAGATATTTCTCTCAACCTACATGCAAATCAAATTATTACCCTAATCGGTCCCAATGGAGCCGGAAAGACCACTTTGGTTAGAGTTATTTTAGGCTTATTAAAACCAGAATATGGACAGGTACAACGTCATCCAAATATTCGCATTGGTTATATGCCACAACGTTTACAAGTTGATGTCACTTTACCGATTACTGTAGAACGTTTTTTACAACTGAGCGGTACTACAGAAACTGCAAAAATCCAACAAACATTATCAGAAGTCGGGGCGAGTCAAACACTAAAACGACCTTTGCAACAAATTTCTGGTGGAGAAATGCAACGCGTTTTATTAGCGCGGGCTTTATTGCGTAATCCTGATTTATTAGTACTAGACGAACCGATTCAAGGCGTAGATGTTGCGGGACAATATGAATTATATGAATTAATTGCAGCTATTCGTCAACAACACGGTTGTGGCATCCTAATGGTATCACATGATTTACATTTAGTAATGGCAGCAACAGATTGGGTCATTTGCTTAAATCAACATATTTGTTGCTCTGGACATCCAGAAACTGTCACCCAACATCCTGCGTATTTAGCCTTATTTGGTCGACGCGCAGCACATGATTTAGCTATTTATACACACCATCATCAGTGTCAAAAACATGGCATTGTAGAAAAATAATTTATTATCAAGCTGTTATTTTTTTTATCACAAATTTCTTGACACGTGCTCAAGAATAGATCATAATTTGCGTTTTCAAGGGGCTATAGCTCAGCTGGGAGAGCACTACAATGGCATTGTAGGGGTCGGCGGTTCGATCCCGCCTAGCTCCACCAGCAGGAAATTATATCTGTAATTTTCTACTTGGAAAGATAATTGACAATCAGTCCCCATCGTCTAGTGGCCTAGGACACTGCCCTTTCACGGCGGCAACAGGGGTTCGAACCCCCTTGGGGACGCCATCTATTTGGTATCCTTCTGATTTTAATTCAAATCGTGTCTTGTTCGATGCACCTAGCCCGTTAAGGCTATTCACCTCAACAACGCAGGCTGTTTTTTTCTATTCTGCAACGTAAGCAGGTAGACGAATGATAAAAGTACTGCCTTGATTTAATCGGCTTTCTACAGCAATTGTTCCGTTCATCATTTCACAAAATTGTTTAGTTATCGCTAATCCTAAACCCGTTCCGCCGTATTCTCTCGTGCTAGAATCATCTGCTTGACTAAAGGGATCGAATATTCTGCTAATGAATTTAGCACTCATACCGATGCCCTTATCGCGTACACCAAAAATAATTTCATCAGAATCTTTAATCGTTTCACGGGCTGCAAAAAGCAATACTTCATTATTTTTACTGAATTTACCGGCATTACTCAACAAATTGAACAGACATTGCTTAATTTTTACTCTATCAGCATATATCGTACCTAGATGACCATGCTCTACTGATAATGAATTTCCATTTTCTTGAATTAAAGGTTGTATCACATGTGCAACTTCTTGTAAAACTGATGCAAAATCAAAATGTTCCAAATATAAATCAGCCTTGCCCGCTTCAATTTTTGAAATATCCAAAATATTACCCACTAAACCTAATAAATGTTTAGCAGAACTCACAATTTTATCTAAATCATGCGAACAATCCTGACATTTAGGATAGGTAGCCTCGCACGCATCATCTTGTAATATTTCACTATAACCAATAATTGCATTTAATGGTGTACGTAATTCGTGACTCATATTTGCTAAAAAACGGCTTTTAGCCCGATTAGCCGCTTCAGCTTGTTCCGTTGCGGTCTGTGCTTTCATAGTCGCTATCGTTAATTCTGCCGTTTTATGTTCTAATTGATGAACCTGTTGAGCAAGCGCATGATTATATTCTTGAACTTGTAATTCAGTCACTTTTTTGAGTAATTCCAACACAGTACCCATACCAGTATAACGCCCATTTTTAGTCACAATAAAATCTTGAGCAATAGGTAAACTCATGTTTTGGGTAATATATTGACTGGCAATTTCTACGGTAATATTATGTTCTATAACGATAGGATTGGCATCCATAAATTTAGAAATAGGTTTTTTGCCATGTAACTCACGTCCATAAGTACTTAAAAAAATATCCATTAGTTGATAACGATGTACAATACCAATAGGTATTTCATGATGAACAACAGGTAGTGATTGTAGATGAGAGTGAGAGAGAAACAGCTTTCCCACTTTTTCCACACTATGATGTGGTTCAACAAAAGTACGCGGAATCACAATGCTATTAATTGCATCTAGTGGATATTGAGCAGATGGCGGTATTTTGGTTGGAAAGAAACCATCATTTAGCATCATTGTATTGCCTTCTTAAATAATTAACAATTTAAATTAAGTGATTTTTAGTCTATATTTCAATATGTTCAGTCTAGTGATTAAATATGACAATATGATGTCAATTGCTTGAAAGCAAAAGCAGGGCAACCACATTAAAATTTCTGACCAAACACAAGCTTAAACTCAATAGCATTAAGTTAAGGAAATTTTTCTTCCCCCTTTACCAAAGGGGGATTGAGGGGGATTTTTTATATTTCAATTACTTAAATCCCCATTGCCCCCTTTAAAAAAGGGGGGGGGAAACGCTTAACTTAATGGCATTGAAGCTTAAATTGCTTTATGCCAGCAATTCTCAATTTAATCATATACAATAACAATATTATTATAATAAATAAAAGATAATGGTTATAAGGTTTGAAAATCTGCCCGATAATCGTAAGATTAAAACAGCAAACAACCTTAAACATAGCATGAAAGATACAATTTTGCAGGCATAAAGTGGTTAAAAAAACAAGATTGTAAACTCAATAGTCAGCAATTCTCAATTTAATCATGTAAAATAATAATGTTATTATAACTAATTGAA
>DYNN01000048.1 GCA_020721045.1 Thiomargarita sp. | reverse complement strand
GAGATTTATATCTTATGGTAGATTGTGGTAGATAATTATTTACTATCTGTCAACCCTCCCAAAATGTCGGGAAAGGATTCCAGACCTACTACTTATAATAAGTTTTTACATTGAAATTAATTTTTTAAATATATATTATTCAAAGTATTAGTAACATCATCGATATCCAGTTCGTCGTTTGCCAATCCTCTTAATATGGCTAACAATTCATCATCTTCAGTTTGTTGAGCAGTTATTGTTTGTTGACTGACAATATCATCAATAATGCGCGTAAGCTTGGCAATCGTCGATGATTCGAACAATTTACTCACTGGCAACTGCACAGCAAAGATGTCTCGTATTTTCAGAATAACTTCTGTCGCCAGCAAAGAATTTCCGCCTATTTCAAAAAACTTTTCATCATTGTCTATGTGTTCCCGTCTCAATAAATAAGACCAAATAGCAGTCAGCTTTTGTTCAGTAGAAAACTCAGGAGAAATAACAAGTTCCATTTGATTAAAATGTGCTGAATTTTCCACTGGCAAAGGCAAACTGCGACGATCTACTTTACCGTTAGGCGTCAATGGCATGGCATCTAACATTATCAACAAAGCAGGCACCATGTAATCGGGTAACATTTCTCTCATGTGGTTAAGCAACTGCTCGCTTGAAACTTCCGGTTGAGTTTGTTTAAGCACTACATAAGCAATTAAATTTTGACTGCCGGGCGGATATTCTTGAGCAATAACAACAGCTTCTCTCACAGCCGCGTGCTTTCTAAGTTGTGATTCAATTTCTCCAATTTCTATACGAAAACCACGAATTTTAACTTGATGATCAATACGACTGAGATACTCAATCTGACCATCTGGGCGATAACGAACTAAATCACCTGTTTTGTAAAGGCGAGTATCAGAATTTTTATCAAAGGGATTGGGAATAAATTTTTCGCTCGTTAATTCGGGTCGATTGAGATAACCGCGTGCTAAGCCATCGCCACCAATGTGGAGTTCACCGGGAATGCCTACTGGAGTAGGTTGTAAATATTGATCTAAAATGTAAAGCTGCGTGTTGGCAATAGGACGACCAATAAGTTCTGATGAATTTTGCTCACTTTCCATTTTTGGTTTTACTTGATACACAGAAGACCACACCGTTGTTTCAGTGGGTCCATATAAATTCCAAACACTGGCTCCTCTCGCTAACAATTGCGCAGCCAAAGAACGAGATAACGCCTCACCACCACACAATATTTTTAAATGCGGTGTATTTTTCCAGCCAACATTGATTAACATTTGCCAAGTTGCCGGTGTTGCCTGCATAACTGTCGCTTTTGAAACGATTAAATTATCTAGCAATTGCAAACCGTCTAATGCTGTTTCTCGACTAACTAATCTAATTTGTGCGCCGGTAATCAGTGGTAAATGCAGCTCTAACCCTGCAATATCAAAAGAAAGTGTCGTGACTGCCAACAACGTATCTTGTGCGCCTAAACCCACCGATTGCAACATTGCATAAAGAAAATTAATAAATGCCCGTTGAGTTATTTGAACGCCTTTAGGACGACCCGTTGAACCAGATGTATAAATGATATAAATTAAGTTGTTAGGTCCCGCTTTATTAATTGGATTAGTCGTACTTACTTGCGCAATCATTTCCCATTGACTGTCTAAACAAATCAACGTTGCGGCGGTCATTTCAGATAACTTATCGTGCCATTTTTGTTGAGTTAGTAAAACACTTACACCCGCATCTTCCAACATGAAAGACACACGCGCAGCAGGATAAGTTGGGTCTAAAGGCAAATAAGCCCCGCCTGCTTTGAGAATTCCTAACATACCAATCAACATATCCAATGAACGATCGACACACAATCCTACAAGTGTTTCTGGACCAACCGCTAAAGTTTGCAAATAGTGAGCAACTTGATTTGCTTTGTCATTGAGTTCACTATAAGTTAGTTGTTGATTTTCAAATACAATGGCAATTGCATTAGGCGTTTTTTCAACTTGAATTTCAAACAATTGAGACAGATTAGTTTTATCTGGATAATCAGCTTGCGTATTATTCCAGTCAACTAAAATTTGTCGATAAACATCATCAGATAAGAGTGACAACTTCGCCAGTGGTTTTGCTTGTTGATCAACAATATCTTTTACAAAAACGGTAAATTGATCAACTATGTTCAATGCAGCATCTTGAGTCAAAGAGGCGGTATTGTATGAAAAAGCGTATTTTTTACCGTCTTCTTGCACAACAAAAGTTAAATCACTCCCTTGTTTTAATTCAATATTACTCAGATTTTCTGCTTTGGCGACAACAATTGAAAAAGGTTGATTTCCTAAATGTTGAAGTTGTGGATAACGCGCAATAATATCGTATAAATAGGTTTTATGATGCTGTGCGGAAGCTATTTGTGTTTGTATTGCCAATAATACTTCTTTAATAATCAGTGATTTATTGACAACGAGTCGGCAGGAAATCTGTGATGAAAACAGCGATTGAAAATTTTTGAAGTCATTCTCTGTGTGAGTGATGCCTATGTCAAAAGTTGTATTTTCCCCAATTCTAGCAAGATAAGCGATAAAAGCAGCTAAAATGAAATCACTTACTTTCCATTCAGGAAAATCAGCGATTAAAAAAGCTGGTACTTTATTATAAACAGCTTGTTGTATTGTCTCAATAGTATCCGTTTCAATCTTCAGATGGGTATAATTAATATACGGCACTTCTAAAGGTTGTAGTGTTGATAACCTTGCTACCCAAAAAGCTTCATGTTTTGCGATGTTAGCATCAAATTTAGCGATTTGTTGCTGATCTTTTGGAATAACATCCGCAAGTTGATAACCTTCACCTAATTTGAATTGGCTCACTAAATTTGCAATTGATAAGGTTTGACCGTTGACCATCATCAATTTGTGCAACTCGATATCGTAACTCGTTGTGGCAACAGTAATAAAATTATCTCGAATTGCGGTAATCGTACCCGGACGCGATGTTGATGTGAAACTTGTTACCTTGGTTTGCGTAACAATAAGCGGCTGATTCTCAATAAAAAATTTAGCCATTCCCAATGAGTTAGGATACGGACCAAAATCTAACCCTCGCACCAAAGCATCTATTTCTCGCGCATCACGATTCCATAGAATCAGACAGCCATGATTTGATTGACGAGATCGAGAAAAATAACTACGTTTGGTAAAATCTTGTTGAGTTAAAACGGCTGTATTTTGGCGCAATTCGCTAATCATTTCGGTAAACGATGCGATAGCCGCTTCATAGCATTTACCGTTGAGTGTAAAAGCAGTTTCTCCTTCGTTAATTTCAACAATCGCTTGTTTTAGAATTTCGCCACTATCAATTTGTTCTGTCATGGTATGCCAAGTGACACCATGTGTTTTTTCTTGATGAATAATTGCCCAAGAAGTGGCATTCAGCCCGGCATAGGCTGGTAACAGCGCATCATGATAATTAATGGCGTAGTGAGAAGGCGATTCTATGATTTCTTTAGATAGTAGGGAAAGATTGGCAATACTGAATAAATAACTGAAACGATGTTGTTTAAGGAATTCAATAACATTATCTGTTGGTAATCGGAAATCGATTTTCTTGCTTTTGACCCATTCAATAACGGATTGATCGGACGAAACAACACCGAATATTTCATATCCTTGTGCTAATAATTGTGTGGCACATTGAACTAATAAACTGCTTTCTCCAATAATATAGCAATTCAAGGAATGATATTGGCTCGCCATTTTTTGGTCCCGAGATTAAATAGTAATCAACTCAATATAGCCGGAAATTATACCACACTAATACTAAAAAAAAAAAATATTAAGAATGTAGTGTTTAGCCAACTTCCAAAATCACATGACTTAACATACCCAATAAACAAAGTAAGAAAGCAAAGCTCAAATAACTAGGTGCACGAAATAAGCGTAATTTTGCAAGTAATGTTTCTGAAAATGCGAGCAACATCCCCAATAAAGCGAGTTTAGTAATAATTGCGAAAATCCCTATCAATAAAGCCGATAAAGATTGTTCGGTGGCAATACCCCAAGGAAAGAACAAATTAGCAATCAATACACCGTAAAGCATTAATTTTATTTGATGCGCCCAATCCATTAAAGCTAAATAACGACCACTGTATTCTAATATCATTGCCTCATGAACCATGGTTAATTCTAAATGAGTAGCTGGATTATCGATTGGAATACGTCCAGATTCAGCAACAGCCACCATCATGAGTCCTAAAATCGCAAAGATAAATGAAGGACGTAAAATAAAACCCTGCGATAAAATAGTCGCGATGGTTGATGATAAATTAGTCGTAGAAGCAGTCATTGCGAGCGTAAAAATAGCCATTAACATAGCGGGTTCTGCCAAAGATGACAACATCATTTCTCGCGAAGCACCCATGCCACCAAAAGCGGTACCGATGTCTAAAGCCGCTAATGTTAAAAAAAAGCGAGATAAAGCAAAAAAACTTACCAAAACAATGACATCTGCAATAGCAGCCGACGGTAAATCAATAGCGATCAAAGGAACAACACAAGCCGCTAATACTGTCGTTCCAAATACGATATAGGGTGTTACTCTAAATATCCATGAAGCATTATTAGCGATAACTACTTCTTTTTTAAATAATTTACGTAAATTTTGATAAGGTTGCCACAATACCGGTGCTGTTCGATTTTGTAAAAAACATCTATTTCTCTTAATCCAACTGCTGAGTAACGGTGCGATTGTAATAAATAATAACGCTTGAAAGCCGGCAAATAGCCAACTGATTAAATTGTCAGACATATTTGGTTGCCTTATTCTTCGGTAAAGTCGTAAGCCATTTCTTCAGAAGGTTCTTGAATATAATGACCTTGCGCAAAATCAATCTCAGATTGCCACAAAATAGTCAAACTATTCGCATCCTCAACCGCTTCTGCAATAGTCAGTTTATTCATTTCATGAGCCATTTTGACTATTTTCCTAACAGCTTCTTGATTTTCAGTATTACTGGCTAATCCTTTGGAATAAGAAGAGTCAATTTTGATATAATCCACTGGAATATGTTTTAAAGTTGCCTCTGAATTCAACCCCGTACCAAAGTGTTCTAACGCTGACTTGCAGTTAATTGCTTTTAGACTTTTAATAAAAGCTTGCGCTAATTTCACCTGACTAATAGCAATCGACTCACTCATTTCAATGATAAGACGTTCTCCGGAAATTTTGTTTTCTTTTAATACTTTACGGATAAAAAGCAAAATAGTTTCATCACGTACTGCTTGATCGGATAACTTAATAAAAAGGTGTGTTTGATGTTGATTTTGCTCTTGTTCGGCTAATTTTGCACACGCATTTTTTAATACCCATTTATCCAAATAAGTGCTTAAATTGGCTTGTTCTGCTGCACTAAACAACTGATTAGCTGGAATATTTTCTCCTTTACTATCAACCATGCGCAAATAAACTTCATAAATTTCTTGTGTTTCGCCATGTAAACTTACAATCGGTTGAAAACGCAAAGAAAGCCGTTTTTCTTCATTAGCCGTTTCGATGAGTTTAGCAATATCACTGGTTTTTGTGGTTTGATCGCCTGCTTTAACAACTGCTTTATAGATTTCGTAAGTATTGCCACCGCGTTTATTGGCAACAACACATGCCGTATGTGCATCGGTCAATACCTCTTGTGGATTGGTCGTTGATGCCAATACAGTTGCAATACCGATGCTACAGGTTGTGATAATTGATTGCTTATCTATCTCCGTAATACAAGACTCAACGGCTTTGCATATTTTCTCTGCCAATTCAGTCGCATATTTTATATCTTTATCTGTGATCAATAGCGTAAACGCACTATCTGTAAAACGAGCTAACGTAGTGCTTTGCGTCACTTTTTGCAGAGTTTGCCCAATATTTTTTAAAATGGGATCAGTATTCCCAATACCGATCGATTCTCTCATTTCATTAACATTATCTAAAGCAATATAAAGCACGATACTACGTAAATGACTTTCTATCGCTTTAGCTAATGCTTTTTCTAGCAAATTATTAAAATGTTGACGATTAAAAAGTCCGGTCAATTGATCGCGTCGATTAATTTCCCTTATTTTTTGCTCTAACTCCTGACTTTGTGTTTGCTCATCTCGAATAATCACTTGTATACAACGTTCTGTATCATAAATTGCCTGACACACTTCCATTTTAAGCTTAAAGCGTTTATTATTTGATTTAAGCCCTTCTAAATCTATCTGTCTTTCTTCTTCCTTGTCATCCGTGGTAAATTCCCGCATAAATTCTTTTAACTTTGCTTGATCATCGATAGAAACCAAATCCATCACTGGCAATCCTTCCAACTCTTCCATATTTTTAAAACCAAACATTTCCAAATAGCTAGGATTCGCATAGATATGCATACCATCTATGACGTAAGCAATTGCATCACGTGAAGTTTTTAACAAAGTTTTATTATGTCGTTGGCTTTCGCGATAAAGTTGTTCTAATCGCTTGCGTTGTCGCCGCTCATTGAGATTATCTAACTGACGTCCGACTGCGATTTGCAAACACACATCATTACCACTGGGAATCACCTGCCTTGCCCCAACTTTAAGATGCTCAGTCATACTTTTACCATCCAGTTTATCAACAAGCACAATGACAGGAATATCTTGTTTAGACAATTCTACCATTTCGCACGCTTCAGCAACGGTAAATTCACCTACTTGCGGAATAGAAATTAATAAATCCCATTCTTGTTCTGCCAAAGCCTCTTGCAAATCATCCTCATCTTCAACATGACGCGGGCGAATCGGATAACGTGCTTTGCGCAAACTATTCAATATCACCTCTGCATCATTCACCGTCTCTTCTATGACGATTAAACGTATAATATCATCCTGTATCACTTTCCGATCCTTTTTACTGAGCAGTATTCTCAAAATAACGTTCTGTAATCAATAACATTAATTGTCTTGCCAACTGTTTTTTAGAACAACGAGGAAAAACCATATCACCATCTTGCCAAAAAACATGTAATGCATTGTCCTCGCTATCAAAACCACTACCTTCAATACCTACTTGATTGGCTGCTATCATATCTAAATTCTTACGTTTCAATTTATCTTTTGCATAATCAATCAATTGATGTGTTTCAGCTGCAAAACCTACTGTAAATGGTGGATTGGTTAATTGGGTCACTTGCGCTAAAATGTCTGGATTTTTTTCCAATTGCAAAATCATTGATTCTTGGTTTTTTTTAATTTTCTGCGTTTCCATCTTCACAGGTCGATAATCTGCAACGGCGGCTGTGGCAATAAAAATATCTGTCGTTTCTATGTGTGCTAAAACACTGGTTAACATATCTTGCGCACTATAAACAGAAAAAATAGAAACATGCAAAGGAGGCGACAAAGCAACGGGACCTGTAATCAAAGTTACTTCTGCCCCTAATGCTTGAGCTGCTGCTGCAATGGCATAACCCATACGCCCAGAACTCCGATTGCTGAGAAAACGTACTGGATCCAAATCTTCACGAGTCGGTCCGGCTGTGAGCAATACTTTTATCCCTTGTAACTTTTTAGGTGTGAGTAAATTTTCTATTTGATGAACTAATTCAAAAGGTTCTAACATCCGACCACTACCTACTTCACCACACGCTTGCGCGCCCGTTGCTGGACCAAAAAAATGAATGCCACGTTGTTGTAACTTTTTGCAATTTTCTTGGGTGATAAACGCCTGCCACATTTGTTGGTTCATTGCCGGCGCAACAGCAATCGGTGCAGCCGTCGCAAGACATAATGTTGACAATAAATCATCCGCATGTCCATAAGTCAACTTGGCTAAAAAATCAGCACTCGCCGGCGCAATTAAAATCAAATCCGCCCAACGTGCTAATTCAATATGTCCCATTGCCATTTCAGTCTCTACATCCAATAAATCAGTGTGAACCCGATTGCCTGATACTGCTTGTAAAGTCAAAGGCGTGATAAATTGAGTCGCTGCCATCGTCATCACTACACGTACAATAATACCCTGCTCACGCAGACGTCGCACTAAATCAGCACTTTTATAAGCTGCAATACTGCCCGTAATACCCAATATAACTTTTTGATTAGCCAATAAATTCATATCGTACGCCGCATTAATATAATTGCTGTTATTAGGAAAATGACTGGAGACAATAACGCACTCATCGCTGGATGTAATCCGTAAACTAAACCAATATAACTACTAATTTGATTTAACATATAAAAACCGATTCCCAATAATGCGCCAACCAAAATACGTTGTCCAATCGATACACTACGTAATGAGCCAAAAATAAAAGGAATCGCTAAGAATATCATTGTGATACTGACCAATGGATAACTTAAACGTGACCATAATGCCAATTCGTAACGAGAATAATCTTGAGCATTCTGCTTTAAATAACGGATATATTTTAACAAACCGAAACTAGATAGTTTTTGCGGATTAATCACTACTAATTTAACTAATTCTGGATTCAAAATCGCGTTCCATGTTATTTTATCTAACTGTTGCGAAGTGACTTGAGTAGCACCAATTGACGTTTTTTTGACTTGCTCTAATAACCACTGACCATTTTCGTAATATGCGCGATCTGCGTAGATAATATGTTGTAATTGCTGCTGTTGATTAAATTGATACAAAGTAATTCCACCAAAACCGCCATCAAATAAAATCACGGAAATATTGATAAAATTGTTGCTATCATGCGCCCAAAAACCGTAACGACTATTAAATGCCATTAAATTATGTTCTGACTGCGCCAATGCCCTTGAATTACGGGCATATTGCTCACTATAAGGTGCTAAGGTTTCGCCAATCAACATGGCAATGAGCGTTAACACAATGCCCACTTTAAAAACAGCCAATGCAATACGCAAAATAGAAACACCCGCCGCACGAATAACGGTTAATTCATTATGATTCGCCATCATGCCCAAACCGAGAAGACTACCCAACAGTGTAGCCGATGGAAATAATTCATAAATATGACGTGGAATTTCTAAAGCAACGAATTGTATAGCTTGCAATATACCATATCGTTCTTTGCCAATATCGTCTAATTCGTCAATAAATGAGAAAAAAGTAAATAAACCAACGAGTATTAATAAAACCAGTAAAATATTGGTCAATACGTTGCGTCTAATATAAATGTCAATTAATTTCACAGATTACTTTCTAAATTTCATGGCTGACTAATACGTAATTGCGCTTCAACTTTCTCATTGTGACTAGTAACCGCTTTTATTTCTAGTTGTAAATTAATTAGTTGTAACGATTGTTTTAATTGATCCAAAGCTTGTAAATGGGTTGTCGCCAGTGAAATATCAAAATAAGAATTTAGATAATCTATTCGCTTCAATTGTAAATCAGGTAATTTTGATAAAAAAGGACTCAATTGAGTTAAAAGAGTTAAAAAATCACCTTTTTTCTGATAACTACCTGTTTTTGCTCTTAATGTTGTCAATTGTTGTTCCATTTGTGCTTTAGGATTCACTATTTTGCGCGCTTCAGGAAAAGTATTCTGATACACCGTTTCTATCTGATGACTCAATTGTTGCCGTTGATTTTCTAATTGTCGTAAAGTGATTATTTGTGTCGTTATTGTTACAATTATCAAAATAAACAATAAAAATACTGTTAATCGCCAAGGTCGCCATACAATAACTGCTTGATTAATTGGACGATAAAAACCTTGCAACACATTGATTGGCTTAGAACTCTTTAATCCAAGTTGCCACCATGC
The DNA here is from genome assembly GCA_020721045.1 of Thiomargarita sp. Lineage (GTDB taxonomy): Bacteria > Pseudomonadota > Gammaproteobacteria > Beggiatoales > Beggiatoaceae > DYNN01. The sequence goes on along the minus strand of DYNN01000048.1, from coordinate 14,830 downwards.
AACCCCATCTTGTGGCTGAGTTTCTTCAATAATTGGAATGCCTAATCCATAAAGTTCAGTCATCAAACTATTATCTATTTTTGCCACATTGCCAAATACTGTAATTTGCGATGGTAATTGTGTAATTGACTGTAATATCAAAGATAAACAGTGCGGTTCGATTGCAAAACCACTATTTTGTGTACGCATTAATACAGAGTTTTCCAATCGTAATAATCCCCATCCTTCTGTGGGTTTGGGAACAGCAAAAATATCTAATGTGCAAATAACTGATTTTAAATTAATGGGTTGCAGTATTTCTAAATATTTTTGTAGCTGTTGTTGCGCAATCACTGCCACAGTTAACAAATTAGTTTCAGTATCGCGTTCACCTAAAGCAAAATGTAAATTTTCTACTTCATCAATTAATTGATCTTCAAGGAGATAAGGTACAGCTTGTATTATTTTCTGCCTTTTTTTACTTGGAACGCTAATTTGTGTCACTAAAAAAGCAGTTGTAGGTAATAAAATAACCTGAGGTAATTGCGGCAATGGTTGTGTGGCGAGTTGCGTTCCACTGTCGATATAATTCTGTTTAGTATCGAAAAGAGCCCAAGTCATTTGTTGTTGATTTTCATGCAAGCGGCAAATCAACGTGGTTCGCATGTTCACACAAATGTTCCAAGTAATACTAATATAACAATACAAATACTAATCACCCAAGTATTTTTATCCGTGAGTGCAAATTGTACTGGATCATCAAGTACTTGTCCGCGTCTGGCAAGAAACCAAATACGTGTAATCCAATAGAGTAAAATTGGACAAATTAGCCATAATATAAAGGGTGATTTATACAAAGTTAGTGTAGATTCATTATTGATATATAAGGAAAAAACTAAAATTGCCAAATATCCATTAGTTGGTCCTACGCTGGCGATCATTTCTATATCATCGATTAAATAATTACGATTTTTAATAGATTTACGTTCTGTGAGTTGTAATAATTCTATATAGCGTTTTAAAAATGCTAAACTCATGAATATAAACATAGAAAATGCTAGCAACCAAGAAGAAACTTCGACATTAACCGCAATGCCGCCTGCAACAATACGATGTGTATACAATCCCGCCAAAACAAGTACATCGACAACCATTTTCTTTTTTAAATACAATGAATAAGTTATCGTAATAATTAAATAAAGTACTAACATGCCAGTAAAAGCTGAAGGTAGTAGTAATGATAAACTAATGCTAGCTATCACTAGGAAAATAAAAAGAAAAATGCCTTGTGGAATAGAGAGTTTTCCTGCAGCAAAAGGACGACGTTTTTTAGTTGGATGAATACGATCCGCGGGTAAGTCTAGCAAATCGTTAATAATATAACCAGATGAAGCAGCTAAGCTAAAGGCAAGGAATGCGATACCTCCATCAATTAATTTACCCCAGTTTAAAAATTGATGTGCTAACGCTAACGGTAAGAAAATTAAGCCATTTTTGACCCATTGATGTGGACGTAATGCTTTGAGCCATATTTTCCAAGAAGAAGGACGAATAACGGTAATAATATGTGGCGAAGGATAACGTTTGCGTAGCGAAGTGCTAGGATTAACCAAATAACCGACATTTGCAGCAGTTAAAATTGGTAAATCGGCTATTGAATCACCCATGTAATCAAATTGTTTTTCCCCAAAACGTTGTACTAATAGATCACGTTTTTCATTGCCTTTCAAATTGATTTTTTCATCACTGGCAATGACTTCAGAAAATAATTGGGTGTATTCGGCGACTGCATTACCAATAGTGAAGTGGGCAGCGGTTGCTAAAATAAGTTGACGACCGCTACTTTTTTCTTGTTGCAACAATTGTATTACTTCTTCGCGATAAGGTAAAGTGTCAACAGATAAGGTTACTTGTTGAGCAATTTTGTGTTTTAGGTGCGCTTTACCGCTTAATAACCAAAATGGTAGTAAAAAAACAATAAATGGGTTGGTTCTTAACAGTACAAGTATACTTTCCCATAAGGTGTCGGTAGCAATCAAAGTGCCGTCTAAATCAACGCAAAGCGGCAAAGCTGTGTGTTGGGTATTCATCGTATCAGTTGTTGCAGTTAAAGGAATAAATAAGCGAAAGTATAACGAATTTTCTCATCTATTGCTGACAATTTTATACACTACTTTACTTGCTAATGTAACTTGGATTCAATCGATACCTTGATTTTAATTCAATGTATACGCCATATTTAGGTTATTTAACTAAGTAGCTACCCCAATTTTTGCCTAATCGCCGAAAAGGTTCTTCTAAAGTGTAAAATAATAATAAACTCATAATGATAACAATTATTGAATACACAAAATAGGCTAATCCACCAGTTAATATATATCCCATTTGAGCAAATAAGTGGGGTATCAAATTATGGAATAAATAGACGCCATAGCTTAAATTTCCCATTATCATGCATAATTTAACTATTTTAGTTTGCTGCATTGTAATTAGAAAGAAAAAAGGAAATAATAAAATTGCATAAGCGACGGCACAGAAAAAATTAAAATAAGCTTTAAGTAAAATATGTTGTTCGATTCCAACCTCGCCATTTTCTATAAAAAAGCGACTTAGTCTATATAATAAATAAAAACTCGTCATAATAAGAAAAATATGATTATATTTACTCAATTCAACTTTTTGATAATATTGATATATTTTATAAAGTAGTGTACCTACTAAAAATTCAATTAAGAGACCGGGTAAATGAAATGTTAAAATAGTATAATTATTAGGTTGTAAAGTCGGTGTCGAATAATAGGCAAGTCCTATTTTGATGAATAAAAAAAGTATTAATAGTAATAAAATAAATTGCTTATACCTTGCTGTTAAAATAGCGAATAAAGGCAAACAAAGATAAAATTCGACTTCAACCGGTAAACTCCAATAAGCTGCATTAAAAAAGAATGTTTCTTGTATAGAAGCTGTTGTTTGTAAAAAGAATAGGTGTTTAATAAAAATGATGGTTTTGTTAGGCGCATCCGCTATCACTAAATAATATAATAACAGCGAAAAAAAATATAGTGGATAAATACGACAAAAACGACGAATAAAATAAGGAATGAGTGCAAATTTACCGTTATATATGTTTTTTGCAAACACAAACCCACTGATTACAAAGAAAAAATCAACGCCTGTCCATAAAAAATTGAGGATTGTTCTCTCTGAAGTAAAAAGATAGGCATAATGAGAAGTAAGTACCATCCAAGCGGCAATGCCACGAAAGAGTTCAATTGCTGGATTCATTAGTTATTCATGGCGAGAAAGTGGGAAACCGTCAAGCGATTTTGATGGTTCAATTTTTCTTAATAAGGGAGTGATCACTGGTTTTTCCCAACTGCCGGTGATGCTATAGTCATAACTGATTGCATTTTCAATTTCGCTTTCCAATAAAGCTTGTATAATCAAAGCAATAGCACCAATACCTAAGCCACCCACCAACGCACCCGCCACCGGAATTGCATTTGAAACATGTGGAATAACTGTCACAGTTTGCTCGTAATCATGAGCAACTAAGCCGGTACGTCCTTGAAATTTAATGTGTGCGGCAGGTCCTTGTAAAATGGTGTTGTCGGTATAAGCATGACCTGCCCGAACATCAAAGTTGCCAGCAAGGGTGGTAAACGCAAAACCTTTATTAAAAATATCTCTAAAATCAAGCGATAAGCGTTGTGGCAAACTACGCAAATCAAATAAACCAAATAGTCGACCAACGCCTGGATCAACATCAATAATTTCCCCTTCTTTAATTAAAATATCTAAATTACCGGTAATTTTATCAAATTCAACAGTATAAGGTGCATTTTGCCAATGTGCTTGTAGTTGAATTTCTACACTTTTTGCTGTAATTGGTGATTTTTGAAAACCAAATTGTTTGAGCATTTCCGCGGCGTTGTAGCTAGTTAATAATGCTGTCAATTGTGTCTGTGATTGTTGGGGTAATTGGTTCCATTGCCCTTGAAGATGGAGAGTACTATATTTTGTTTTTGCAGTTCCTTTTAAAGTTAAACCTTGTTTTGTTGGTTGAGTTTCTAAATTTATTGTACCTAACTTATTGTTTTCAAAATTAAAATCTCGACAATAAAAGGTTACTTTTGGTAAAGTGCGTGGATCGACTGAGCTTTTAGTCGACTCAGCTGGTTTTTTGGGTGATTTTAGCAGTAAATGTTTAAACGCAATGTCTAATAATGCGGGTTGTTGTTGATTATTATAGATAATATTACCTTCAATATTGTCACCTGTAATCGCAAAACGCAATGTTGATTCAAGATATTCTGTTTGTAAATGCACATCTTTAATTGATTGATCAAACAGGATTAAATTATCTACATCCAGATTTAACAGTAGGTTAAGCGGTTTTTTATCGCTGTTGGATGCCGGCAATAATGGCAACCATTCCGTCAGTGAAAAATAGGGTAAATGTCCCATTAAACGTAAGCCGCTGTTTTTAGTAAGTTGTGCTAATTCTATCCCAAAAAGCAGCGTACCTTTGGTAATACCCTGTTGATCAAAAATAAAAACACCATTGATAATGTCTCCATAACGAAAACGTAAATAGTCATTTTTATCAGAGAGTTGCGTGCTGAAACTCAAAATTGTTTTATCTTTTTGCGATTTATTCAAAGGCGCAGGTAGTTCAATTGCCATATTGGTTAAATCGGCTTCAAAATGAATTTCAGTTGTTTTAGTGGGTGTTGTAGAAACCACTTCTATCGTTGTTTGCCAGTCCATAGTACCAGATAAACGGGGATAAATCGGCAAATCTGCTAAATTCGCTTGAAGCTGTGGCAATTGTTGCGTTAAAAATTGTCGATCGGCTTGTCCCGTTAGTTGAATTTGTAAACGGGTAGGTTGTGCGTGAGTTAAAGTTTTAATAGCTAAATTAATTGATTTATCAAAGGCTTTACCCACTAAATTCTTGGTAAAAACGCCGTTTTCGGTAAAATTGAATTGTCCATTGACTTGTTCTAATGTGGCATTAATCCCTTTATAGCGAACTTTTGCATCATTAAAGGTAATTTCTCCTTTGATTTTAGTTGCTTTATCGCTAAAAGGTATTTGTAGGTCAAGTTGTAAACTAATTTGCCCTTTAATATCTAAATCATCTAATTTAATTGTTTGATCTAATGGACTTTCTTTGACATAACGGAGCCCATCAATGGCTTTTCCTTTTATTTTACCGTTGACGATTAAAATAGCATTGTTACTAGTTAAATTTTCTATGGTTGTAGTGACTTTTTGAATTTGACTATCAAAAATTTTCCCTTGGGCTGATGTAATTGTTAATTGGTTGTTTTTAATCGTAATATCTGCATTTAGTTGTCGTAATTTAGGGTAGCCTTTTGCGTAATCTAAAGTGACATTTTTTACTTGTGCATAGAGTTGAAAACTAGGTTTTTTTGGGTCGAATAGTTGATTAATAGCCCCTTGTAATCGCATTTCTACAGAATTGAGATGTCCTGAAATAAAAGCATCATTAAGCCATTGATATAAATCGGGTAAAATTTTATCTGGGACATAATAAGGGACTTGAGTCACCGAAGTTTGACTGAGACGAATAGAGATATCGCTTTGTGGTATAGTGGATTGAGCTGGGAATAGTATATTACCTTGGATTTTAACTAATGTGTTTTTTAAATCAATGGCTTGTAAATCTTTAATTTTAACCCACCAACCGTCTGGTGCTTGCTCCCATCTTACCGTGCCATTGACTTTTTGTAATGCGAGTGGATGTGTGTATAGTTGGTTTGCTTGCACGCTTAAGTTGGCTTGAGCAAAGTATAATGAACCTCCCTGAGGTGCAATGTCCATTTCACCAGATAAATCCCGAATAGAAGGTAATTCTCCTTGATTGATCATGCCTAAGTCTGTGAAACGACTATGAAAACGCCATTTATTGGTTTCGTGTGGTACATATTGCCAACGAATATCGTATAATTTACCTTGCAGATGTAAAGCCGCAATAGTTTCACGTAATGCGGGGTTGGCATCTCCTGCTATATCATTGATCCAATTTAATAATTTTCCTAAATCAATTTCACTGGCTGAACCAACTATTTGAAAAAAATGTGGTGTAGGAATAATGTACCATTTGGCTTCACTGAGTAGCCAGCGTTGTTGTTGATCTTTCAGTAGTAAATCTTTCACTATGACTTGCCACATGCCGTTAATTTGTTGGCTGGCTTGTATACGTCCACTCATTTGAGGTAATAAAAAGCCCCATACGCCGCGTTGGCAAGTAGGTGGTGTACAAGTGGCAATTTTTTCTAATGCGGATGAAACAAATTTAGCTTCTTGCAAGGCGAAGGTGCCTTTAACGCTGAGCAAACGCGCTTTGTGCCAAGTAGTTAATAAATCGAAATTAAATTGTCCACCACGTACGCCTTGCACTACATTTTCTGGCAGTTCTGTTGTACCTGAAATCAGATGTTCTGTACCTTGTGTGTGAATTGTGACTTGCAGATTGGTCAAATTCAATGGGGGTTGTTTTGGTTCTAATAGCGTTAAAGTCGAAGCATGTAGTGAAAGATGAGTTTGTTGTAATAGCCATTGTAATAATAGGGGTGGTTCTGTGGAAGCTATCGGTGTATTGGTTGTCGCAATCGCAGGTAAACCTTTTAGAACAATACTACCATCAACTTGATGAATTAAACTCAGTTGGCTTCCTTTTATACTGGCATCTTTGGTAATGAGTTGCCAGTAGTATAGTGATTCTAATACGTCAAAAGAAACTTGTAATTGTGCAATGTCTGCTAAATTTTTATTGGTTTGTGGGTCTAAAAATTCAATCCGGTATAGGGCAATCGTGGGCAATCCGTCTGACCAAAATGTATCGATTTTTCCAATTAAAACAGGTTGTTCTAAAACAATAGTTAACCATTGTGAAATTTCTATACGGTATTCTGGTAGGCGTGGAAACAATAAAACCAGTGCAAGCAATGCCAAGCAGGCAATAAGCCATAGCCATAGCCAAATTCTCCACAGAAGGTAACCGATGAGTGAAATAAGGCGGATGATTAAGTACACAAGTTACTGTTATTAGAAGTTTATTATACTGATTCTGAAGAATAAAGCTATTGCCCCCTGATGCTATTTTATTTAAGCTTAAGGGGGCTTTTAAACTAGATATCAACAATTCTATTCGTTGGTGTCACATGGGTGCGCAACTAAATAACTAACAAATCTTTACCTAATTGTTTACTGATTTGAGTGGTAGAGAATAAACCGCGCACTTTTTGTCGAGAGTTAGTGACATCAGAATCAACAACCAGTAAATGTTGGCGACCATATTGTTTCAAAGTTCTTATAATATCACCTACTTGCGCATTGGCAACATTTGCCATGTTGAGGACTTTCATTTCAGAACGGGGTGACATGATCATATTAACCCGAATATCAGCACGAGAAATACGCGCTTCTTGGCTAATTTTAACGGGCTTTTCGCTTTGAATATCTTTAGCAGAAATAATTCCCATCACTTCTTTATCGTTATCTATGACTAACAACAACCTTACCCCATAAACACGCATTTTATCTAAGGCATCATCAATTCTTACATCTTCGTCAATTGTAACTGGTGCAACGTGTTTAAAATCTGTCATTACTTTGATGGCTGGACTATTTTCGTTAGTATGACCCGCAAGTTCATATGATTGAAACCCACTGTGTTCATTTAAATTGATAAGGGGCAACGCCGAGTATTTATCAGTCATACATGAATCTCCTTGAATTATTTCGCCCTAATGGCAATATTTTTAAGTGTCGAATGCAGCAATTGTAATAAATTTACGTCTTTTATGACATAAATCTTTTGTAAATGACCCGTTATTATATCGCTATTTGTACTTGTTTTGACATGTTTAGCTAGCTAATTTCTATATCGTCTCTATTAATATTTTCTAATTGCGCATAATAATGGTATAACTCATTGAAAATAATTGATAAATTACCATGATGACTTTCAAATAATTGTAACGCTTCGGTGCGAAAAATAAAAGCTTCTTTCGGTTGGATGAGTAACTTATTTAACAAATAATTGAGTGTTTTATACGAAGAATGGCATTCATAAAGTACAGGCAAACGACTGGCTAATCGTTGCGTAGTGATTAAACCTTTTATTTTGTGTGTAATACCACGTTGAAACCATTGCCAAGCAAGCCATGAAAATCGTTCTGCATCATCCAGTAGAATAAAATCATCGGATTGTAATTCTTGGATAAATTGATTAATAAAGGAAATAGAGTAATTGTCACGCTGCTTGGTATAATATAGCAATTTAATTGTAAAACCACGCGCTTGTAATTGCTCAGCTAAAGCCCTTAACAAAGCTGTTTTACCTTGCCCTTCACGTCCAATAATCGTAGCACGGTAATTTAATAAGCCGAGTCGATTTAGCAAGGTTTCCCAATCCGTTTCTTCTAAGTAAAAAGGAATTTTATTAATTAATTCAACCGAGAAAGGATTATGGGTATTCGTTGTTTTCGTTATCATAATTGTAGTTTAAGTATACTACAAATATCATGCCACACAAATTTCTAGTTGATCCATATATTTGGCAACATTAGCTTAATTCTGTTGATAAGCATGTTTTACTAAAATTTCTACAGCAAAAGGGGCTTCTGTTACTTCTATCTGCGTACCAATTTGTCCCTGCCGTAACTCAGTGCCATAAGGCGGTGCAGTTTTTTCCACTGTCCACGCCTGCTGTTGCTGTAAATCAGTAATAAAATCATTATATAACTTTAAAGCAACTCGATAATTACCGTCAAATGGCGAAATTTTACCGTGTAAACGCACTCCTTCAATAAAATGATCGCTTATTTTTGCTTCTTCTATTATTTCAGTTGGATACATTATCGGTGATGAAATTGCATCCATTTCTTTATCTTCTTTTTCAACAGTGGCAGTAAAAATCTTTTCAGAAGAATCACTTACACCCCATTCCAATTCCGTTAGTAATAAATTAGGATGACGTGTTAATACTTGGCTAATTTTCTCCCACATTTGTTGATGTTGAATATGTTGCGCTGTAATATATTGCCCCGTCTCAACAACATTGCGAAAATGTGCTAAATCAATCGGTAAGACCGGAATATTTGCGCGTCGTTGTTCCAACAAGCGTTGTTGTTGTTGAATATTATCGTTAACTGATTGAATTTGCTGTTCTAATTGATTTGATGCTTGCCAAGTCGTATAACTAATTGCGCCACTACTTGATAATAACATTAAAGCGATTAAGTATAATCCTATACGTAACTGCTTAAAAACAAAATAACGTCGTTCGTTTAACGTGGCATAGTGATTTTTAGGTGTACGTTTCAGTGAAAAGTGAGCCAGTAGTGAATGTAAATATTGCTGTTCCTCCTTTGCATGATCAATTTGTAGAAATGCTGTAATATCAATCGGATATAATTTTATTGTGGATAACTTTTTTTGTTTAAATTGGCTCACTAATTCAGGCAATAAAATCGCTTGAGTCATAATGATAACCGATAACATCGCTGACTGTGGTAATAGGCGTTTACTGTGAAGGTATTGTTGCGTTCTAATTAATTGATTAATAATATAATCTGCATATTCATTTGGTTGATTGGTATTCAAAGGAATAAGACGACTTAACTGAAACTGTTGATTTATAAATAAAGTTTGTCGTAACCCTTGTAAATTATGCGGACTAATAGCTGGTGTGTGATTGAGTAAAAGTAAATAATTTTTATCAGCTTGATTGACGGGTAGTGAGAAATATTTCAATAATTGTTGGCTGAGCAAAGGCACTGAATAAATGCCGATAATCGGTATTTTATGATCTGTTAATGCATTGATCAAAGCTGTTAAAATTTCTTGATTATTTAAAGCAGAAAATAACACACGATCATCTCTACGTCCCATCTTTTCACGTTCTTGCACCATTGCGTAAGTGTAAGGCGTACGTTCAAAAAGTCGTCGCATTTTGTGTTTTAACTGATCTTGCCGATCTTTGCCTAAAACATGCGGTAATAACACTGTTTGATATTCTTCTTGTGCGGTGTCTACCAAAATTGCTAAAGAGGCTTTACCATATTTTTTTAAATACGCAATAAAATCAACTATATTATCATTTTGGCAACTGTATTGTTTGACGAGAGATTGGGCTTCAATACGGTAAATTATGGCTTGGTAATCAGACAAATACAGCAGATTTTTTATCATAATATTAGGCGCATATTATTGAATTAGAAAATGTAAAGATAATACAGAGAAAACGGAAAACAGTAAATAACTAGAGAGAGCGTTTCTTGTCCCAACGGAGACCGTTGGGACGAGATTATTAAAAAATATCGCGACCCCCGCAAGCGGGGGGACGTAAAAGAAAAAAGAGTAAAAAGATAAAGGGTTACAGGGATAAAGTACCAAGATTTACATCCTGGAAAGACGAAAACCCCTGCTGTCGTTCCTGTCAGTAGTATCGTTCCTATCACGGTCGGCACAACGCAAGTTATTATCATTGTCGTTCCAAGAACCACCACGAAGGAGATGCGCATCACTACTACCGGACATCCAAGCACTTCCATCAGTCGGTGCACCCTTATAATCACTATGCCATTCATCTTCACACCATTCCCACACATTTCCATGCATATCGTATAAACCAAATTTATTCGGCTTCTTTTCCCCTACAGGATGTGTTTTACTGCCAGAATTATTACTATACCATGCATAATCCTTTAATTGCTTTTCATCATCACCAAAACAATATTTACCAGTAGAACCGGCACGACACGCATATTCCCATTCTGCTTCACTGGGTAAACGATATTCTTTACCTGTTTGGTCACTTAACCATTGATAATAAGCTTTCGCATCATTCCAACTTATGCAAACAACAGGGTGATTATCATCTTGTTTGATATAGGGATTTTTCCAATTGGCATCAGATTTTTCCTCCCAAGTACTGCCAGTCCACACATAAGCACCATCCCCTTTTTCTGCTTCTGTTTTATATTGAGCTGTTTGTATAAACTTCTTGAAATCTCCTACTGTTACTTGATACACACCCATTGCAAATGGATAGGCAATGTTGACTTTATGAGCGGGTTTTTCATCACTATCACCATTGTTATCGCCCATCATAAACTCACCGGGAGGTAACCAAATCATTTTAGGAGCGAGAGTGCCGTCTCTTAATTTGTCTTGGAAGACTTGACCAGTTTTAGGCGTTTCAGATTTTGGTGGTGATGATTCTTTAATTTCCACACGTAGCGTTTGAGTGGTTTGCCCTATTCCCTTAATTTTTTCTAATAATTCCCCTGCTGTTTGAATCCGTGATTCACGTGGTTCTTCCAAACAATCTAACAAAATCGTTTGCAATGCTTTAGGGATTTTTAATCCATTGATCGTTCTATGTACAAAACGCGGCGATTGCAATGAACTTGTCAACATCTGCAACAAAATCACTGCCAACGCATACACATCATCACTCGAATGCGCCGGTTTACCCTCTGCTTGCTCTGGTGACATATACCCAAAACTACCTGCTCCCACAAACGTCAATTGCGTCAAACGGCTCTGTGGTTGGGTTTTCGTCAATACCTTGCCAATTCCAAAATCCGCAATTTTAGCAATTCCGTTTTTAGTCAATAAAATATTAGCTGGTTTTAAATCACGATGAATAATGCCCGCTTTATGTACTTCAGCCATGCCCGCAATCACAGGATGCAAAATCGCTAATGCTTCTTGCCACGTAAACAATTTAGCCCGCATTAATGCCTCTAACGTCCCACCTTCAACAAATTCAAAGGCTAACCAATACGGTTCATGATCTAAATTTAATTCAATCAATTCAACAATATTGGGATGTTTAGGTAATGTTTTTCGCAATTCCAACAAAGCGCGCACTTCTTTTCGTAAACTTTTTGCACTATTTTGATCCAAACAAAACTTAACCGCATAATAATCAAACAAATGAGGATGTTGCACTTGCCATACTTCACCGAATCCACCCATTCCTACTAATTGCACCAATTCCCACGCTGGCATTTTATTAGGCACTAATGCTTTAGGCTCAAAACAAGAACGTCGAGTAGGAATTAATGAATTATAAAAACGATCTTGTTCAACACTATCTGATTGATTACTAATGGGAAATACGGTTTCAATAGCAGTGTGATGATGCCGTGCTTGATGCAAAGTGGCTTGAGTCCGTTCACGCACTACCGCAGGCATGGTCGCAGCAATCGCCATAATCGCTTGTTCACGCTCATTTGAAATCGTGTGACCTTGACGACGTGCATCAGTGATCATTTCTTGCCCAATCAGACGCACTTCCTGAGGTGTCATATGCATGGCTTCTTCTAATTGTTCAATGCGTTCAGCCACTTGTAATTGCGCTTGTTCTTCTTGCAATTTGCCTTCAATCTTACGCCAACCGTCAGCAAATTCAATCACTTCTCCTACTAAAGGTATTTTTTTCATCCCAAAAACTAAGATATAAATCAATCGTTTGTATAATAATGAACCTTTTTTTGGCATCTTAATTTTCCTACATTGAAAAGATAGTTTATTATACTCGCTCAAAACATTTTCTATCTACCTTTAAATAACTCATACAAATAGAACACTTTTCATCAGCTAGTTGAGAAGAATTGTGAGAATCAGTTTACGGGTGTGGTATAGTTACGTATAATTACAATGTTGTGTGTGTTTAGGGGAAATTATGAGTTATTTTTGACTCAACCGTTAAATTTTTCATAAGTAATGCAAGCTTTAAAAATGAAGAACGAAGTCATTACTACATTGTTTTTAATATAAAAAATTCTAATACTTTAATCTTTGGAAGTGAATATATGGAGACACTTATTTATTTAGGCATTACTCTGTTGAAAATCGTTGCAGTGATTATTCCTCTGTTAGCGGCTGTTGCTTATTTCACATTGGCAGAGCGTAAAATTATCGGTTTTATGCAAATCCGGATTGGACCTCATCGCGTCAACTTCGATATTATTCCCGGATTACGACATTTGCGTGGCTTTGGACAACCCATTGCAGATTCGATTAAATTAATGTTTAAAGAGATTATTATACCAACTAATGCAAATCGCTTTCTTTTTGTATTTGCACCAGTTTTATCTTTAGCACCTGCATTGGCAGCTTGGGCTGTGATTCCTTTTGCAGAAGGTTGGGTTGTGGCAGATATCAATGCGGGTTTATTGTATATTTTGGCAATGACCTCTGTGGGTGTCTATGGTATTATCATTGCCGGTTGGGCATCTAATTCCAAATATGCTTTCTTAGGTGCTATGCGTTCAGCAGCACAAATTGTCTCTTATGAAATTGCAATGGGATTTGCCTTAGTGGGCGTGTTAATGGCTGCGGGTAGTTTAAATTTAAGCGATATTGTTTTAGCACAACAAGGTAGTGTTTTGCATTGGTATTGGTTACCATTATTTCCTTTATTTGCTATCTATTATATTTCATCAGTCGCAGAAACCAATCGTGCACCCTTTGACGTAGCAGAAGGCGAATCTGAAATTGTTGCTGGATTTCATGTTGAATATTCTGGTATGTTATTCGCGGTTTTCTTCTTAGCTGAATATGCTAATATTATTTTGGTGTCGGCTTTGGCGGTGTTGATGTTTTGTGGCGGCTGGTTATCACCTTTTGAAGGAACGTTTTTACAACCGCTATTTGCATGGGTACCAAACATCTTTTGGTTTCTAGCAAAAGTATCAGTTTTTATGTTTTCATTCTTATGGTTACGCGCCACTTTTCCACGTTATCGCTATGATCAAATTATGCGTTTAGGTTGGAAAGTATTTATTCCTATTACGATTGTATGGATTGTAGTCGTTGGAATAGCGGTGTTAGCCAAATTACCGCCTTGGTTTGTTTAACTATTGTGGATTGAAGATGATATGAATGCGATTAAAAATTATGTAAAAAGATTATTTTTGTGGGAATTAATTCAAGGTTTGCGAGTAACAGGTAAGTACTTGTTTGCACGCAAAATAACTGTCTTTTATCCTGAAGAAAAAACGCCGCTATCTCCCCGTTTTCGCGGACAACATGCGTTACGTCGCTATCCTAATGGTGAAGAACGTTGTATTGCTTGTAAATTGTGTGAAGCAGTTTGCCCAGCATTAGCCATTACTATTGAATGCGCAGAACGTGATGATGGTACAAGACGCACAACGCGTTATGATATAGATTTAACCAAATGTATTTTTTGTGGGTTTTGTGAAGAATCTTGTCCAGTAGATTCCATTGTTGAAACGAATAATTTTGAATACTGCGGTGAACAACACAACGAACTATTAATGACTAAAGAAAAATTATTAGCATTGGGTGCTGTTTACGAGCAACAATTAGCGAAAGATCGTGCGAAAGATGCTGCATATCGTTAGCAGTACGAATTATGTAACTTTATCAAGTGAACAGGAGCATTGCACTGTTACCGAAATAATTAATAACGGTTGATAATAGTTTTAATATAGTGTAACTTTAAAAAATCTGTATCTAAATCATGAACTTATCACAGACATTGGCAGTGGACTCAACTTCAAGCGAAAAGGATTTAACGCCCTATTGGAACGAATCCTGTCTAGTGATGTCGCAGAAATTGTTGTCATACACAAAGACAGGTTGTGTCGGTTTGGATTTGAACTTATTGAATCTGTTGTCAAAAAATACAATTGCACCATCGTGGTTCTCGATGAAAGTAAGTTGTCACCACAAGCAGAACTTGTCAGCGACCTCTTATCAATCGTTCACGTCTTCTCTTGCAGATTGTACGGACTTAGAAAGTACAGTCGTCAGATCAAAGAAGATTCGGATTTAC
>DYNN01000047.1 GCA_020721045.1 Thiomargarita sp. | reverse complement strand
TGACTTTTTTAGTATACAAATTTTACGCGATTTAAAGGGAATGTGCAAAGGTCTCTCATTTATAAATATCTAAATTATTCTGTCATTATACGCTGGATTGGGGGTTCTTTTACAGTCTATATGCTTGGTAGCGAGCTGTAAAAAATCTCGCTGGTATCAGTGGATTTTGTTATGCGGAATCATGATACCGTCATCTATTTCACCAGTCAGTAAAAAATATTGACTACTTTCTAAATAACGTGAGTTCGATATAAGTAAAGTAGGGTGCATAAGGCGTAAGCCGTCATGCACCAAGCAATTTCAACATCACAAAGGTGTATGACGCTTCGCTTATACACCCTACAAGCTACAAAATTTTGTCGGCGTAAGGTGAGTTATTAATCTGATAAACATGCGTCCGATTACGCTACGCTAATCGGACCTACACGGGCTTGCAGACAGGCATTACCAAATGGAATTTGGTAACGAGCATTTTCAAAAACAATGATTATGTTTCTTTCTTTAATAGAGTGATAATTTCTTTTAGGTAGGTGATTTCTTGTTCTAATTTTTGAATGATAATAGATTGTTTTTCTAATTGATATTTATATTCTAATTCTGTTGTGGGTTGATTATTTACACTAAAATGGTTGTTATTATTGCTATGATTATCTCCCTGACTAAACACGAATTTTCCATCAATATTAAGTAATTCTGCTAGACTTATTCCAAATATTTCAGCAAGTTGCTCTAATCGACGTAATGTAATTTCAGTAGTTCCTCGTTCAATACTTCCATACCCATTGGGTGACATTTTTAATTGCTCTGCAACTTCTTCTTGTGTCCAATTCTTTCGTTGCCGAAATAATCTAATTCTTTCAGAGACATTCATAACAGCACACTGTAACGAGTATAAAAAAACATAAATTGGGTAAAAAGTCAATATCACTGTGTGGACAAATAAGAGTGATATAACTACAGTACAATTTTCTTATGAAATCGATAGTTAAATCACAAAGGGAGTTTCTATGTTTCGTAAAACAACAATATTATTTGCTATTTTGTCGAGTTATGCAACCACTGTGTTTGCAGAGGATTTTATGTTGGATGCTAGCACAATGGCAGTGGGTGCAACAGCAGGTGAAAATTTGGTGGTGAAAGAGGGTTGTCTTAAGCCTTCAGAAACTTCTTGCACTGACAAAATACAATGGTTAACAACGATATCTCCTACTAAAGTAGGTAATGTGCAAGTAATTGGTCAATTAAGTGGGGATTTTGAAGTTATTGTAACCGTAGATTTTGCTGGAGATCAAAAAGGAATAAAAATTTTGACAGCAGACAATAAAGGATTTTCTTTTGAATTTACTAGTGGTGGTAACTTTACAACCAACGGTATTGGAGAAGGAGGACACAGTCACTGTTGTGACGTACCAGGGTGGACTAAAGGTGATGCCTTTAATGAAATTAAGATTATTGCTCAAAATGGAGTTGCAAAAGTCTATACAAATGGGCAAGTTTTTGTTGGGGAACCAATTACTTTTGATGCTAATACTATTTTTGAACGTGTTGCCATTGAAGGTATCAAATCAGATGATCGTTTGTCTGATGTTAAAGTACGCGGTATACAAGGAACAACTGCTTGTAGTTCAACTACAACACCATCTACTTCTTCACCAGTAACTTCTAGTGGAGATTGTACGGCTGATTATAGTGCTGATGGAAATTTACATATACCATGTGTACGTGTACCGGGTATATTTGGTGGAACACAATTGTATGATGTGTGGATGACTCAAAGTTTTCCTAGTTTTTCATTCAACTTAGATATGAATCGTGTGACGTTAAAGTAAGATTTTGTAACCACAATTATAACTCGCTACCAAGCTCAGCTTGGTAGTGTCTGTTCAAGAAGCAAGTAGCCCGCGTAGTAAAGTAGGGTGCATAAGGCGTAAGCCGTCATGCACCAAGCAATTTCAACATCACAAAGGTGTATGACGCTTCGCTTATACACCCTACAAGCTACAAAATTTTGTCTGCGTAAGGTGAGTTATTAATCTAATAAACATGCGTCCGATTACGCTACGCTAATCAAACCTACGTGGTAACTTTATTTTTTTTATGCAAATTTTAATGCGTTTGCCCTGATCTAGTGCGCGTTCTGCAACCTATTTTCATACTAAACATGCTATGATAGTGGAAACTTGCAGGTTATCTGATATTACATTAGATAATAATAATTAATATATCGTAAGGAAAATATCTGTGATCCGTCGGAAAATAACAAAAGCGCGTGCGGTTGTTCAACAATCAGTAGCTAAAATTTTTAATACTAACCATTCTACAACAGAAGAAAGGATTGATAAGCCACCTTCTCGTTTTTTTCATTCGCCCTTAATCTTATTCACCCGCGAAATTTTGCACAATCCTCGTGCGATGGGCGCGGCTTGTCCTAGTTCACGCAAATTGTCAAAAGCGTTAGCTAATTTCGTTCCGCTAGATAGTCAGGGCTTTGTCGTAGAATTAGGTGCAGGCACTGGTAGTATTTCCGCTGCGTTATTAGCCTATGGAATTCCAGCTGAACGATTGATTTTAGTAGAACGTTCGACGAAATTAGTCGAATATTTGCGCAAACAATTCCCTCAAGCATTTGTTATTGAAGGTGATGCATCTCATCTAAAAGAATTGTTAGGTGATAAGGCGCACCAAGTCAGTGTGGTGGTATCAGGTTTGCCTTTACGTGCTTTTCCTGTTGCATTAGTGCAAAGTATCTTAAAACAAGTCGACTTATTGTTACCTAATGGGGGATTGTTTATTCAATTTACTTATGATTTGCGTGGCAAAATGTTACACTTACCGCGTCATTTTCATTCTATTGCACATAAATTTGTGTGGAGCAATTTACCTCCTGCACGTGTTGATGTTTATCGTAATGAAAAACATAAAGAAAATGTGCAGTCAATTATATAAAGTAGATTAATTTGTATGAAATTTTGTAGTCAATGTGCTGCACCGGTTGTTGCTAAAGTACCACTAGGAGATAACCGCGTGCGTTTTGTTTGTGAGTCTTGTCAAACGATTCATTATCAAAATCCTAAATTAGTAGTGGGTTGTTTACCGGTTTGGCAAGATCGTATTTTGTTGTGCAAACGGGCAATTGAACCGCGTTATGGTTTATGGACATTGCCCGCGGGTTTTATGGAAAATCATGAAACCACTGAACAAGCAGCTATGCGTGAGACTTGGGAAGAAGCAGAAGCAAAAGTAGTGAATTTACAATTATATACCGTGTTTAGTTTGCCACATATTAGTCAAGTTTATTTTATGTTTCGTGCAGAATTGCCAGAACCAAAATTTGCACCGGGCAGTGAAAGTTTAGAAGTTGCCTTATTTTCAGAAGCAGAAATTCCTTGGGATAACATTGCATTTCCTGTGATTAAGCAAACGTTAAACCAATATTTTCTTGATAAAGTAGCCAATCACTTCCCGGTACATGTGGCTAATGTGATTAAACCATTTAAAGAGCAATGTATTCATTCTGTTTTATCGTTACCTTAAGTGATTATAAAATAGTATACTTTCAATGGAATATAGTGACTATCGAACTTTCTATGTTTAAAAATATAGGGATTATTGCTAAGCAAGGTGATCCACGTGTTATCGGTTGTTTGCAAGCGTTAGTGGCTTATTTGCACCAGCGACAATTGGATATTATGGTGGATGCAACGGGTGCTAAATTGCTTTCTGATCAAAATGTTAAAATTGCTACAAATACCGAAGTATTGGGTGGATGCGATTTAGTCATTGTCGTGGGTGGTGATGGCACTTTGCTACATGCTGCCCGATTATTGGCAAAATATGATGTCAGTTTATTAGGGATTAATTTAGGCAAATTGGGCTTTCTGACTGATATTTGCCCAACTGAGATGGAACCTCATTTAAATGCAATTCTAAACGGAATTTTTTTAGAAGAAGAACGTTTTCTCATTCATGCTGAAGTCTATCGAGAAGATGAGTGTCTTTCTTATGCCAGTGCTTTGAATGATATGGTTATTCATCGTTGGAGTATATCCCATTTGCTGACTTTTAAAACAACGATCAATGGACATTTTGTCAACTGGCAACGATCTGATGGCATTGTGATTGCGACACCTACAGGTTCTACGGCTTATGCGTTGTCAGCTGGCGGTCCCATTATTCATCCGTCAATGAACGCGTTAGTTTTAGTCCCTATTTGTCCTCACACGCTCAGTAGTCGTCCACTCGTTGTTGATGGGGATAGTTGTATTGAAATTACAATTGATACGGGACAAACCGGACAAGCACAACTCAATGGCGATGGTATTTTGTCGCAACATCTCATTCCTGGCGATCGTGTTGTGATTGAAAAGCGTCAATACATCCGTCTCATTCATCCACAAGGACATGATCATTATGCAACATTGCGCGCTAAATTGGACTGGGGCAAAGCATTGTAATTAAAATGGAAATCGTACGTTAAATTCAAAATGTATTCCACGATCTTGCAAATCATATTCTTGTAATTCATCATTATTTTTACTTAAAGCCTTACCCCAATAGACTTCTGCATAAGTGCCTTCATTGATTTGCCAAATTAAACCAGCACCAACGCTGGCAATATCATCAGAATGAGTCGTTTCACCGCGCACATTCCAAGCATGACCATAATCAATAAAAGGTGCTACGTATAAAGTGCCTTCTTCTGGATTATTGCTGAAATAAGGGAGCGGTAATTTGATGGGAGTTGGAATACGCCATTCGATTGAAGTTGCAAGACCGCTATCGTAAACCAAATAATTTTCTCGATAACCACGCACTGTTGAAGCACCGCCTAGTGAGAATTTTTCCAAAGGTAATAAACTATCTCTTGCCCATTGTAAATCGGTGCGAAATGATAATTGGCTAGTTAAAAAATCCAATCGTCTGACCCATTGAAATTGTCCTAACCAAGTGAAAAAACGGCTATCTGGAGAACCGTCATGATTAATCGTTGCATCAAAAACATTCAAGCCAACATTAAAGCTGGAACGCACTGCAATAACTTGAGTACGATCACGATCTAGCCAATCTTGGGCAAAACGCAACACTGAAACGCGACTTTCACCATTTTGTACGCCAGATGAAAAAGAAAAAGGTCTTTCTAATAAATAAGTTGCACTGGTACGTTTTTCCATTTTAAGGCTTAAAGCAAATTCTTGATTGGGTGTACGATAAAATGGATGTTTCAAACTCATCGCATAAGTATTGGTATTACTGGTAATATCCAGTTGATTAAAAGGCGTTTCTACAACTTTAGAATCACTACGTTCAACATGCAAAGTTAATGTAGTATCATCGTGATTCAGTGGTATCGTATAATCTAAGGTATAATCCTTTAAGCCCCGATTTAAGCCGTAACGCAAATATAAACTGTCTCCCAACCCATTTTCACTAAATAAACCGGTCAAATTACTGTGTAATAAATCCACCTCGCCCCGATAGGCTCCGACGCTTGGCGTACGATGATTATTAAAATGAAAATTGAGTTGATAAGGGATCGCTTCCTCAATATCGACAGTTAAAATACTCTCTCCCAACTGAATACCCGGACCCAATTCTGCACGCAAATATTTGATTAAACGATTTTGTTGTAGTAATTGCAATTTATCCTGCAATGTTGTTAAATTAAGTAGAGTCAAATCAGCATCTAACAAACGTTTTTCAATATAATCAGTGGCTAAACTGTCATTACCGGAGATTTCTACTGTAGTTAAATGCCCTTCAATAATTTTCAATATAACAATACCTTGCGTCACTGATTGATCAGGGATAATTGCGCCAGAATTAATATAATTATTGTTAATATAATGCAGCGTAATTTGATTTTTTGCTTCTTGTAATTCTTCAGCCGTAATTAAACGTCCTTGATAATTTTTCACTACAGCATTCAACTCTTGATCAGAAAAAACCGTATTTCCTTCAAATTCAAACCGTTTCAAATATAATTGCGCCACCGTGGACAAAGAAGGATTTTCAAGCGGTGGCAATTTGGGCAATACCGGCGTATGAATTGCTGGTGAATATTCTTGCTCAAAAGAAGGCAATTGAGGACGTTCTAATTGGTCATAATTTTCTCCTATGGCAAAAACTGTATACGAAATCACTAAGAAGATTAAATTGACGGTTATTAATAAATTACGGCGCATTTCATCATTTAGAAAACAGGTGAAAAGTGTAAATCTTAAGAAATTTAATAGGGTAAATCATCTACTTCATAGCTTGTAGGGTGTATAAGCGAAGCGTCATACACCTTTGTGATGTTGAAATTGCTGGTGCATGACACTACGTTTATGCACCCTACAAACACCATTGTGCGTAAGGCGAGTTAATAGGTGAATCGTCTACTTCATGGCTGCTTTTAGTTCAATTTCATATATCAACTCTTCATCACTCAAATGACAAGCTTCGATAGGTCCTTCCGGACAATCAGCATCAAATGGCACTGTTTTCGTAATACTCAATAAAATCAAAGCAGAATCTCGTTCAACAGCTGTCACCGCATTATCCGTATCATTAGCAGCCAAATACTGCTCATTTTCAGACCAACCGACTAAAGTTTCCTTCAACATATCCATAGCTGCACTGGCATCATCAAACGCATCACCGCTGGTTGTGGCTTTCATAATACAGCCCTGTCCACTCTCATCGGTATTGTAATCAGAAAAATCGCCTTCATATAATTCAAATGTTAAATCAAAGGCTTGAGCTACATCATCGTGGATTGTTTCACATAAATTCCACGGTAAAGGCTCATAAGTATCTGCCATTGTTGAAAAGCTGAGTGTTGTTGATAACAAAGTTGTCATTGCAAATAGTATTTTGATTTTCATTGATATACCCATCCTAAAATTTTCAATAATATATTCCGCCTAACACCACTGCACATTTTGCACCAGTCACCGAAGGTAAATTGCCAACTTCCACCGCCAATCGTTGTTTAGCCAACCATGCAAAACACATAGCTTCCACCCAATCAGGATGAATGCCTTGCTGCAAAGTCGATTCTACGATGCATTCAGGCAATGTTTGACGCAATCCATTCATTAAGACTAAATTATAAACGCCACCTCCACACACCAACAGACGATCAGGTCGATAAGGTAAAATCGCTTGCGTTACTGTGGAAATAGTCAGCTGGCATAAAGTCGCTTGTACATCTTCGACTAATAGTGATTGTTTATCCAGCAAATAACGCATTAACCAATTGAGATTAAAATAATCGCGTCCCGTACTCTTAGGCGGTAATTGTCGAAAATAAGGATCTGTTAGTAAAGCGGTTAATAAATCTGTTTGCACCATACCACTGGCTGCCCATTCGCCCTCACTATCCATTGATAAACCGCGTTGTTGCATTGACCAAGCATCCAATAATGCGTTACCCGGACCCGTATCAAAACCAATTACCGGACTATTTGGATCAGCGGGTAATACACTAATATTAGCAATTCCGCCAATATTAAGCACCACACGTCGCTCGGTTACACTGTGTAAAAAAGCACGATGAAAACTGGGTGCTAAAGGTGCACCTTGTCCTCCTGCTGCCATATCACGCCGCCGAAAATCGGAAACGGTTATTATACCTGTACGTTCAGCAATAATGTTAGGATCGCCCAATTGCCATGTATAAAATGCCTGCGGCGCGTGTAATAACGTCTGTCCCGGACTACCTATAGCGGAAATTTCTTTATTAGAAATATGTTGTTGTGCCAATAATGCCAATACTGCCTCAGCAAATATTTCGCCAATTTGGGTTTCTAATTGTGCAAGTTCATATAAGCTATATTTTTCATCAGGATGTTGTGAAAGTTTCAACAATTGTTCACGTATCATCACGGGCCACAAATGTGTATAAGTTGCGATTAATTGAGATTTTTCGTCAACAAAATCAACTAAAACAACATCAATGGCATCAACACTGGTGCCTGACATTAAACCAATAAAAAGAGTCATATTTTCTCTAACCGATTAATTTTAAATTATTTTACAAATTTAATTCTTGCCAAATCGCATCAATCCGCGTTTTAATTTCCGCTGACATTTGTATTGGTACGCCCCACTCACGCTGAGTTTCGCCTTGCCATTTATTCGTTGCATCCATACCCATTTTGCCACCCAAACCCGAAACAGGTGAAGCAAAGTCTAAATAATCAATCGGCGTATTTTCAATCAATATCGTATCACGCACCGGGTCCATACGTGTAGTCATTGCCCAAATCACATCCTGCCAATTGCGAATATTAATATCATCATCCGTCACAATCACGAATTTTGTATACATAAATTGCCGTAAAAATGACCAAATTCCAAACATCACACGTTTTGCATGACCGGGATATTGTTTGCGAATACTGATAATTGCCATGCGATAAGAACAACCTTCAGGTGGCAAATAAAAATCAGTAATTTCAGGGAATTGCTTCTGTAAAATCGGCACAAATACTTCATTCAAAGCCACGCCTAAAATCGCCGGTTCATCAGGCGGTCTACCGGTATAAGTGCTATGATAAATTGGATTATTGCGATGAGTGATTCGCTCAACAGTAAATACTGGAAAATTATCAGTTTCATTATAATAACCAGTATGATCACCAAAGGGACCTTCCACAGCCATTTCATCAGGATAAATAAACCCTTCCAAAATAATTTCAGCATTCGCCGGTACTTGCAAATCATGACTAAGACACTTGGTAATTTCAGTACGGTGACCGCGTAATAAACCAGCAAAAGCATATTCTGATAAACTATCAGGTACTGGTGTCACTGCGGCTAAAATCGTTGCAGGATCAGCACCTAACACCACAGCAATCGGAAAGGGTTGATCCGGATGTAACTGTTGCCAAACTTGAAAATCTAACGCCCCGCCTCGATGTGCCAACCAACGCATAATAACCTTATTTTTACTAATCACTTGTTGACGGTAAATGCCTAAATTTAAGCGACTTTTACTACAATTACGCGTAACCACCAATCCCCAAGTAATTAAAGGCGCAGCATCTTGGGGCCAACAAGTTTGAATCGGGAATTGCGTTAAATCCACTGCATTGCCAACTAAACTATTTTCGTGACAAGCGGCTTTACTGACAACTTTAGGCGACATATTCAACACTTGCTTAAATAACGGCATTTTCTCCCAAGCATCTTTAAAACCTTTAGGTGGATCAGGTTCCTTCAAAAATGCTAATAATTGACCAATTTCTCGTAATGCGCTAACCTCCTCTTGTCCCATGCCTAAAGCAACACGGCGTGGTGTACCAAACAAATTAGCCAATACAGGTATCGTATAACCCGTTGGATTTTCAAATAATAAAGCGGGACCTTCTGCGCGTAATACCCGATCACAAATTTCTGTCATTTCCAAATGTGGATCAACAGGATAAGTCACTCTTTTCAATTCGCCTTGCTGTTCCAAAGCAGTGATAAAATCGCGTAAATCCTTGTAAAATATATTGACTGTCATGGCATGTCGTCGTTTGAGAATAATAGAAAATGATACAATAGTTAAGATAAAAAGTATCCAATTGACTTATGTATTTTATTGTATTTATAAACTATTATGGCTATAATTTAACTCCTCATTTTTTGTTCCGCAATCACCATTATCTGCTTACTATAGAGAAAACAACGACTAAGGAGAAATATAATGGCAACAGTCCTCATCCCGCTCGCACAAGGATGTGAAGAATTAGAAGCAGTAACAATAATTGATTTACTACGGCGCGCCAACATTACAGTTATTACCGCTGGTTTAGATGACAAACCCGTTAAAGCCAGTCGCGGCGTGGTTTTAGTGCCTGATACCCAACTTGATAATGTTTTAACTCAAGCATTTGATATGATTATCTTACCAGGCGGTTTACCGGGTGCTGACCATCTTGACCGTGATCCGCGCATTCATCAATTGCTAAAAGAATTACATCAACAAGGTAAATATACTGCCGCTATCTGTGCTGCGCCTAAAATTCTAGCAAATGCCGGATTATTAACCAATCGCAAAGCAACCAGTTATCCGGGTGTTTTTGACAAAGAACAAATGGCTAACATGAACTTCATTAATACACCGGTAATTGTTGATGATAAAGTAATTACTTCAAGAGGACCAGGTACTGCAATGGATTTTGCACTGACCTTAATTGAATTACTTGTGGGAAAAGTGGTGCGCGATGAAGTAGAAACCGATTTAGTGCGTTAGAAACGCTAATAAAATTTAATTGCGTAAAATCCGTTGGACATCTTCCAATTCATTGACGGCATTATCTAACATATTTAATAGCGAAGCATTCGAAGTTGTTTCCTCAAATTCACATGAAAAGATATTTAAATTATTATCTACTAATTCATCAGGTTTAAGACAATGCCACTGTTGCGTATTGCGATTAGAATAGCTGTTAGGATCATCACCAAATGCCATTTCAAATTGAATTAAATGTTCCCGTTTTAAATGAGATTGTTTTCCGAAAACAGGTTGTTGGTGACGTAAATCATAAAAATAAATTTGGTGAGTAGATTCATCAAGAATTTCACCGCGTCTAAAAAATAGCACACACGCTTTGATTTCGTAAGGATAAAAAATACCGATAGGCAATCGTAAAACAGTATGCAATACGCGCGTTTGTAACAATTCTGGACAAATTTCTGCTTTAAAATATTGAAATTGCAATACTTCTTCTGGCACAATTAGCGCGGCACGTCCACCGGATTTTAATTGTCGCATGCAATATTGAATCAATTCGGTACATAGTTGGTAATCTATTGGCTGAAATAATAAATGGCTTAATATCACGTCTGCCAGTGGTAAATGATATTCACTGAGTAAACAATCATCCCAAATAATGGGTAGGGTTTCATTTATCACTACTTGATGTAACAAGCAGTTCATAAGTGCCAATTGGTGACAGTGTAACTCAGGTTCCATACCAATCACTGTTTGCAAATGCACCAGATCATAATCATCTTCGCACATCACCGTCATGTACTGATCTGCGGCAATCAGTAAACTGCCTACACCAGCAAATGGGTCTAGTACTAATTCGCCTGATTGTGGTTGCATTAAAATGACCAGCATGTCTACTAAAGCGCATGGTGGTATCACACATTTATGGTTTTCCTGTGCCCCATGTTGCAGTAGATTTTCGTAAATTTCGCCCAATTCTTCTATAGCAATCTGATCTAAAATAGACAATGTTGATATAAGTTGCTGTAATTGCTCTGTCGTTTTTAATTTCGTATCGGCTTGTGTATAAATACTGGCAAAGTAAGGATCGTCCAAGCGTGCCATTTGTTGCAATACAGTTTGATAATAGGCTAATTGTGTATCAGCGGGTTGCTGAATTAACGTTTTCCACTGTAAATGAAAGGGCAAAAAATTTCCCAAACAAGGGGCAAGTTTTAGTCCTAATAACCAAGTTACTTCAATGAGATATGTATGTGTAGACCATTGTTCTTGCTCAAAATATAACTTTGCGCGCCACAATTTTTGTACAATAGTGGTGAGTGTGTTCATCCTAAGTATTTTGCAAAAAAGCTAACGAAACAACACGATTTTATCGAGAACCTATTCAACTTGTGATTGACAACCAAAAGTTTCTTCTTTACCTATAAATTTTGTCAATATTTCGTTTGATTCATTGAGATAAACCAAGCGTCCATCGAATGACATAGGACTGCTAGTTGTGATTGGCTTAAAGCAATTAGGGGGAGAAACTGGTGCAGGTGGGAATTGTACTGCAACTTGCCAAGCATTTGTTAAACTATTGTTAGTTAATAAGATAAAGTTGTAAGGATGCCATAATGCATTAAGTGGTTCTTTTACATCATATAATGTTTGAGAGTCAATTGTGGTCAAATTATTCGCATATAAAAATTCTACCGTAATTTGGTCACAATCTAAACTGTAAATATAAGCTAATAAAGCACCGTCAGGCGATGGAATTACATCTTGTGTAATCGGTGTTGCGTGAGCACAAGGCGTATGCTCACCATCGGGTGTTTCAATCACTAAAATTTCGTTTCCATTGCGATCAATTTTATCAAAACGACGCGAACCATTATCCAATAGTGATTCTATGACAAAATAACCATATTGTTTCATATAATAAAAGCTGCCATTTTGATGATCGCGCCAATCAGTGATAACTTTTTTATTGCTACCATCAATTTTTTGTGTGATGATTTGATGCTTAAAGTTACGTTTCTCGGGCGTATTCGAAGCACCTCCTACTGTTTCTTCATATTTAACATTCACAATCGCCACTTCTTCAGACCCATCATCAGCCCAAATAACGCGATCATAATGTTCCTTGGCAATCCATTGAGTATCTTGACTAGGATTTGCAGTACAACCGATAAATAAGATGATTAATATTGGTAAAAAATAAATGTTTTTCATGGGGTTGCTCCAATTTTATCTTCTTTTCCACTCAATAAGTTACGGATGTTAGAACGATGTCGCCATAATAAAAAACCCGTTATTAATACAGTCACAAAAGTATAGGCTAATATTCCTTGACTAAACCAAAACATCGCAATCGGTGTGATTAAAGCTGCAGTTAATGCGGATAGAGAAGAATAACGAAAAATAAATGCCATAGCTAACCAAGTTATTAAAGCGGTAAGCCCTACTTGCCAAAAGAGAACTGTAAGCGCACCAAATGCTGTTGCCACTCCTTTTCCTCCTTTAAAATGAAAGAAAATGGGATATAAATGCCCTAAAAAAACAGCAAGCGTAACTGCTGCTAGCGTGATTTCATCAGTTGTGAGCAAACGGGCTAACATGACTGCCAATACGCCTTTAAGCACGTCTAACAATAAGGTGATAATCGCTGCTTTTTTGCTTCCGTGACGTAAAACATTGGTTGCGCCCGGATTGCCTGATCCTTGCGTGCGTGG
Organism: Thiomargarita sp.; assembly: GCA_020721045.1. Classification (GTDB taxonomy): domain Bacteria; phylum Pseudomonadota; class Gammaproteobacteria; order Beggiatoales; family Beggiatoaceae; genus DYNN01. The sequence goes on along the minus strand of DYNN01000047.1, from coordinate 11,759 downwards.
ATCAGCTAAACCCATTAAACGACAAATAATAATGGCTGATGAGAATGAGCCGAGTAGATAAGCGACTGTAGTTAATAAAATTTTTAATTCCATCTTTGTTACTCTTAAAAAAGTTGCTCTGGCACAATACCTTTACTATCAGCCGTACCTTTAATGGGATCACGTGGCTTCGGCTTTGATGAATTAGTATTTGGTTTGGAATAATTTGAGGAGGCATAACGTGTGGGTATTGTGCCTTCAATAAAGGTTTCATCAATCGCGTTAGATGAACGTCCTCTAACTTGTAATCCTGTTCTGGGATCGATTTTTATGGTGACTAAACCTGATGGTTGTAGTAGTGTTTTTTCAGGATAATTTTCTAAAGCGATTTGCATGAATTCCATCCACATCGGTAAAGCAGCACGTCCACCAGTTTCTTTGCTACCCAATGAACGCGGTTGATCAAAGCCTACCCAAGTTGTGGTGACGACATCTGGGGTATAGCCAGAAAACCACGCATCATTGGGTCCATTCGTCGTACCCGTTTTGCCAGCAATATCTGACCGATCTAGTTTTAACGCGCGTTTAGCTGTTCCTGAGCGAATAACGTCTTTTAACATGGAAGTCATTAACCACGCATTTTGTGAACTAATCGCGCGTGGTGCATAATTTTCATTTGTTTTCTGTATTTCTTGTGGTTTATTTTCATTATTATCTTGACTGATCGTTTCATTTTCAGTGGTAATTTCCTCTGTAACAACGATTTCTGGAATTTCTTCTTTTTGTGAAGGTTCAATCAAATTATCAAAATCCAGTTTAGTAGTATAAACTTGAGGTGGAACAATGACTTCAGGTTTATTATTTTCTACTGTCGATTCCTTTATCGCTATCTCAGTAAGCTTAGCTTTTTTATCTTTTTTCAAATCAGTAGGTTGTTCGGGTACTTTTACTATTGTCTGACAAGTGATGCAGGCAATTTTAGGATTAGCAACCAACACAATTTTATTATCAGAATCTTTTATTTTTTCAATAAGATAAGGCTGTACTTTGTAACCTCCATTAGCAAATACAGCAAAACCTGCGACCAGTTCTAGCGGCGTGATATTGCCAGTACCCAGCACAAAAGTTAAATTTTTAGGAATCTTTTCTTGTTTGAATCCAAATTTAATGACATGATCAATCGCTTTTGGTACAGTAATTTCTTGCAATAATCGAATAGAAGCAAGATTTTGTGATTTAGTGAGTGCGATTCTTAAGCGAGTGGGACCATAGAAAATGCGTCCAAAATTTTCGGGTTTCCAAACTGTGTTACCGACTTTAAACGTTAGTGGTGCGTCATTAATAATGGATGCTGGTGTAAATCCATTATCTAGTGCGGCTGAGTAAACAAATGGTTTGAAATTAGACCCGGGTTGTCTTTCTGCTTGTGTTACCCGATTAAATTTACTGTAGTAGAAGTCAAATCCGCCCACTAGGGTGAGAATAGCTCCACTTTCCGGCGTAAGTGATACTAATGCACCTTCAATTTGTGGGATTGCACTGAGTCGCCAGTGTAGTTTAACTTCATCGGTTGGTTGGGCTAGTTTCTTTTCCATTTCTAACATTGTTTGTAGTACGATGTCTTCTTCATTGATTTTAGTTTGTTCAATTTCCTCCTTTAACGCTTCTTCTGTAGTTTCTTTTTTATCACTATGCACCACTTTCTCAATAATTTTACGTGCCATAATAATATCGCCAACTTTCAATATTCCACTGGGTGATTTAACATTTTTTCTTGCTGCCCAACGCATATGTGACCAAGTAATTTCAAAATAATCAGTTTGTTGATTGTAAGCGAGTACAGTTTTATCTTTCACTTCTAACACAAGACTGGGTACCAAATCGTTATAACTGGGATATGTTGCTAAAAGTTGTTTTAAAATTTTAGTTGTAACAGTCAATTTCACTTTTTCTTGCAAATTAGCACAATAAGCTTGTAAATGAGGATGATTCAAAGAGCGTATTGATAGCGGAGCCATTAACTTTTCTGGCAATGTAATGTGTTTCAGTGGTCCGCGATATCCATATCGTTCATCATAATCAAATAAAGCATTACGCACAGCGGTTTGAGCTTTAGATTGCAATTTAGAATCAATAGTAGTGAAAACATGATAACCACTGGTATAAACTCCTTCACCAAATCGTTCTACCATGTGTGCTCGCACCAATTCAGCAACATAAGGCGCATCTGAGCGTTTAACATCAATCGTTTGTAATTTAGCGGTATTGGGCGCATTTATCGCTGTTTTATACAAAATTTTGCTAATATAGCCCAACTCAAACATACGTTTTAGCACGTAATTACGCCGTTCCATTGCTCGTTTAGGATTGGTGATGGGATTATTAGTAGAAGGAGCTTTGGGTATTTCAGCCAACATGGCAAATTCTGCTAAAGTCAATTCATTAATACTTCTACCGTAGTAAATTTGCGCGGCTGCACCGATACCATAAGCACGATGCCCAAAAAATATTTTGTTTAAGTAAAGTTCTAGAATTTCGTCTTTACTCAATGTGCTTTCAATTTTAAGAGCGAGTAAGATTTCATTAAATTTACGAGAATATGTTTGTTCTCGGGTCAGAAAAAAATTACGGGCGACTTGCATTGTGATTGTGCTACCTCCCTGTTCTTTCTTACCCGTTTTAATTAAATTCACCGCAGCACGAATTAAACTTTTTGCACTCACACCGCCGTGATTAAAAAATTGCGCATCTTCAGCAGCTAAAATTGCGTCAATCATGAGTTTTGGTATTTTACTGGCTGCAATCGGAATACGCCGTTCGTTCCCATATTCACCAATTAAAGCATTATCTTTGGTATATACCCGTAGAGGTTCTTGAAAGCGAATATCTTTTAATTTGTCAGTTGATGGTAGTTCGGACCAATTATTCCAATAAATGTAAGCACCTGCACTGATACCAACAGTGGCGACTAATAGTCCCATAAAAAACATAACACGTAACAGACTAAAAATATAAGAAAAAATATGCATAATTATAAAATATATGATTATATGAATGACGTTTTAAAGAAAATATTCAGAGTGAGAATGAATCATTATACAAAACTTTATCTTTATGTCCTCAAAAATTGATTAAAAAATATTAATTGACCAACTTAATGGCTATGAAACAGCAAATTGATAGCAAGAAAAACGCACAATGCTTTACACGGGTTTTCTTTTTTTTAGGCAAATTTTAATGCGCTTACCCTCACACACTGTCAAATTAGCTATTTTTACAGCGTAGAAAATGTTACGATAAACTCTCCTAAGTGACCTTGGTAAAGCGCATGAATCCTAATTTACTTACATTACAATCATATCCTTTTCAAAAGCTTGCAAAACTAATCCAAGCACCACCCGCTCATTTATCTGCGATTAATTTATCCATTGGCGAACCACAACATCCCACACCTCAATTAGTGGTAGATGCGCTATGTCAGGCATTACCAGCAGGATTGGAGAAATATCCAACTACAAAAGGAAATCACCAATTACGCCAAAGTATTGCTAATTGGTTAATTCAACGTTTTCAATTACCTAACGATAGCATTAATCCCGATTTGCATGTTTTACCAGTCAACGGAACCCGTGAGGCACTATTTGCTTTTGCACAATGCGTTGTTAATCATAAAGCCAAAGCACCGTTAGTGTTAATGCCTAATCCGTTTTATCAAATTTATGAAGGTGCTGCACTGTTAGCGGGCGCACAACCTTGGTTTATTAATTGTACCGAAGAATCTAAATTCCAACCTGATTTTGCCGCAATACCTGATGACATCTGGGAACGTTGCGAACTCTTGTATTTATGCTCACCTAACAATCCTTGTGGCACAATACTAGACATTGCAACTTTAAAAGCATTAATTCAAAAAGCAGAACAATTTAAATTTGTTATTGCCGCCGACGAATGTTACTCTGAAATTTATTTAGATGAAAATCAACCGCCTGTGGGTTTATTACAAGCCTGCACTGCTATGGGAAATACCGCGTTTAAACGTTGCGTAGTTTTTCACAGCTTATCAAAACGTTCCAACGTACCCGGTTTACGCGCTGGATTTGTAGCGGGTGATGCAGAAATTTTAGCAGAATTCTTTTTATATCGGACTTATCATGGTTGCGCGATGTCACCGATAGTGCAAGCCGCCAGTACAGCCGCTTGGCAAGATGAAACTCATGTGCGCGATAATCGTGTTTTGTATCGTCAAAAATTTGAAGCAGTCTTCAATATCTTACAACCAGTAATACCCACAATTTACCAACCACCTGCCAGTTTTTACCTGTGGTTACCGACACCTATTGATGATGAATTATTTACTCAAGAACTCTTTGAACAACAACATGTAACAGTACTACCCGGCAGTTATTTATCTCGTGTTGCGCGTCAACTAAATCCCGGCAACCATCGTGTACGAGTTGCACTGGTGGCACCGCTAGCCGAATGTACTGAAGCAGCACACCGGATTGCAGCTTACCTAACGACATTAAGTTAGTGAGCGATTAATACAGCCCGAAATTGTGGATTAAGATATCCCTTCAATTACAACGTATACTCGGTGCAGTAGGCGTAATATTCAACAGTTTCTGAATATGTTCACATAAAGTATCGCGCGCGTAATTTTCCTTCTTGAGAACCGTTTCAACATAACGATTCAAATGAGCTTGGTCAGCGACACTTAGATTAGTGGAAGTTAGGACGACAACTGGAATATTGCGCCATTTTTCGTTTTGACGCAAATGCGTTATAAATTCAAAACCATCCATTTCTGGCATATGTAAATCTAGTAGAATAAGTACAGGATTTTTTGCATCAATATGTTCTAAAGCAACCCGCCCATTTTCCGCTTTAAAAGTCCGCCAACCCGCATTTTTCAACAAAGTTGCCATTCTCTCACGCGTTACGACATCATCTTCCACTATCATCACCAATTTTTCAGAATCATCACCAATATGATATTTATCTAAAATGCCTGCTAATTGAGCGCGACTGACCGGTTTCATCAAATAATCCGTTGCACCCAATGCATAACCTTTATTTTTTTCTTCTTCAATTGATGCCATAATAACCGGAATATCTGATAAAACTGGGTCTGATTTAAGGCTAGATAATACACGCCATCCATCCATATCAGGCATTAATACATCCAAAATAATCGCATCTGGACGCAATTTTTTAGCTAACTTTAGCCCTTCGTGACCATCACTGGCTGCAGCAACCGCATATCCTAAGTTAGTTAGATAATTTTGTAATAATTCACGCACAATAATATCATCATCAATCACTAAAATAATACCTTCTCCTTGCAATAAGGCATGATGAATTTTCGTAGTTTCTTCCTTTGAATTTTGTGAAAGAATAGGCAAACGCACGCTAAAAGTACTACCTGCGCCAAATTCGCTGGTCACAGAAATCTTTCCATTCATCAATTCAACGAATTCTTTAGTAATCGCCAAACCCAAGCCGGTGCCGCCATAACGTCGGGTTGTTGAAGCATCTACTTGTGAAAAGGGACGAAATAACTTAGTTTGCTGTTCTTTTGTCATCCCAATACCTTCATCAATAATATGGAAACATATCCACTCTTGCTCATCCACACTTTCTTTGTATGCTTCGATATGAATTTCACCATTTTCGGTAAATTTCGCCGCATTACTGAGTAAATTAAGCAATACTTGACGAATTTTAGTTAAATCACCATATACGCTGCCCAATGTGCTGGTGATATGAGTCGTTAATAAATTATTATTCTTTTCTATCAATGGTTTAACGGTAACTTGTATTTCTGCTAACAGTTTTTCCAAATCAAAAGTTTCTAAATAAAGTTCCATTTTGCCAGATTCGATTTTGGAAATATCCAGAACATCATTGATTAAACCCAGCAATTGATTGGCAGCCGAATGAATCTTATCCAAATCAGCGACAAAACTTTCTTCACCCATATCTTCAGCATCTTCTTTAAGAATTTCGCTGTAGCCAATAATGGCGTTCATTGGTGTGCGCAATTCGTGACTCATGTTGGCTAAAAATTGACTTTTGGAGAGATTAGCGGCTTCAGCCATCTCTTTAGCATTAATTAATTCAGCGGTTCTTTCGGCAATTTTATTTTCTAGATCATTGGCATAAGCTAACAATTGTGCATCTCGTTTGGCAACAGCTTGTTCCAACTTTTCTCGTAAACGATATAATTCGATATGTGTGTGTACGCGCGCTAACAATTCTTCTTGTTGAAAGGGCTTTTGGACATAATCCACACCACCCGCTTTAAATGCACGCACTTTATGTTCAGGATTGTTCAATGCAGAAAGGAATAAGACTGGAATCACCGCAAGATTGGGATAAGCTTTAATATGATGACAAGTTTCATACCCGTCCCAACCGGGCATCGTCACATCTAATAAAATTAAATCAGGCGGGGTGGCAATAGCTGTACGCAAGGCTTGTTCGCCACTTTTAGCTAGTAATACTTCAAAACCATCTCCCTGTAATACATCTTGCAAAAGAATAAGATTAGTGAGTACATCATCCACAATAAGAATTACAGGTTTTTCCACATTCATATTAACCCTTTGTAATACAAAATTATGTATAGAATAATGTTTTTATCGTTTGTGTGCGTACTTTAATAATTTTACTTAATTCATCTTGTTATATTAAAAATACAGTCATATGCGAAATTAACTTGTTTAACTTAAAAGCGATTTTACCACTATTTTTTACGACAATCACTGAGTAAAGGTTAGGGTTGTAAATAAAAATATTTTATGAATCAAATTCTATCTACAGGGATATAAACTTTATTCAACATCTCATGGTATTCAATATTGACCTGACTATCAATAGTAATTCCACCGCCACTTTTATAAATAAATCCCAATTTTTGTTGTTCAATAAAACGAATCATAATCGCACTATCTAATTGTTTTCCATCAAAATAACCAAAAACACCAGTAAAAAAGCCACGTTTATACCCTTCAATAGCATGAATAATTTCAACTGTTTTCTTTTTAGGCACTCCAGAAATAGAACCTGCTGGCAATAATGCACATAAAATATCACCAATTTCACTATACCAATGGCAAGGTAAGATACCTGTAATTTCAGAACTTGTCTGTAATAACTGCTTATGACCCGCATTAATTTTCTCAATATATCTGAATCGATTAACAGCAACCCGTTTTGCAACAATGGATAAATCATTTCTTAGTAAATCCACTACCATCGTATGTTCTGCTTGTTCTTTTGAATTAGCAAGAATTTTTTCCATCGCTTGAGGAATTGCCGCATCAATTGTCCCTTTCATTGGATAAGTTTTAATTATATTATCAGTAATTTGGATAAATCTTTCTGGCGAAAAAGTAACAAACTGTTCCTTAAAATACAGTTTAAAGGGTGCTTGGCTGGCAAGAAATATATCAAATAATGTTGCATTAACAGTAATTTGAGTGGGAAAAGTTAAATTAAGCAAATAAGTATTACCTGCAAGCATTTCAGCTTGTACCTGTTGAAAAGCAGTTAAATATCTTTGCCAATCAACAGGTTTTTTTTTAAAATACGCGGCTGTGCCAAAATGGTTGCTGGAGTAAAATTAGCAAATCCATTGAGATTAAAAAATATATCATCATCAATTGTCTGAATTGGGGAAACGTAGTAACGTTGCTTATCAAAATCGATAATAAATAAAAAAGGAATTCTTTGACTACCCAATTGATTTAAATAATCTTTCATTGACACCATAACTGATTAGAAAAATAAAACAACATTATACGCTGGACAATTGTTAAGCTGCAAATCGTATCTTGCTTTTTGCTGCTCAATGATGATTTTTCGTGCGTTCTCAAATTAAGTCGGCACAAATTGTACTTACCCTATTGCCAATACTGCGTTGCTATGTAAATATTGAAGGGTATCGTTGCTATTTAGGAATAAATGATAAATTCTATGACCACTCTTCCACTGATGGGCGTTAAAGTCTTAGTGACACGCCCCGCGCACCAATCAGACCACCTGTGTCACTTAATAGAACAGGCAGGTGGACAACCTTTACGTTTTCCTGTCATAGAAGTGGCAGAAGTTGAAGATAATACTGAATTACTTGATTGTATAAAACATCTTGATGAATTCGATACAGCGATTTTTATTAGCGTTAATGCAGTGGAAAAAGCACTGCCAACACTTTTAAAACGTAGTGATGTTCTAAATCATTTACAAATCGCCGCCGTTGGCAAACGCACGGCTGAAGCCGTAGAAAAATGGGGCTATCCCGTTTTATATCCCGATCCACCTTTTAATAGTGAATCTTTATTAAAAATGCCAGAATTCCAAATGGTTGAAGATAAAAATATCGTTATCTTCCGCGGAGAAGGCGGGCGTGAAATCTTAGCAGATGGACTTAGACAACGTGGTGCAACGGTAGAATACGTCAATGTTTACCAACGAGTACAACCGCCCGTACCTAAAACACCTCCTGAACCTGTTGATGTAATCACTATCACTAGTGGAGAAGGATTACAAAATTTGTTTGCCATGTTAGCTAAGCAAGAATGGTTAATGCATACTCCACTCATTGTTATTAGCAGTCGCATGGTCGCTCAAGCACGTCAGTTGGGCACAAAAGCACCCCTATTTGTCGCAACTTCTGCCAGTGATGAAGGCTTATTAACCGCTTTGCTAGGTTGGCATTCCGCGCATAGAACTTAGTAGTCAATTTATAGGTGTGATTTGAGTTATGCACCTAAAAACTGACTATATAATCAAAAAGTTATCTTATCAGCAATGCATATTTTACCCGCTTGAATAACTTGAGCATAAAATCCTAAATGTCGATGTTGATAATTTTTATACAGAGTTTGCGGAATAGTTAAATCACGTTGTGCAGTAAGGGGATTAACGTTTGTAGCTGCACATCGTTCAGTCAATTTGATCACGCGAAATCGAACAGAACCAATATCAAATTCTTGATTAATAAAATTATTTTCTGTCCATGCCGGTTCAAGATCAAAATAAATATTTGCTCTAAAACGCAAAGGATCAATTTTAACTGCCATTATTTTCTCCAATTCACGCACACTGGCTAAGTTAATAAAAGACAACACTTTTGCATCAACATCAGAGAACATATAATTTTCAGGTGCTTGTAACAATTTAGGCACGCCTTGTATTTCACCCATTAAGTAAGTGACAAAAAAATCAGTTGTCGCTGTTATGCCTTGCGATGTAAGCAAATTTTCATGCACAACCGTTTGTCCTTGATAGTTAATCGTAAAAAATCCAGTTGTCGTATCATAGACAGTATCCAAAGCCGCTAATTTTTCATTTTTCATTAACATAAGATAATGAATTTTTGAGAAATGTTGTGGTGAAATTGGATCAAAAGCAGTGTTTTCATGTGCAAGCGCAAAATAACGGTCAAAAGGAATACCTTGATCTACGGCTAAATCAATTTGAGTTAAAGCTTCTGCGCTTAATCCTTTGAAAGGATAACGATAAATTTTAGATAGTTGAGTAATCATGTAAATTATGGATAGTATTATTTATCATCAAAAGAATAACAAATCCCTCCCTATTTTGTAGGAAGGGAATTTGCTTAAAAATCTTCTAACAACGGACGTAGACGATCTAAAACCGGATCGGCAACAGTTTCTTCTTTTATTTCAACATGTTCCGCAGAATCATCGTTCAATTTTGCTTCGATAAAAACTAAACGTTCTGTTAATTCAATCAATTGCGCTTCCAATCCGATAATACGTTGTTCAATTTGTTCGTTGGAGGTTGGTAAAAGTAAGTGTCGCAACGCCTGTTTGCATAATTCACTGAAAGTAGGAAATTTCTTATTTTTCAGTTCATTATCAATCGCTTTTAATAAAACCAGCTCTTCAGATGAACAAGTGAAGGTAACAGATTTGGTTAAACGTTTGGCAGAGGGAGAAGCCATAAAATTAAGACTTCTTACTGTTAGATTCTTTAGATAATTGTTCTTTTAAAACAGCTAATTGCGCTTCCCCATAAATATATTGTCCCAGTGAATTAGCAATGCGAGAAGGTACGGCTAAATGGGCTTTTAACCCAGCATCTTTGATTAAAGGACGTAAATCACCCCAGAAAAAATCACCACCGCCGCCGGTAATGATAACGTCAGTCGCACGCTCTGGTAACCAGTTAATCAAGCGATCGGATAATTCACGGGCAAAACTTTTACGCAAACTGGGTAATAAATCATCCAAATTAGTCGGACGCGTTGCACCTTTGGGACGATATAATCGCTCACCTTCTGGGCGATTCACCGCTTCGATCAGGGTTAGAGATTGACTGTCAGCACCTTGAATTTGTTTAACAACTTGTTCGTAAAATTGTCCCATTGCAAAGGGTTCGCTCTTAGATGCACCGCGCGCAAATCGAAAACGATCAACCATAAGAAAATCCGTGGTTTGATTACCAATATCTACGATGGCAACTGATAAATCAGTGAAATTAGGGGCTGAGGCTTTTTTATCAGCTTCACACCAAATTAAACTACCATAGCCTTCAGGCATAACCCACACTTGCTGAATGATAACTTCCATATTTTCACCACGATAATTCATTAAATGTGGTCCGCGCAATAATGCCGTAATCTTTTCTTTTTCTTGATCAAATCGTTCCTGCGATGAATAAGGTAAACCTAATACGATACCGAGATTTCCAGTGAGGTTAAAATAGCCAATGCTAGCGAAGATTTTAATGAGAGCGTCTTCAACTTTAGATTTAGAACCGCCTAAATCCGCGCCGAAATCAGCCGCTAATTGTCCTACTGCATAACCATTCCCTTGATATTCTAACCAAATGTCTAACAATGGATCAGTGGGTTTCGCTTCAAAACCGCCGCGTCGTACTTGTTCGACAGTTAAATGAGCGGTATTAGCAGGTATTAAAAGCACTTCATTTTTATTACGACTAATGCAGGCTTTTGTAGAAGTACGTCCTAAATCGATACTAAGAATTTTATCAAATGCGGAAAGTTGCTTGAGTGTCATTGGCTTGCACCTAAGTGATGAAGGAAGTTTACGAGGATACGCTGTTTATTTTAGTGCAACCCGTTGTATATTTCAAAAAAACTTAAGCGTTGCAAAATTACGGTTATTATGCCAGTTTCATTCATTGGCTCTCAATTTGCGCAAGTCCACGTAGGACGTGCTGAGGTAAGAAAGCGCATTGTTTAACCTCGCCATAAAAATTTGCTACGTTAAAGTCAAAACCTAGAAAACCATTTCAACTATAGTTCGGCTAAAAGCTTGGTAAATTAGAAATTCTGGTGCAAACCTTCTGTTATAATATCCTCATAACCTAAACTTAACCAAAGGTGAGCGAAATGTGGGATTTGGATAAAATTGGATTTTGGGTTGAATTAATCAGCGGAATTTTCGCCATTGTTTCATTTTTAACTGAAAATATGAAGATTGCTGTAGTATTTTTTATTTTTGCTATTATTTTATGGTATCTGAGACGCAAAAAAGTTGTTGAAAATACTGAAAATATTGACTTCTCCCGTTTGCCCAAGCCTACGACGGTCGAATTGATTGGGCGCGGCGATGAATTGAAGAAATTAACCATAGCGTTGAAAAATAAAGATAAACGGCTCGTTTACATTCAAGCCAGTGGCGGCGTGGGCAAATCTGCGTTGATTTTCAAATGGTTGAAAGATATGCAACCAAATTATCACGGCGCGAGTAAAGTGTTCGCATGGTCGTTTTATTCGCAAGGTTCGC
>DYNN01000046.1 GCA_020721045.1 Thiomargarita sp. | reverse complement strand
ATTATCTCAATCCACAATTTCGGACTGCCGTCAATGCGTAAGTCCTATAATAATAGGTTCATGTCAATTTTTACCGAAAAGAATGTAACCGAGAGGGACAAACAATGCATTCTAGCTATGATACTATGAAAGCGCATTGGAAACTAAGTGGTCTGATTGCTGGAGTTTTACTCAGTATGAGTGCTTGGCAATTAGATATAGGGCGTGTTTCTAGTTATTTTCAGGCATGGTTGACAGAAAATTTGCTACAAACGGCTTGGATACGCACACAAGCAACTGGACATGAAGTTAAACCGTGGCCTTGGGCAGAAACGTGGCCACTTGCTCGTTTACTCGTTCCCCATTTGCACATTGATCAGATTATTTTAGCACATGCCAGTCAAGGTATTTTTCCTTTTGCAATGGGGCATTTGGATAGTAGCGTATTACCCGGTGAGGTCGGTAACAGTAACATTAGTGTACATCGTGATACTTATTTTAGCTTTTTACAATCACTGAAACCTAGCGATACTCTCATTTTAGAATCATTTCACAGCGGACGATGGCGTTATGAAGTGTCTGGCGTTTATATCGTCAGCAAAACCGACACACGTTTTTTAGAACCAAGCTCAATTCGTCGTTTAACACTGGTTAGTTGTTATCCTTGCAACGGTGTTGATGATCTCTTGCGTTATGTTGTAATTGCAGATGAAGCCGAACGTATTATCTAAGTGGTGCAAATTAATGCATGTTAGTTGCTGAACAACTCACAGTAACCATCAAAAAAAATACGTTACTTCACGATGTTTCGCTTGACGTATTACCTGAACAAATTCTGGCAATCATTGGTAGGAATGGTGCCGGAAAATCGACTTTATTACACACTTTAGCGGGACAAATAGTGCCAACAATAGGCGTAGTGAGTATGAATGGACATGTCATGTCTCACTGGTCATTATCGCAGCGGGCAACAATGCGAGCAGTGCTATCTCAATCAACTTCTTTGACTTTCCCTTTTTCCGTTATTGATGTCGTTTTACTGGGTAGCGAGGTTATTTCTTCTATCACTACCCTTGAACAACAGGAATTAGCCTATTATCTCCTAGCACAATTAAATATTTCACATTTAGCACAACGTAATTATGCGACTTTATCGGGTGGTGAAAAACAACAAGTGCAATTTGCCAGAGTATTAGCGCAAATTTGGTGTATCACTTCACCGTTACAAGCCCGTTACTTGTTGCTAGATGAGCCAACAGCCAGTTTGGATTTAGCTCATCAACATGCGTTTTTAACTCTACTGCAACACATTGCACAGTCTCAAAAATTGGGAATTTGCATTATTCTACATGATATTAATTTAGCTGCACAATATGCACATCGGGTCGCTTGTTTGGTCAGTGGAAAATTGGTCACAATAGGCAAACCAGTTGATATATTGACATCAGAATTAATTCAGACCGTGTTTGCTGTTGAAGCAACTCAGGTAATGATTCATCAGAAAGCATTTTTTATGACACAAGCAGTAAAACATAACAAGCCATAATTATTTAATTTTCAAAGGTTTAACTTCAACTGGTAAACGCATAAAGAACGTACTGCCTTGTCCGAATTCACTTTCTACCGAAATATCACCGCCCATAATTTGACAAAATTGTTTGGTAATTGCTAAACCCAAACCACTGCCGCCGTATTTACGCGTTGTTGATGGATCAACTTGGATAAAGGCTTGAAATAACTTTTGAATTTGCTCGTAAGTCATACCAATACCACGATCAGTAATCCGGAAAATGATCCAGTCGATATCTTCAGCAACTTCACGTGTCACTTCAAGTAATATCGTGTTTTGTTTAGAAAATTTATTAGCATTACTGAGTAAATGTAATAAATTTTGCCGAACCTTATTTAAATCCGCTGTCATCGTTCCTAATGCACTATCACATTCTAACTTTAAGATATTGTTATTATTTTCTATCAATGGTGTGATTGTGATAACTACATCTTGCACAATTGGCGCAATATCAAATGTTTCTAAATAAAGTTCCATTTGACTGGATTGAATCCGAGATAAATCAAACAGATTATTGATCAAATCTAATAAATGATAGCTAGCACCATGAATTTTCTGTAAATCGGGAATAAATTCACTTTCTCCCTTATCACGGGCATCTTCTTGCAAAATTTCAGTATATCCAATAATGGCATTCATCGGTGTACGCAATTCATGGCTCATATTAGCAAGAAATTGGTTTTTTGCTTGATTAGCCGCTTGTGCTTGCACTTTTGCCCGTTGATATTCTAGTTTGAATTTTTGAATTTCAACGCGTGCTTTTTGTAACTGTAACCGAGACTTTTGTGATTCTGCACGGAAATTTTTTGTTTCTATCAAACTTTTTGCTAAATCAGCGGCTTTTTGCTCTAATTGTTGCGATTGTTCAGATCGGGCTAAGTGAGAAGCTTGTAATCTTTTTAAGCATAGATTTTTATCGCTGTCTATTTTGGTCATTTGTCCAGCTAACTGTTTGAAAGCAGAAGCAACATTGCGCAATTCTAGCACGCCAAATGTCGGTAAATCTAATTTTTCCCCCGGATGTCCAGTAACTTTGTGGGTAGCATGCAACATTTTTAATAAAGGCACGGCAGTCAACCAATAAAGTAACAATAGGGTTGCTATCAACACTACAAAAATGATACTCATCAAACTGATAAATGTGGATAGGCTAAAGCGTTCATTGGTTTTTAATTCGTCAGCTTGTTGATAGCCCACCAATGTCCACTCTAAATTAACTAATTTTTTAGAGGAAAGAATGTAATGTTCACCGTTGGGATGTTCAATTTCTTGGTAAGCAGTGTTGTTGAGTAAAACATCTTTCCAAAAAGGTTGTTTTAATTCACGACTAAATAATGTAAACGCTTGACGTTGTTCAACATTTAAAAATTTAAGTCTTTTATCATCAACTTCTGTACCAATTCTACTTAAAATAGTACCAGTTTTATAGTCCGTTAAAAATAGTCCACCTGTGTGTCCAATTTGAGTTTGTTCAATTTCTTCAAATAAACTATCAAGTAAAATACCAATACCAACCATACCTTGAAAATCACCATGTCGATAGACGCCTTGTATAACGCTCAATAAGGTCACTTTCAAATATTCATCATCGACATAAATGGGGGTAATTTGTACTTCTTGTCCACGTTTTGCCTGTTGATACCAAAAATTACGCGGATCATTGACATAATCAAGGGTGTCAAATGATTTAACTCTCATATATTGTGGTTTATTGTATCTCAGTGAATTAATATCCGCAATGTCTTTATGTGCAATGATTAAAGAACCGGTTTGTCCAAAATAACGTTGTGCATTGTCTGGTTCTAATGCAAAATAATTACTATATTGCTCATCATTAAAACGCAAGTTTTCTGTCATTATTTGTTTGAGAAAAGTAATTTTTTCATCAACTTCATTTTTGCCATTTTCATCTACTGCACGTTGTTTAACAGAATCTAAAATTGAAACATAGCCGCGAAGGCGTTGCACATTTTGTTTAGCGGATTCAATTTGTTGATCGAGACGTTCTGCTGCTTGATTAACGTCGTGTTGCAATCCTTGATAAGCTAATTGACCTTGCAGTAGCAAATGTTTTTGCATAAACACAACTACCGCTATTACCAATAGCAAGGTAACAATGACGAAAAAACCAAATAAAATAGATTTAATACTCAATGCACTATAACGCATGCATAGTGTCCTCAAATGCGTGACTTAAAAGTAAGCGTTTCCGTAGAATACGATAACTTTTTATTTCATATGTAAAGTGGTACTAATTAATGGAATTTTTATGGGTAAGATTAAAAATTGCTAATTAAATGGATTACAAATGGATTCGCAATAATGTTGCCAAGTAGTCCGAGACATCCATAAAGTTTAAACCATCTCAGGATATTAATCTGTATTGTATGAGATTTATTTTAATTATTTTGTTGTTTTTTATGAAGCTTTCAACGATCAATAAAAATTATTGAATAATATCACTCCACTTTTTTCTTATTTTAAATAATATATACCATGCAACATTGTCAATGATAGCAGTGTTATCGGATAATTATGATGGTATGAAAGTATGATCGGTTGAGCCCGCGTACCGCGTAGGTCCAATAGCATTAAGTTAAGGAAATTTTGCTTCCCCCTTTACCAAAGGGGGATTGAGGGGGATTTTTTATATTTCAATTACTTAAATTCCCTCTGCCGCCTTTAAAAAAGGGGGGAAACGCTTAACTTAATGGCATTGCCGCGTAGGTCCGATTAGCGACGCGTAATCGGACGCATGTTATTCGCCGCCGCAAACAAAAATATCTCTATCACCACACCACAAGGTAAATAAATACCTTGCGCGACATATTGGTGAAACGTGGAATACGGTAATCTGCTATACGTTTTACAAACTCATGTTTCAAAGGATTCACACGCATATAATCCACTGGGCATGATTTAATGATTTTTTTGTTTTGAAATGTGAGATTATTAATCTTGATAAACATGCGTCCGATTACGCGTCGCTAATCGGACCTACGGTCTCTCTGAGATATTTATTCAGAGATTTGCGATCGTTTGCGGATGTGCGTTTTTATATCTGCAAGCGATCGTGCCCACGGTTGAGTTGTTTGTTGTAATGCAGGAGGTAGTTGTTTGAGAGCTACCAATGCAGCAGCAC
The DNA here is from genome assembly GCA_020721045.1 of Thiomargarita sp. GTDB lineage: Bacteria > Pseudomonadota > Gammaproteobacteria > Beggiatoales > Beggiatoaceae > DYNN01. The sequence continues at coordinate 20,077 of DYNN01000046.1, read as the reverse complement.
GGTTGGCATAAATACCATAAACTAACACGTACCAATCCTTATTGTGATACTCAGTTTTAAATAACGCAAATTGCTCAGAAGTCGCCTGTTTAGCTAAAAAATTCTTCAAAGTAGCGTGATCATAAGCACCCAATACTTGTAACGTATAGGCACTATCATCTTGCTGTAGCAACCACATTTCATCTTTAACCGTATCATTAACCAGTAATTTCTCTTCTTTTTCAATTGGTTGCATTTGATCAGACACTTTTGTTGAAGTTTCAACAGGCGTGATTTTATCTGATTCTTGACTAAGCAAATGTGTTGGCTCTGGTTGTAACGGTAAAGGTAAAGTAATTTCACGCGATCCCAACGACTCTGTTGCTGTTGGATTAGCAAATTGCCAGTAACTAATCAAAGACATCGCTAACAAAACGACAACGCTGATACTTCCCCAAATCCATTTAAAGTAAGTTGTACGCTCAATATTGACTGGCAGAGTATAATCGGATAATTGTTCAGCAAATTTGTGCAAAATAGGCTGTGCGATCAAATTCACTCGTCTTGGAATACCACCAGATTGAGCATATATTTTTTTTAATACCTCCGCGCTAAATGGATGTGCAGTATTAAAAGGCGTATCTTTTAGATAAAATAGAAGATAATCACGTAGTTGCTTATAAGATAAAGGCGGAATATCCAAAGTATGCACCAAAGTATTATGCACAATTTCAAACTCAGGCGTAGCTAAAATACTGGTAATTTGTGGTTCACAAAACAATAAAACCCGCATACGTGTTTGAGGTTCACCTGTCATAGCAAATTCAACAATCGTTTTCAAAGTTGCTAAAGGCAATAAATGCGCATCATCAACCAGCAAAATAGGTAATTGATTGTTATAACGTGTTGCTGCAATATGGGTGCGTAAACTGTCATGCAATACTTGCCAAGACTTACCTTCCTGACGCACATTAAAAGCCGACAACATATTAGAAATAAAAGCATCTGGTGACATAGCTGGATTGCTGGCAACAACATGACACCACCAATTTTCCTGTGCGCAAATTTTAATACGGTTTAATAAACTGGTTTTTCCACATCCAGATTCTGCCAAAATGAGTAATAATTGCTCACTATTTTGAATAAGATGTTGAATTAAGTTAAGTCGTTGAGTTAATTCCGATGTTGCATGATACCCTTGCGTCGAAATAGCAAAGGGATCATGTATGGGTGCAGATGTCATAACAGTCTCTAAAGTTTATCGATTATATTACCATAGAGTTACCAAATAGCAAAAGTTTCAGTACTGTTTCTAATCCTTGTACACAAAAATACACCCAATCTATTATGGGAAAATACAGATTTTAGCAGAAATAAAGATAATGTGAGTTCTATAAAAAACTTGTGTAAATAATCAACTACTTATTACTGAACAGCCACTTTTTCTAACATCGGTTTTAATTCACCTTTTTGATACATTTCTAAAACAATGTCACAACCGCCAATAAGTTCTCCACCTACGTAAATTTGAGGAAAAGTAGGCCAATCAGCATAACGGGATAAATTGGCGTAAATTTCTGGTTCAGTCAAAACATTAACATAGACAAATTTGACACCACAAGCCTTTAACGCTTCAGCTGCACGACTGGAAAAGCCACATTGTGGAAATTGTGGGGTGCCTTTCATATAAATGATGACGGGATTACTTTTTACTTGTTCATCAATTAGTTGTAACACTTCATCCATAAGATAATCCTTTTTTAAGTGATTGTTAGCCAAGTGCCCACCTAGGTGGGCGTGAAATGATTATTCGTTGTGTAATACTGGATTACCAAAATACAGATTACGCACTAATTTTCTGATTAAATCTAACGGAATGAGAATTAACGCTAATAATAAAACATATCCCCATTCTTGTGGCAATAAACCAACGGTTCGCATGATTTCACCACCAAAGCTAATCATAAATACTTGTACAACGATGATGATCGCAATAATGGGTAAAAATAATTTATTTTCAAGGATATGTTCAAATAAATTCAAGCTTTGTGTCCGTGCATTAAAAGTATTAAATACGTGAATTAAGACGAAAAATGCGAAGAACGCAGTTAAAAATGACGCTTCTGCTTCTAGCGTTCCGGCTGCATGACCGCCAGTAAATAGTTGACGAGTAAAGTCACTCATTAAGAAAATCACACTTAATAAAGCAACAATAGTACCATTGAGTAAAACAGAACTCCACATTTCACCATTGATTAACGGTGCATCTTTGGGAATTGGTTTTTCTAACATATAACGTGGCAATGCAGCTTCTCCGGCAAATGCTAAGCCTGCTAAAGTGTCCATGATGATATTTAACCATAATAATTGTGTCATTGTTAGTGGTAAATCAAAACCAAAGAAAGGTCCTAAAAATGCGACTAAGACAGCAGAAATACTAACTGTTAATTGGAAAATTAAGAACTTACGAATCGATTTAAATAAAGTGCGTCCATATAATACCGCTTTGGTAAGGGAGGCAAAATTATCATCTAAGATCACGATATCACTGGATTCTTTAGTCATTTCAGTACCACTACCCATGGAAAAACCCACGTCGGCATTTTTTACTGCGGGTGCGTCATTAACCCCATCTCCTGTCATTCCCACAACCCAACCTTGTTCTTTAGCAAGACGCACTAAACGGCTTTTATCAGTTGGAAACGCGCGTGATACCACGTATAAATGTGGTAACAGTTGTTTCACTTCGTCGTCAGAAAGTGCAGCTAATTCAGCGGAAGTGAGGATTTTGCCTTCTTTGTCTTCACTAAATAAACCAATATCTTGCGCAATTGCTTGAGCAGTTTCTTTGGCATCACCGGTGATCATGATAACGTGAATTTTTGCACTTTTAGCAACGTGCACGGCTTGTTGGGATTCTTGACGAATTTTATCGCGTATTCCAAAAATACCCAATAAAGTTAATTCGTTAGGTAATTCTTTATTATCAGTGATTGGATTATTTGAAATAGCAACCGCTAACAATCGCATGGCTCGACGCGACAATTGACTCATTTCAGTTTCTAATGATTGTAGCGTGTCCAAAGCCACTTTATTACCCTGATCGTCCAAATAATGGGTACAATTTTTCAATAAAACTTCTGGCGCACCCTTGATTAACGTCAAATTGTGTTCGCCTGTCACTTGAGTTGCTGAAAATTTACGCGCGCTACTAAAAGGTACCACATCAACAATGTCAATCGGTGTTTCTTGCTTTAGTAAAGGCGTAATAAAACGTAACATGGCTTGATCTGTTCGATCGGCACCCACCATTTTAGGGGCTGTTTCATCAGATAAGTCAATGATTGCGCTGGTATTATTGCGTAACGAAAATGCGGTAAGTTGGCGAATTGGAGTTGGAATTTTATCTAACGTGGGATAATGTTGTGCACCGCCGGTCAAAAACACTTCAACGGCTAATTGTCCTTGTGTTAAAGTGCCGGTTTTGTCACTGAATAAAAGTGTTAAACTACCAGCGGTTTCGATACCCAATAATTTACGCACTAATACTTTGATTGATAACAATTTTTTCATATTTAGTGCTAAAACCATTGCAATCATCATAGGTAATCCTTCAGGAACTGCAACAACAATGACGATAATCGCTAAAATAGCAGCGGTGGTCACATCGGTTAAAATCAAACCAGCATCTTGCGCAAAATAACTCATCAGCGAATCAACCCCGGGATTGGGATTAATAAAAATATTGTTGAGCATGAAGGCAACAAAAATAAAGGCTGCACCAATGTAACCAAACATGCTGATTTGTCCACCAAGCACTTTGAGTTTTTCTTGTAAAGGTGATAAACGGTCTTCGGCAGAAATTAATTCTTTCATAGTTTCGCCGTACTTAGTTTTGTCACCCACAGCCGTAACGCGCATGACTGCTTCACCATCTTCAATCAACGTTGCGCGGAATAAGCGATTTTCATCCGCAATATTCTCATCAGATTTTAGCGATTTCTTCTTAATCGGTTCAGATTCGCCAGTCATTGCGGCTTCACTAACTTCAAGATGCCCTGCGATTAATAAACCATCTGCTGGAATGGTATCACCGGGTTGTAATAAGATACTATCGCCTACCACCAATTCATTGATACTAATTTCAGTCAAATGTTTGTTTCTAAAGGTTTTAACTTGAATTAAAGACGCTTCTTCTAACAGTTTTTGAAAAGCAGTTTCATTACTGTGTTCAGACCAAGTCGCTACAAAAGTCGCCGCAAAAACAGCCAATGCAATACCAACACCTTCATACCATTCGCTATAACCAAAAATCGTGAGTAACACGGTGACTGCTAATGCGATTATTAAAATGATGATGATAGGGTCTTTAAAGTTATCAAACAACTTGCTCCAAAAAGTTTCAACTACTTGCGAACTGACAGCGTTGGAACCAAATTCAATTCGTGATTTCTCAACTTGCTGATCATTAAGACCATCAAAAGTAAACTTCATAAATTTCCTCTTAAAATAGGATTGATTAACAATTACAAAAATTAACCGGATAGATTTTTATCAAATTAAGTCTAAAAATCAATATGTAATTAAGTGGAAGTATAACATATCTCAAGCTTTTGTAGTTTTCGTTGCTATTTGCTTAGCGATGTTATGACAAGTCAGCGAAAAATTTAAGTTATAATGCGATTTTCAACAGTTAAAATTGATAACAATAATGAAATTATATTTCGTTTGTTTATTTTGTTTATTCTCATTATCCGCTTGCTATACGCCTGATGAAACTGTGATCCGTTTTGGTTTATCCGCCATGCCAATTACGTTAGACCCACGTTTTGCCACTGATGCTGCTTCAGTACGTATTAATCGTTTACTGTATCGTGGACTCACTGATTTTAACGATAATTTTGAACCGATTCCTGATTTAGCACACTGGCAACAAATTGATAATACACATTATTTATTTACTTTAGCCACAGAAGGGCGTAATTTTCATAATGGTAATTATTTAACCGCTTATGACGTAAAAGCAACTTATGATTTTGTTTTAGATGAAAAAAATGCATCGCCTCATCGTTCTGGTTTAGAAATGATTGATAATATTCAAATACTTGATAATAACCGCATTGAATTCTCTCTGAATAAAATTGATCCTCTATTTGTCGGACGATTAGGTATTGGTATTGTCTCTGCGCAATATAGCGATCAACAAATTATCAATAAAAATCCAATTGGTAGTGGAAATTTTAAATTAGTCGATTGGTCAACACCCAGTCGTTTGGTGATTCAACGATTGCAAGATCAACAACCTATTGAATTTTTAGAAATAAAAGACATGACCGTACGTGTACTTAAATTATTACGTCATGAATTAGATATTGTGCAAAATGATTTATCTCCAGAAATAATTAGTTGGTTAACCAAACGTCCTGAAGTTAGGATTAGCAAGGCTAAAGGTAGCAATTTTTCCTATATCGGTTTTCAATTACAAGACCCTATAACCAGTCAATTAGTGATACGGCAAGCCATTGCTTATGCATTGAATCGACAGGAAATTATTCAATATGTGATGGGAGATGCGGCACAATTAGTCAGTGCTTTTTTTCCGCCCACTCATTGGGTAGGCAATCCCGATTTACCCAGTTATACTTATCAACCAGAAAAGGCACGTCAATTAATCCAACAAATGCAGTTATCACAACCGATTCATTTAACTTATAAAACCTCTAATAATCCATTTCGTGTGCGTTTAGCGACTGTAATTCAACAGCAATTAAAAGAAGTGGGTATTGAAGTTGATTTACGCAGTTATGATTGGGGTACATTTTATGGAGATATTAAAGCGGGTAATTTTCAAATGTATACACTGGCTTGGGTGGGGATTAAAATGCCGGATATTTTTCGCTATGCCTTTCATAGTACAGCCATTCCGCCAGTGGGTGCAAATCGCGGTAGAGTCAATGATCCCGTGATAGATCAACTGATCGAACAAGCGGAAGCAAGTCCTAGTTTAAATGAACAACAAAAATTATACCGCCAATTGCAAGCTTATTTATTTGAACAATTACCTTATATACCGCTATGGTATGAAGATAATATTTTGGTAACTAATCAAAGAATTGAGGGATATCAACTCGCGATTGATGGCAATTATGATGGTCTAAAAACAGTTAAAATACGTGCACATTAATTATGAAAAAGTCTACCTATTATTTAATAACAACTATTTTAGTGACTTCATATTATCCTGCGCATAGTGCTGATGAAATTACGGTAATTCCCAATGTATTTATTTCAAGTCGCAATTTTGAATATTCAGTATCTAATGGTGGGGTTAAAGGTAATATTAATTCAATTGGTTTAGGCATAACGGGCACTTATCAACGCTTTTATATTGATTTATCGGGAGAAAATACACCTTCTGCTACCGATGAATCAACGGTGAATTTACTCCCTAGCGAAGCCGCTGATTTTAGACGCACAGATTTTGCGACTTCCTTAGGCTATGCAGTCAATGAATCAATTAGTACTTTTATTGGTTACAAATATGGTAAAACTACAATCACTGAATTGTACGCTTCACCAGTTGCTGGTTCCAAAATAGGTTTACAAGCAAAAGGTTTTTTTATTGGGGCAGGTGGCGGATGGTCGGTGCGAGATTGGGGCTTATTCTCATTTAGTGCGGCTTATGCCAATATGAATGCGCTTTATCAAGATGTCGCAATTCGTTCAGCCAAAGGAGACGCATCTGGCACCAGTTTAGGCATTAAATGGAAAGCCCCAATTATTAAGAATTTTTCCTATGATCTGTCCGTCATGCGTCATGATTATTACTACAAAAATTTTGACAAATTTGATACAGATATTTCAGAACAAATTCTTTCACTACGTCTTGGATTATCTTATCGTTTTTGATAAATTACTGCTGTTTAATCACTAAGCGCGCTTGTCGTGGTTGTACCGGACGGTTATTTTCGTGTTCATGCAACAGTGCGGCTAATTGCTCGACTTGTTCACCACTTGTGGTTAAAGGTTGTTGTAATACAATCCATTGCACACCTTCTGAACACGGAGGTGTTGTGAGTGAACCGCTATATAGGTAAAATGGATTGGTATGCACAGGCAATAAATCAGCCGCATTGATTGCTTTACCTTCAACAATCACTGGAGATTTTTTTGCTGTTTTAGGCGCGTCGGAAAAAATTTCTTTCAATAAGAGATTAGTTACACCTGAATCGTCGAAAAGTACGCCTACCACAGCTAGATTACCGGCTGTATCAGCGTGAACTAAGTGCATTTCTATCTTAAAATCAGATTGTTGTGCTGTTTTTAATACATGTTCTGGCGGCGTATGAAAATGAAACTGTTTCAATTCATAAGTTTTGCCATTTAGAGTCATACTATTACCAGAATCAGCCGGATAATTCACTTTAATTGTATGTCCATTATTTTCAACATTTAATGGTACAGACCGATAGTTAAAAGAAAGTTTCACCGGTGTTTGGGTGTCCAAAATGGGTTCATGTGCTGCGTCAATTTCAATAGGTGATTGATTTTTACCCATTTTACAAGTTGCAAACTCAGCACTGAGTTCACCCCAATGTGCTGGACCAGTCGTACTACTGTCATATGCCCAATGGGCGGCGCCTTCTGCATAACTTGCTGTAACAACGGTAAAATTACAAGTTGCAATTAGTAAACTGCCCATTAAAAAGTGCGAAAAGTGTTTTAACGACACAAACATGTTCCTCATTAGTTTATAATAAACGGATAGTTACAATCAAAAATTACAACTTTATTGTAGCATAAATTACCAGCAATCATGATACAAAGCGATTTAATTTTTCCGCCAATGCATCAATATTATTAATGTCCAAATCAATCAGATTCTTAATTGGAAACTCTATGAAATACCTTTTATCGTTAGTTTTATGTTTTATCAATCAAATTGCACTTGCAAGTGATACATTAGATCAGTTTTTGACCGATTTACATACGTTGCAAGGAAATTTTGAACAAAAATTGTTTAGTGACGCTGGAGATTTGTTGGAAACCACGTCCGGCACCATGGTCATTGAGCGTCCGGGCAAATTTCGCTGGGATTACCAAAAACCCTACCAACAGTTAATTGTTGCAGATGGTGAAAGAGTATGGATTTATGATCTTGATTTAGAACAAATTACGGTTAAAACTTTAGATGATACTTTAGGAAAAACCCCCGCATTGTTATTGACGCATGATTATCAACAAATCAAAGAGGAGTATACGATAGAAGAATTGCCAACATCGGGCGAAAGCGTGCGTCTAGAATTGCAACCCAAAGATACTAAAGCACAATTTAAATTGATTCGTCTGACTTTACAAGATAATTTATTACAACAACTTGAATTACAAGATAATCTTGAGCAAAAAACCTTTCTAACTTTTGCCCAAGTCACACGTAACCAAGCCGCAGACAAAGTGTTGTTTATTTTCACGCCACCCGCAGGCGTTGATGTCATTATGGACGACGGAGAAGCTAATTAAGTTAAGAAAGAATCCTTCCTCCTTACCAAGGTGAGGATTCTTCTTATAACTCAATGCCATTGACCTTATGACTGCAGAAATATAAGAAATGCAATGAAAGATTCAAAATATTATTTTTCGCGTCTTGATTTAACGCCATTGTTAGACGTTGTTTTTATTTTACTTTTTGCCACGTTGGTCATTGTAGGTAAACATTACAATGATACCGTCACCAAAGAACGAGAAAAGTTTACACAAACTCATCAACAATTTGAAGCACAACTACATCAATTACAGCAAAAAAACGCCGATTTATCGTTGGAAAATATTCAATTAATCAAAAAGCAAGCCGAATTTAGCGAATTGTTACAACAACAAGCCGAAAAATGGACCGGTGTCAAGCAGGCTTTAGGCGAAAAAGAAGAAAAGATTACTTTATTAGAAAATCAACTTGAGGAAATTAAACAGAAATCTAACAGTCAATTAGCACAAATAAAAGAAAAATTATTAGAAAGTGAGGAAAGTAAGACAAAAGAAGTTCAACAAATAAATTTACAGTTAACTGGATTGCAACAGACTTTACGTGCTAAAACTGCCGAAAATACCCAATTAATGAGGCAACAAAAAACACTTTACAGCGAATTAGATCAAATAAAACAGCAAGTTAAAGATTATTCTACTTTAGTACAGCGATTGCAGGAAAATCAAGAATTACCAACGATTACGACAGCGTTGAAAGCCGAATTTGTCAATGAAATTATCAATACTTATATCATTACGATTAAACCAATTGATCCAAAAAATACAGGTGAAGGCAATAAAATTATATTAATTACTCGCTCAGGTCAAGAACGAAATATTACAATTTATCAACAAAATAAAACACAGTTGAAAGATTTTTTTGATGAAAATATTCCACACCAAAACAAAGATAAAACTTTTATTATTTTTTTACGTGATGGCAAATCCAGTTTAGAATATGCTAAGTGGGTAAAAGATTATTTGAAAGACAACCAATTTTATTTTAAAGAATCGTTACTTGAATCTTCAATAATAACAAATGAATAGTCAACCGTTATCCAAAATTTTACAAACACATTTATTAAAAGTTGCGGCTCATTCGATTAAACAAGGTATTGAGACGAAAAAACCGTTGTTAGTGAATCCAGCTGATTATCCACCAGAATTGCGCGAATTACGGGCTACTTTTGTGACTTTGATGAAAGCTGATAAATTACGGGGTTGTATTGGTATTTTACAAGCTTGTCGTCCTTTAATCAATGATGTAGCGCATAATGCCTACCAAACTGCTTTTGCTGATAGACGTTTTTCGCCAGTGCAACCACTTGAATTATCTGAATTAGACATACATATCTCTATTCTCAGTCCACCGCAATTAATGCAGTTTGATTCGGAAAAAATGTTAATTCAACAATTGCGTCCGCATGTGGATGGTTTGATTCTTAAGGTGGGTCATGCGCAAGGCACTTTTTTGCCATCGGTGTGGGAAACTTTATCTAATCCAAACGATTTTTTGCGACAATTGAAACAAAAAGCAGGTTTATCGACCACATATTGGTCTGAAAATATTGAAATATATCGTTATACCACTGAATATATTAGTGGAAAATTGTAAAATACTACCTCTCATTCTAGTTTTATTTATAATAAACAGGTCATTATGGAAATTTTATTCACGATTATTGCTTTTATTTTTGCTATTAGTATCCTAGTGACTGTGCATGAATTTGGTCACTACTTGATTGCTAAAATTTTGGGCATTAAAGTATTACGTTTTTCTGTCGGTTTTGGCAAGCCTTTGTGGAGCAAACGCTATGGACAAGATCAGACTGAGCTATGTATAGCCCCGATTCCATTAGGTGGTTATGTTAAAATGCTTGATGAAACGGAAGGTGAAGTTGCAGTTGAAGAAGCACACCGTGCCTTTAATCGTCAATCATTACCCGTACGTGCCGCTGTTGTTTTTGCAGGTCCCTTTTTTAATTTTCTATTTGCAATCGTTGCTTATACAGTCATTTATCTCGTTGGATTAAGCGGCTTAAAACCAGTTATTGGTGAAGTCATTGAAAATAGTAAAGCAGCACAAGTTGGATTAACCGTTGGTCAAGAAATTATCGCGGTTGGTGAGTATCCGGTACATCGTTGGGATGGGGTGATGGAATTCACATTAAATCGAATTATGGAAGGAAAAACCGTCACTTATACTTTGCAAGATCAAGAATTACGTCATAGTCAAATCACGCTGGATGTCACTGATATTTCTTTAGATGATGTGGCAGATGGTCATTTGTTGAAAAAATTAGGTATTATCCCCTTTCGTCCTCAATTACCGGCAATTGTTGGCGAATTAGCCCCTGATGGTGCAGCACAACGTGATGGTTTGCAAATCGGTGATGAGGTCGTTGCGGTTGATGGTTATGTGATTGATAATTGGCATAGTTGGGTAGATTATGTGAAACACCATCCTAATCAAGCAATTAAAACTGAAATTAAACGCGATCAACAGATTTTACATCTAACTATTACTCCCAATGAAATTGAAGGCGAGGGGCGCATGGGTGTTTATGCAGCACTCGACTATCCAATTCCAGCTAAATATTTATCTATCGAAAGTTATGGCGTAGGAACGGCGTTTTTAAAGGGGATTGAAAAAACTTGGGATACCACCGTATTAACTGTGCGTATGATGGGACAAATGTTAACTTTGCAAATTTCACCCAAACACATTGGTGGTCCAGTTACCATTGCTGAATTTGCGGGTAAATCAGCGGAACGTGGGATAGTTGTATTCTTACTTTTTCTGAGTTTAATTAGCATCAGTTTAGGTGTGTTAAATTTATTACCAATACCAATGTTAGATGGTGGACATTTAGCCATGTACGTGATTGAAGGTATCAAAGGCAGCCCGTTGACAGAAACCACGCAATTAGTATTACAAAAAATTGGCTTAGCTCTGTTATTCAGTCTCATTAGTTTAGCCCTATTTAACGACATGTGGCGATTATTCAATTGATTAATTTCCGCTAAAATTATGTTGCCCCGTGAGCAATTGTTAGCCATGTATCAAGCAGCGTTGCAAGCCGTGTATGGGCGCGAACAAGTTGCTTATTATCTACATCAACACCCTTATCATATGCCGCTCGCTGCTATTGCTATTGGTAAGGCAGCGACAGAAATGCTTTCCGGTGCTTTTGATATTTTGGGCAAACAAATTTCTCATGCTTTATTAATCACTAAACAAGGTCATTTAAATCGTGATATTCTGCCTGATACGCCGATTACTTGCATAGAAAGCGCACATCCAGTTCCTAATCATACCAGTTTAAAAGCCGGACAGACTTTACTGAAATTTATTCGTCAATTACCCCGTCACTACCCTATTCTATTTTTAACCTCAGGCGGCGCTTCTGCATTAGTTGAAGTTTTAACGCCACATGTCACTTTAGATGATTTGCAAGAAGTTAATCGATGGTTATTAGCGTCTGGTTTAGATATTCATGCCATGAACCAAATTCGCAAAAGTTTGTCAGCGATTAAAGGAGGGCGATTAGCTTATTATTTACAAGGTCATCCAGTGTTAAATCTGCTCATTTCCGATGTGCCAGGTGACGATTTACACAGTATTGGTTCAGGTTTATTAGTACCTCATCAATCTATGACATTGCCGCCTAATCTTCCCCCTTGGTTACAACGATTACTGACACACGCGTGTCCACTGTCAAAAATGCCTGCTTTTCATAAAATTACGCATCACATTATTGCCAATCCCAAACGGGCACGACAAGCGGCTTGTACCACAGCTAAAAGATTAGGCTATTATGTTGAATGTAAAGATAAATTAGTACTTGGTGACGCACTGATTGCAGGTAAACAATTGGCTAATTACGTGATTCGCGCTCGCCCCGGTGTTTACATTTGGTCAAGTGAAACGACAGTACAATTGCCGTTAGAACCAGGTGAAGGCGGACGTTGTCAAAGCCTAGCACTTGCTGCAGCCATTGAATTAGATTTATATCAAGACATCTATCTACTCGCGGCGGGCACTGATGGCAATGATGGTATAAGCCATGTGGCAGGCGCTTTAGTTGACGGTCATACTGTTTTACGAGGACGCGCGCAAGGATTTGATGCCACTCAATCTTTAGCCCGTGCAGATGCTGGTCGCTATCTTGCTGCCAGTGGCGATTTAATTTACACCGGAACCACAGGCACCAACGTGATGGACATTATTATTGGATTACAGTTAACATGATGAATATTATAAAATTTTCCTCAGAAACCGACGACGGTCTATTTTTACCCAATTTTTGTCATTTGCGCATGATTTTCTTCGTAATTTTACTAGCAGAACTCATTGCATTTGTTTTAACACTCATTCCCTTAAGTCAGGAAAACCACGATTGGTACTATCTTAGTTCTCACTTATTCAATGATTTAACCAAAAATTCACTGTTTATTCAATGGATTAGTTTAATCAGCATTATTCTGTTGTGTATCATCAGACAATGGCTACGTCAATTCAGTAACAATTTATTAGCGGCTGTTTTAAGTTATTTATTGATTTTAATGGTTATTATTTTTAGCAGCGAACTAGTTTGGCATTTACAAGAATTAAACAACTTTGTGCATTTATCTTTCAGCAAAACGCACTACCCCTTTTTGTTAAAAAATTTAGCCATAGGCTTAGTAGCTGGCGGCGGTATTTTAGCTTATGTTTATTACCTTAAAATTTGGAAAAACAGCACGTTAGTCACCTTTTATATTAGTTTAATGATGTTAATTTTAATTTTAAGTGAACTTGCCTCATTTTTCTTAGTTAGCACTGAATTACGTCATCAAGCCGCTCAACATCAACTATTTTTATTGCGTAATGTCAGTGTTGGCGCGATTATCACTGCCATCATGCTGCATTATTTTTACATTCAATATCATTGGAAAAAAGAAACCGTTGCCCATGTACATGCGCGTGTACAAGCATTGCAAGCGCGTATTCGTCCCCATTTTTTATTTAACAGCATGAATAGTATTGCCAGCTTAATTCGACTCGATCCGGAAAAAGCCGAAGAAGCGATTGAAGATTTTGCAGAATTATTTCGCGCCAGTTTAGCAGATGTTAGAGAAGCCGTGACGCTAGCAGATGAAATAACTTTATGTGAACAATATTTGCGAATTGAAACTTTACGACTTGAAGAACGATTACAAATCAAATGGAATGTAGATAATGTGCCTAAAGATGCTTTACTGCCACGCCTAAGTTTGCAACCGTTGATTGAAAACGCAATCTATCACGGCATTCAACCTTTGCCAGAAGGTGGATTAGTTGAAATTACCGGCTTGTTCGATGGTGAAAATATTAAAATTGAAGTGGAAAATCCTGTTCCCGAAAAGGTAAGCGTGCCATCATTGGGTAATCAAATTGCGCAACAAAATATTCACCAACGTTTACAAGTTTATTACGGACACAATCAAGCTAAATTAAGCGTACAAAAACAATCAAATACCTATCGTGCCAGTCTTTATTTTCCCTATTTACAGCGGTAAATTATTGTGACGTAAAGTTAACAAACTAAATAACGGCGTGTTTTTTAGTATGTTGTCCGTACCAACGCAATCCAATGATTGTAAAGATAAAGCAAACAGTAAAACTTGTTATCCATACTGTAGAGATGAAAGGATGGCGTGAAAATGTAGCTAATTGATAAAATACAGTTGCGATTAAATAAGCCATGCCAGTTGTCCACGTCGCAACAAAAATAGTCCAGCGTAAGGAAGATTCTTTGTAAATTGTGGCAATAGCAGCAGCACAGGGAAAATAAAGCAGTATAAACAACAAGTAAGCAAATGCACCCGCTTGTCCGTCATATTGTTTGACCATTTCACCAAATGTATTACTGTGTACTGATTGTTCAGTTGCTGCCGCGTCAAGATTGCTGATGTCACCGATATTTAAGCCTAATGGATCAAATAATGAGTTAGTGAGTTGCATTAAATTAACGGGAATGGTAGCAAATGCCTGCTGAATACTAGCCCATAATTCAAATGGTATTTCTTCTGTCGTATCGTTGTTATGCGCTTCACCTAACTGGCTATAGATGGAATCTAAGGTGCCAACAACGGCTTCTTTGGCTAAAATTCCGGAAAAAACACCGACTGTTGCGGGCCAATTGTCTTCCTTAATGCCGATGGGAGCGAGAATTGGGGTGAAAGTGCGTCCGATTTCGCTGAGCATGGATTGATCTGTATTTTCATTGCCATAACTGCCATCAGTACCCCAAGAATTGAGAAAACTGAGTACGATCACCATGGGGACAATTATTTTACCCGCTTGAAAAATAAAACTATTTAATCGTTCCCAAGTACGTAATCCTATATTTCTCAGAGTCGGCAAATGATAGGAGGGCAATTCCATCATAAAATGTGTACTCTCACCCGGTAATAAGGTATGTCGCATGATAAAACCGGTGAAGATTGCGAGCGCAATACCGATAAGATATAATCCAAAAACAACGTTTTGCCCACCGACTGGAAAAAATGCAGCGGCGAATAATGCGTACACTGGCAATCGCGCACCGCAAGACATGAAAGGGGTCATTAAAATAGTTAATAGTCGATCTTTTGGGTTTTCTAAAGTCCGGCTTGCCATAATACCCGGCACGTTGCAGCCAAATCCAACAACTAAAGGCACAAAAGATTTACCTGGTAATCCAATGAAATACATGAAGCGATCCATGACAAAAGCTGCACGTGCCATATAGCCTGAGTCTTCTAAAAATGAGAGAAATAGGTATAAAAATCCGATAATTGGAATAAAAGTCGCCACTACTTGTATGCCACCACCCATACCTTCTGAAAATAAGGTGATTAACCATAACGGTGCGTTCAAATAAGTCAATCCTTCATTTAAACCGTCTACTAATAGCGCACCCGCTAATAAGTCAAAAAAGTCGATAAAAGCCCCGCCCATATTGATGGTAAATAAAAACATTAAGTACATGACAAATAAGAAAATAGGCATTCCCAGAAAACGATTAAGAACTATTCGATCAATTTTATCTGACAGCGTGCGACTGATTTTACCTTGTTTTTTAACAGTTTTTTCGGTGATAGTCGCAATTAACGCATAACGGTTGTCGGCAATAAGAATGTCAACATCTTCTTCCAAATTTTCTTCAATATTTTGCTGGTATTGACGGGCAAGTGTTATTGTTTCTGTATTTTGAATAAACGGTTGAATTGTTTTGTCATTTTCTAATAATTTTAAACAAATCCAACGAGCATGTGGTTTTTTGCTGTCGTCTAACTTGGTAATCAGTTGTTTGTGTAAATCTGACAGTGCTTTTTCAATAGTCGCGTGATATTCAACACGTAATGAAGGGATATGTTTTAATTTAGCAGCTTCTTCAATGGCTTGCTTTAAATTAGTAATACCTTCGCTGTGAGAGGCAACTAGCGGAATCAGTTCTGTACCTAACTGTTGAGAAAGTGCAGGTAAATCAATGAGAATTTGGCGTTGTTTAGCAATATCCATCATATTGAGCGCGATTAACATCGGTACGCCCATTTCTAGCAATTGGGTAGTAAGATAAAGATTTCGTTCTAAATTAGAAGCATCAATGATATTAACAATCAAATCGGCTTCATTGGAGAGAATATATTCTTGTGTGACACGTTCATCTAGGGAAGTATTACCATCGACGACATCTATAGAATAAATACCAGGTAAATCAACAACTTCAATTTGACAATTATCATATTGATAATGACCGATTTTACGTTCAACCGTCACGCCGGGCCAGTTGCCGATGTGTTGTTTAGAACCAGTTAGCGCATTAAATAATGTGGTTTTACCACAATTAGGATTACCAATAATCCCAATCGTTAAATGTGTCATTATTGATCGACCTATAATTTTAGATAAAGTAAAGTGTAATGGTTACTAAATAATTAATGTTGTACAGGTTCTACCATAATTTTATGTGCCATACCATGTCCTAAAGCCAATCGAGTTTCACCGCATAAAATGACAACACCAGAGTTGGTTCTATGTTGTAGCATTTGAATATTAATGCCATCAATCATGCCCATAATAGTGAGTCGCTTGACCAAATTTTTTCCGCCTGTAATGTTGACAATACGCACCCATTCGCCATCAGTGGCTAAACCCAGAGGATAGGCTTGAATTCCATTTTCAGTTTTCATTAACATGTTCTTCTATATTCCCGATTTTGTTGTAAATGATTGATTATAATAAGATATAGTTAAATCTAAAAAATTGTTCAATGTGTTATAAGTGATGTTAATCTGTATTTACATTACCATAAGTTTCTATGATCAAAATGATAATAGTTCTCATTTATAAGATCAAGTATTATTTTGAAATAGCGCAATGATGATTATATTAGTTTGAAATTTATAGAATTATGGTATTATTTTTGTAATTATAACAAAATTAAAGTTAAATTCTTCATAACTAATTGATTTGAATTATAAGAGCTACCACCGTTTTTAAATTATGCTACTATATGTCACAATCGAATGACGCATAATACAGCTTTTCATCTTAAAACCTCATCTTTCAAAGAATTAAAATACGGAGTCTTGTAATGAACTGTAAAAATTGGCTATTTTCACTATTGGCACTGTGGCTGACAATGCAAAGTGCTTATGCAACAGAGGATGTAAGTTCTGAAATTACGGAAACATCTTACGCTTTACGAGTTAATACTATTCCGCAAGGTGCTGAAGTTAAAATTTTGAATATTACGCCTAAATTTAAACAAGGTATGCTATTGCCAGCGGGAAAATATGATCTCAAAGTATCAAAAGCTGGTTATCCAACACGCGCCTTGCAAGTTGAAATTATCGACAAGAATGTGGCAGTTGATGTCGTTTTAGGCATTGTTTCTTCTAAGGATATTCCTATTTTTTCAGCACAATATGCACTTTTTGTCAATACCATACCGCAAGATGCTGATATTAAGATTATGAATATTTCGCCTGAATTTTATCAAGGAGTTGTATTGGCACCCGGTAAATATGACATACGCGTTGCTAAATCAGGTTACGCTACACGGGATACTACGGTTACTATTACGGATTCAGATGCAACGATTGATGTTGAACTATTGCAAAATTTACCCACTGAAGATAATGAAGCTGATGATAGTGATGATGCAGTCAATACAGAAGAAAGCGATACAACTGATGAAGTAATGGATGTTGAAGAACCGACTGATTCAATGGCTACGAATAAAACGGCAGAATCGCAGGTAAACACCGATAATTCAACTATTGAAACACTTAAAGAACAATACGGCTTATATGTAGATGTTATACCTGAAGATGCTTCAATAAAACTCCTTGATAGTAAAGTAGAATTTAAACAAGGTTTATTGCTAGACCCGGGTAAATATACAGTAGTCATTGCTAAATCGGGTTATCAATCTGTCAATCAAGCGGTGGAAATCGTCGATGATGATATGACTTTAAATGTTGAATTGAAGAAAGAAGCGTATGCTTTATCAGTTAAAGTCGTACCTGAAGATGCAATCATTAAAATAATAAATATTAAGCCAAAATTTACACAAGGTATTTTGTTGGCGTCTGGTAGTTATACGCTTAATGTTTCCAAAGAAGGTTATGAAGCTCATGAGGAAGTTGTTGAAATTGTTGACAAAGCTATCACTGTGGAAATTGAACTCGTTGAAGAAATTCTTGATAATGAAAGTACTGATGAAGATGCAACTGATGACGATACCGGTAATACAGACGATGCGGCTTCTGGTGATGAAAACAGTGATACAACTGATGATGCTGAAATTGATGATAACGCTAAATCTGCCACTGATAAGCAAGTAGATAAAGCAGTGACCAATACGCCAGATAGTAGCACAAGCATGACGATACAAGCAGTTGAAACAAAAGAAGCTGTGGTTGCTATACCTGTTGATATAAAGAAAGATGAAACCGTAACTAAACCTGTTGAAAATACAGTAATTGATACTAAAAAAGCTGATATGCTCAACACTTCTACTACAGATAAAAGTACTGCTCCGGTTAAGAAAGAAGAAATGCCCGTCATAAAGCTAAAAAACGATGAAATTGATACAGAAGATAATACTGTTGAGGAATCTAGTGATATTAGTGACGATGAAGTTGAAGATGAATCTGATGTTGATGACGACGAAGCAGATGACGATAGTGAATCTGATGATACTAGCGATGATGACGAAACGGGTGACGATAGTGAATCTGATGATACTGGCGATGATGACGAAACGGGTGACGATAGTGAATCTGATGATACTAGCGATGATGACGAAACGGGTGACGATAGTGAATCTGATGATACTGGCGATGATGATGAAACGGGTGACGATAGTGAATCTGATGATACTGGCGATGATGACGAAGCAAGTACTGATGACGAGTCAGATATCGGAATTGCAGCAGATGGTAAAGATGACGACGAAGAGACTGATACTGAAGTAGATCAAACCGAAGTTGCTACAAATAAAGTTGATTTATCTAAGGCGGTTGTTGCAACTGATGAACAAAAAGTAGTTGTTAAACCAGTAGAAACCATGACTGCAATGGCACCTGTTATTCAATCAACACCGATAGAAACTAAACCGGCTGCTGTTTCCACAGAGCAAAGTAATTCTGAAAATATACAAATAGCTTCTGTTGATAAATCAAGTAGTAATGAAATATTAAAAGCACCTATTTCTAAAACAGAGATTTTGTGTTTTGCATTTGAAGAAACCAGACAAGTAAAAGATCAAACTGACGAAATGACCATTATTCACAATAGCATCATTAAGTTAGATAATCGCTTTGTCGAAGCTGTATATGATGTGTATATCAAACCCAGTAATTTGAGTTATCACTATGATTTTAAAGGTGTTAAAAAAGGAGAAAAGTTTGATTTAATTGGTATTTTGCATTATGACGCGCGTGAACAAGATGTAAATTCTGATATGAGTATAGAAAATAAAAAACTGACCATCAATATAAAAGATGGTGACAGTGGCGACGTCATGTCAAACGATGTGCTTAAACAAACTAGTTGTAGTGATGTTATGTCGTAATAACGGTAGATAAGCGTAAATTGGGTTGTGGCGCATACCATAACCCAGTCTGTTTGCCAATGCCATTAAGTTAAGCGTTTCCCCCTTTTTTTAAGGGGGCAGGGAGAGATTTAAGTAATTGAAATATAAAAAATCCCCCTCAATCCCCCTTTGGTAAAGGGGGAAGTAAAATTTCCTTAACTTAATGCTATTGAGCCTGTTTGCCAATGCCATTAAGTTAAGCGTTTCCCCCTTTTTTAAAGGGGGGGATTTAAGTAATTGAAATATAAAAAATCCCCCTCAATTCCCCTTTGGTAAAGGGGGAAGTAAAATTTCCTTAACTTAATGCTATTGAGCCTGTTTGCCAATGCCATTAAGTTAAGCGTTTCCCCCCTTTTTTAAAGGGGGCAGGGAGAGATTTAAGTAATTGAAATATAAAAAATCCCCCTCAATCCCCCTTTGGTAAAGGGGGAAGTAAAATTTCCTTAACTTAATGCTATTGAGCCTGT
>DYNN01000045.1 GCA_020721045.1 Thiomargarita sp. | reverse complement strand
CAGAAAGCGAATTATCAAATACATACATTTAAATATGTTTTTTGAAGCAGCAGAATTCGCAAAAGTAATACACTTGCCACCATGCTAATCTTGTGTTTAGTCTGAAATTTTAATGCGTTTGCCTTGATGCTGAGATTATGCTTTAACTAACACCAATTCTCCCTTTATTTATATTATATAATCTAATGCAAAATCAATCGACAGAAATACGCCACGATTGGCAATTAACAGAAATTTTACAATTATTTACTTTACCTTTCAACGAGTTAATTTTTAAAGCGCAAACTTTACACCGACATTATTTTAATCCTAACGAAATTCAACTCAGCAGTTTATTAAACATTAAAACGGGTAAATGTTCTGAAGATTGCGCTTATTGTTCACAAAGTGCCCATTTTAAAACCGCTTTAGAATCAGAACCTTTGATGCCAACAGAAGCAATTGTAGCAGCAGCTAAACAAGCAAAAGCCAAAGGTGCTACTCGCTTTTGTATGGGGGCTGCTTGGCGTAGTCCTAAAATCAAAGATTTTACCCAGTTATTAGAAGTGATTATTGCAATTAAACAATTAGAATTAGAGACTTGCATGACATTAGGTATGTTGAACGCTACGCAAGCACAACAATTGAAAGCCGCTGGTTTGGACTATTATAATCATAATCTTGATACTTCCAGTGATTATTACAAAAATATCGTCACTACACACAGTTATCAAGAGCGATTGGATACATTAGCTGAAGTGCAAAAAGCGAACATTAAGCTATGTTGTGGAGGTATTATTGGCATGGGAGAAAGTGTGGAAGATCGCGCTGATTTATTACGCCATTTAGCCAATTTACCTAAACATCCTGAAAGTGTGCCGATTAATTTGCTGATCCCTATTGCCGGCACACCTTTGGAAAATAGTCAAGCGGTTGATTCGTTTGATTTAGTGCGTTGTATTGCGGTAGCACGTATTTTAATGCCAACTTCTTATGTCAGATTATCCGCTGGTCGTAGTGAAATGGCAGATACACTACAAGCATTATGTTTTTTAGCGGGTGCCAATTCCATTTTTTACGGTGATAAACTACTCACCACGAATAATGCAGAAATAACACACGATAAGCAGTTATTAGATCGATTGGGATTAAATAGTACTGTACAATAAATAACTTAACGCATCAATCGAGTACTCCCCGATGATGCGATTATTTACACCTATTACGCGACTTTAGTCAACAACGATTTTCTGAACTGCATTTTTCCTGCTTGCCAATCAACGTAAATCGTATCATTGGGTAAAAATTCGCCAGCTAAGATCGCTTGGGCTAAAGGATTTTCCAAATAAGTTTGAATAGCCCGTTTCAGTGGACGCGCACCATAAACTGAATCAAAACCGGCGGTACCCAATTGATTAATCGCCGTTTCACTAACTACTAAATCAAATTGATGTCCTTGTAATCGACGACGTAATAAGGCAATTTGCAAAATGGCAATCGCACGAATTTGTGTTTGACCCAATGGATGGAAAACCACAATATCGTCAATGCGGTTAATAAATTCTGGACGAAAATGTTGTCCCACAATACCCATCACGGCTTCTTTCATCTCAATATAATTTTCTTCACCTGCCATTTCTTGAATCAATTGTGAACCTAAATTGGAAGTCATCACTATTACTGTATTACGAAAATCAACAGTGCGTCCTTGTCCATCAGTTAAACGTCCATCATCCAAAACTTGTAAAAGTACATTAAATACATCAGGATGGGCTTTTTCCACTTCATCTAACAAAATCACCGAATAAGGTTTACGTCGCACGGCTTCAGTTAAATAGCCACCTTCTTCATAACCTACATAGCCTGGTGGCGCACCAATTAAGCGTGAAACCGAATATTTTTCCATAAATTCAGACATATCAATACGCACCATCGCTTCATCGCTATCAAATAAGAAATGAGCTAAGGCTTTACACAATTCTGTTTTACCCACACCAGTTGGTCCCAAAAACAAGAATGAACCATTAGGGCGATTGGGATCGGCTAAACCTGCGCGTGATCGACGAATGGCATTGGCAACAGTTTGTAATGCTTCCGTTTGACCTACAACCCGTTGATGCAAAGCTTCTTCCATGCGCAATAATTTATCTCGTTCACCTTCTAACATTTTCGTCACCGGAATCCCGGTCCATTTGGATACAATTTCAGCGATTTCCTCATCAGTGACCTTGCTACGTAACAATTGCATGTCAAGCTTTTCCGCCTGAGAAGCAGTGATTAATTGCTTTTCTAATGCTGGAATCCGTCCATATTGTAATTCTGACATACGAGTTAAATCGCCCGATCGATGCGCAGTTTCTAAGGCTAAGCGCGCTTGTTCC
The DNA here is from genome assembly GCA_020721045.1 of Thiomargarita sp. Classification (GTDB taxonomy): domain Bacteria; phylum Pseudomonadota; class Gammaproteobacteria; order Beggiatoales; family Beggiatoaceae; genus DYNN01. Next base: position 22,433 of record DYNN01000045.1, on the reverse strand, counting down.
AATTCTTCTTTGATTTGATTAGTATTTTGCACACTATCTTTTTCAGTTTGCCAAATAGCATTAAGCTGCGCATATTCTTGTTCTAAATAGGTAATTTCTTCACGCACCTTAGTCAAACGTTGCTTAGAACTGTCATCAGTTTCTTTTTTCAATGCCTCTTGTTCAATTTTGAGTTGAATCAAACGACGATCTAACTTATCCATACGTTCCGGCTTAGAATCAATTTCCATTCGGATATGACTTGCTGCTTCATCAATTAAATCAATAGCTTTATCCGGCAATTGTCGATCGGTGATATAACGTTGCGACAAAGTTGCCGCTGCCACAATTGCAGGATCTGTGATTTCCACGCCATGATGCACTTCATAACGTTCTTTTAAGCCACGCAAAATGGCAATGGTATCCTCTACAGTCGGTTGATTAACCAATACTTTTTGGAAACGTCGTTCTAAAGCCGCATCTTTTTCAATGTATTTACGATATTCATCTAAAGTCGTCGCGCCTACGCAATGCAATTCACCACGCGCCAATGCGGGTTTTAACATATTACCCGCATCCATTGCGCCCTCTGCTTTACCTGCACCTACCATAGTATGCAATTCATCAATAAAAATAATCACTTGACCTTCTTGCTGCGCTAAATCATGTAACACCGCTTTTAAACGTTCTTCAAATTCACCACGATATTTAGCACCCGCAATCAGTGAACCCATATCCAAAGATAAAACGCGCTTATTTTTCAAACCTTCAGGCACTTCTCCATTAATAATACGTTGTGCAAGTCCTTCAATAATCGCACTTTTACCCACACCTGCCTCACCAATTAATACCGGATTATTTTTGGTACGACGTTGTAAAACTTGAATCACACGACGAATTTCATCATCACGCCCAATAACAGGGTCTAATTTGCCTTGTTCTGCTCGCTCAGTTAAATCAATTGTATATTTTTCAAGTGCTTGACGTTGTTCTTCAGCATACGGATCATTCACCTGTTTACCGCCACGCAACAATTCAATCGCTTGTTCCAGCAATGTACTTCCAATATCCATTTGACGTAATATCGTTCCAATTTGTCCTTTATCTTGGAGGGCTGCTAACAGAAATAATTCACTGGAAATATAGCTATCTTTACGTTGTTGAGCGAGTTTATCGGCAATATTCAGTAAGCGATTTAAATCATTAGAAATATGCACTTCACCCTGATGAGCTGTGACTTGTGGCAATTGTTGAAGTAATTGTTGTAAACTGATGCGAATTTGATTAACTTTAACGCCAACACGCTCAAGTAGTTTAATAATGCTGGTATCACTATGATCGAGCATAGCAAGCAACACATGAACCGGTTCTATAAAACGGTGATCCCGTCCAACAGCAAGACTTTGCGCTTGTTCCAATACTTGTTGAAATTTGATCGTCAATTTTTCCATATTCATTACTATTTATCCTTTTTATCGAGATTAATTTATCAGTAAGGATTTTTTGAACAAAGTCAAGTAAAAAGTAATATGTACTGTTGCATTTTTTAGAAAAATACTTTGAATTTACTTAATAACTTTTATCTTCAATTAGTTATAATAATATTATTATTGTACACGATTAAATTGAGAATTGCTGTGACCTGTTTGTAACTATTGTTTTTTTTTTCAGACTCATGTACCATATGCAGCTCACAAACAGGCGCGTAGCTCAGTGGTAGAGCACCACCTTGACATGGTGGTGGTCGGTGGTTCGATCCCACTCGCGCCTACCAATCAGTTTATCTTCAAGCACTGTTTTAGTGCTTTTTTTATGATTTGTTGAATTTTTTCATGCCCATTATTACCTTGCCTGATGGTAGTCAACGACAATTTGAACGCGCAGTTACGGTCGCTGAGGTTGCAGCCAGTATTGGTGCTGGACTTGCCAAAGCAGCTTTAGCAGGTAAGTTAGATAATCGCTTGGTCGATACCGCAACATTAATCGAACAAGATGCGCAACTCAATATTATTACTGATAAAGACGAAGAAGGTCTTGATATTATTAGACATTCTTGTGCTCACTTAATGGCACAGGCAGTTAAACAACTGTTTCCTAGTGCGCAGGTAACTATTGGTCCTGTAGTCGAAAATGGCTTTTATTATGATTTCGCTTACGAACATTCTTTTACGCCGGAAGATTTAGAAAAAATTCAAGCGCGTATGGAAGAATTAGCTAATCAAGAAATTGCCGTTCAACGTACTTTATTATCGCGTGATGCTGCAGTGCAATTTTTCCGCGATTTGGGAGAAACCTATAAAGTTCAAATTATTGAAGCGATTCCCACTGATGAACATCTTTCATTGTATCAGCAAGGCGATTTTACCGATCTGTGTCGCGGTCCACACGTACCAAATACTGGTAAATTAAAAGCATTCAAATTAATGAAACTTGCAGGTGCTTATTGGCGTGGTAACTCTAATAATGAGATGTTACAACGTATTTACGGCACAGCTTGGACTAATAAAAAAGAGCTAAACGCCTATTTGCATCGTTTGGAAGAAGCTGAAAAACGTGATCACCGTCGTTTGGCTAAACAACTAGATTTGTTTCACCAGCAAGAAGAAGCGCCGGGTATGGTTTTTTGGCATGATAAGGGATGGGCACTGTATCAGCAGGTACAATCCTATATTCGCACTTTGCTACGCCATCACGGTTACCAAGAAGTGCATACACCTCAACTAGTTGACCGTTCTTTATGGGAAAAATCAGGTCATTGGGACAAGTTTGGGGATGTGATGTTCACTACATCTTCAGAGAATCGTGATTATGCGGTTAAGCCCATGAATTGTCCTTGTCATATTCAAATTTATAATCATGGTCTAAAAAGTTATCGTGATTTGCCGTTGCGGATGGCAGAATTTGGTTCTTGTCATCGTAATGAGCCTTCAGGTACGTTACACGGTCTACTGCGAGTGCGTAATTTTGTCCAAGATGATGCGCATATTTTCTGTACTGAAGAGCAAATTCAAAGCGAAGTCGCTATATTTATTGATCTATTATTTAAAGTTTACGCAGATTTTGGTTTTCAAGACATTATTATCAAATTATCAACACGTCCTGAGAAACGGGTTGGTAGTGATGAAACTTGGGATAAAGCCGAACAAGCTTTGGAATTTGCTTTAAATAATAAAAAATTAAACTGGGAATTGCAACCAGGTGAAGGCGCATTTTATGGACCTAAAATTGAGTTTTCATTAAAAGATTGCATCGGAAGAATTTGGCAATGTGGTACTATTCAAGTAGACTTTGTCATGCCCGGTCGATTAGATGCATATTATATTGCAGCCGATGGTACCAAACAAACACCTGTCATGCTGCATCGCGCCATATTGGGTTCATTAGAACGTTTTGTGGGTATTTTAATTGAAGAACACGCAGGTGCATTTCCTACTTGGTTAGCACCCGTACAAATTGTTGTGATTAATATTACAGATAAACAAGCGGATTACGCTAAAACCGTTGCTACTCAACTACAACAAGATTTTAGAGTGACAACAGACTTGAGAAATGAGAAAATTGGGCTTAAAATCCGTGAGCATACCTTGCAACGCACTCCTTATTTGCTGATTGTGGGCGATAGAGAGATGGTTAATCAACAAGTTGCTGTACGGACGCGCAAGGGAGAAGACTTAGGTGTGATGTCGCTTGACGAATTTAAAGTTAAATTAAATGCAGTGATTGCTGCTCATACTTAAGTATTACTTCATCAATTTATTTCGGAGGTAATTTATATCGTTGCTGAAAAACGCACGCGCCTAAATGAAGAAATTATTGGATTGCAGGTGCGATTAATAGGTGCTGAGGGTGAACAATTGGGTGTAGTCAGTGTGCGTGATGCACAACAAAAAGCATTGGAAGCTGACTTAGACTTAGTGGAAGTTGCACCCACTGCAAAACCACCCGTCTGTCGTATTATGGACTATGGTAAGTTCTTGTTTGAGCAAAATAAAAAGCGTCATGCTGCTAAGAAAAAGCAAAAACAAGTGCAAGTTAAAGAAGTTAAGTTTCGCCCAGGCACGGATGAAGGCGATTATCAGGTTAAATTACGCAATTTAGTGCGCTTCTTAGAAGAAGGCGATAAAGCCAAAGTGACGTTACGTTTTCGTGGACGTGAGTTGGCGCATCAAGAAATTGGTAGGGTATTGCTTAAACGCATTGAAGCTGAGCTAAATGAATATGGAACTGTAGAACAATTTCCAAAAATGGAAGGAAGACAAATGGTTATGGTGATCGCACCTAAAAAATAGCCATTAAACAAATTTGATATTAGGAATGAAGAGAACTGAACTGACAGTTTGGTTTCTCTTCTTCTTTTATTTGGGGAGTGCGATTGAGTAAATAGTGTGCTGTAAAGTTTTAAAGTACATTAATTAATACCTTAAAAATATAAATATCAATAAATTAAACGGTTTGGAGTTTAATAATGCCAAAAATTAAAAGTAAGCGTAGTGCTGTGAAACGTTTTAGAGCTACAGCGTCGGGTGGTTTTAAACGGGGTCAAAGTCATCGTAGTCATATTTTGACGAAAAAAACGACAAAGCGGAAACGGCATTTACGTAAAGCCATTATGATACATGCTGTTGACGTACCAATGATTAAACGACTATTACCCTATTCATAAGGAGTTTTTAGAATGCCTAGAGTTAAAAGAGGTGTCACAGCCCGTGCTAGACATAAAAAAATATTAAACGAAGCAAAAGGTTATCGCGGTTTTCGTAGTAGTGTTCTGCGTGTTGCAAAACAAGCTGTGACTAAAGCCGGTCAATATGCGTATCGTGATCGTCGTCAAAGAAAGCGTCAATTTCGTGCATTATGGATTGTACGTATTAATGCAGCGGCACGTGAATGTGGTTTGTCATATAGCCGGATGATGGACGGTTTGCATAAAGCGGGCGTGGAGGTTGATCGTAAAATGTTAGCAGAATTAGCAGTTTACAATAGAGATGCTTTTGTGTCTTTGGCTGAAAAAGCAAAAACTTGCTTAGCTTAAATTAACGAATTAATTTGTTGCTTAGCACAAAATTCCCCTCACTGAATTTAGGAGGGGATTTTTATTTTGAAATGAGAGAGTTGTTTCTCATTAACCCGTGTTATTTCATTGCCTTTCAATCAACAATTTTTTGATTTCTGAAATATTTTTTGCTGGATTTAAATGTTTTGGACAAGTATTGGTGCAATTCATGATCGTGTGGCAACGATAGAGACGGAATGAATCTTCCAATTGATCCAGACGTTCGCCCGTATTTTCATCACGACTATCTACAATCCAACGATAAGCTTGTAATAAAACCGAGGGACCCAGATAACGTTCGCTATTCCACCAATAACTGGGACAACTGGTAGAACAACAAGCGCATAAAATACATTCATATAAGCCATCAAGTTTGCTACGGTCTTTTTTTGATTGCAACATTTCACGATCAGGCGGTTGTGTCGTATCAGTTACTAACCACGGTTTAATCGAAGCATACTGTTCATAAAAATGAGTTAAATCAGGAATTAAGTCTTTAATGACATCCATATGAGGTAAGGGATAAACTTTTACCGCACCTTTAATTTCTGCTATTGTTTTGGTACAGGCTAGCGTATTGGTGCCGTCAATATTCATTGCACAAGAACCACATACGCCTTCACGACAAGATCGTCTAAACGTTAATGTGGGATCGATTTCGTTTTTAATTTTAATCAGCGCGTCTAAAACCATGGGTCCGCACTTATCTAAGTCAATTTCATAAATATCAATACGCGGATTGGCACCAGTTTCAGGGTCCCATCGATAGATTTTGAATTGTTTGACATTTTTACCCTCTACTTTATTGACTTGCTTACCTTTTTTGACCACAGAATGAGGGGGAAGTGTAAATTCTGCCATGTTATTATCTCTCGCTTAGTAAACTCTGGGTTTAGGAGGAATGACTTGAATTTCATCAGTCAAAGTATACATATGTACCGGACGGTAGTTAAACGTGACTTGTCCCTTGTCATCTAACCAAGCCAAAGTATGCTTTAACCAATTTTCATCATCGCGTTTGGGATAGTCTTCACGTGCATGACCACCGCGACTTTCTGTACGGTGTAAAGCGGAGTTCATGGTGACAACGGCTTGTCCTAGCAAATTATCCAATTCTAAGGTTTCAAGCAAATCTGTATTCCAAATGAGCGAATAATCTGTTACTTTAACATCGCTAAAAGAATTAAAGACTTGAGCGATTTTTTTTGCCCCTTCGGTTAAACTTTCACCACTTCTAAACACTGCGGCATGAGCTTGCATAGTACGTTGCATTTGTAAGCGAATTTGTGCAGTTCCGATGTTTCCTTTGGCGTATCTCAATTTATCTAAACGTGCAATTGCGACATCACCCGCTTCTTTAGGTAAGGGTTTTTGGGTGATACCGTGCTTAATTAGCTTGACACACCGTTTTGCAGCAGCGCGTCCAAAAACGATGATATCAAGTAGCGAATTAGAACCTAAACGATTTGCGCCATGCACTGAAACACAAGCACATTCTCCAATTGCCATGAGACCGGGCACAATAGTTTCTGTATTATCTTCTGGATTAAGTTTGATTACTTCGCCATGATAATTAGTCGGAATACCACCCATATTGTAGTGAACGGTCGGTAAAACTGGAATTGGTTGTTTGGTGACGTCAACATTGGCAAAAATTTTAGCAGATTCAGTAATACCCGGCAGTCTTTCTTCAATCACTTCAGCACCCAGATGTTCTAAATGTAAATAGATGTGATCGGCATGTTCTCCCACGCCGCGTCCGTCTCGGATTTCAATGGTCATTGCTCGACTGACAACATCACGTGAAGCTAAGTCTTTAGCACTCGGTGCATAACGTTCCATAAAGCGTTCGCCAGATGAGTTGGTTAAAAAGCCACCTTCTCCGCGCGCACCTTCGGTAATTAGGCATCCTGATCCATAAATGCCAGTTGGGTGAAATTGAACAAATTCAAGGTCTTGTAAAGGTAAGCCGGCGCGTAATACCATGGCATTGCCGTCACCGGTACAGGTGTGGGCTGAAGTCGCTGAAAAATAGGCTTTACCATAACCGCCAGTAGCTAAAATGGTCATTTGGGCGCGAAAACGATGGATAGTACCTTCTGCCATGTTTAACGCAATCACGCCGCGACAAATGCCTTCTTCGTCCATGATCAAATCGAGCGCGAAATATTCAATAAAAAATTCGGCTTTGTGCTTTAAACTTTGTTGATATAAGGTGTGTAAAATCGCATGACCGGTGCGATCTGCCGCAGCACAAGTACGTTGCGCAATACCTTCACCAAAATTAGTGGTCATGCCACCAAAGGGGCGTTGGTAAATTCTACCATCTTCAGTACGAGAAAATGGTACGCCATAATGCTCTAATTCAATAATAGCCGGTGCGGCTTCTCGACACATATATTCAATGGCATCTTGATCGCCTAACCAATCTGAACCTTTTACGGTATCGTACATATGCCATTGCCAACTGTCAGCCCCCATATTGCCTAATGCTGCACTGATACCGCCTTGCGCTGCAACTGTATGGCTGCGTGTGGGAAAGACTTTGGTAATGCAAGCGGTAGTTAGTCCTTTTTCTGCCATACCGAAAGTGGCACGTAGACCGGCTCCACCGGCTCCGACAACAATAACATCATAGCAATGATCAATGATTTGGTAGTTAGACATTACTGATCTCCTAAGGCAACGCGCAAAATAGCGAATATGGATGCCACTGTCATGGTAATAATGAAAAATTCTACCAAAATGATAGATATTATTTTAATTGTATGATTAGGCACATAATCTTCTAAAATTTCTCGTAATCCAATAAAGGAGTGATAGAATAAAATGCTCATAGTTAAAATGAGAAATACTGTAACGTGCGGAGTACGAACCCAATTGCTTACTGACAAGTAACCAAAATCTGTATAATATAGTAGTGATGTGATAGAGAGAATAAGCCAAATTAACAAGGGTACTAAGGCAATACCTGTCAGTCGTTGCGCAATAAAAACTTTAGTTCCATTTCTGGCCGAACCCAAACTGCGTATTTTCGCTAGGGGGGAAGGCATCATCAATCTCCTTTCATGCAAATAAAGCCCAAATGCATATAGCACAGAAAAAAGTGGCGAATAATACAAGATAAGCTGAAATTTTGGACGATTTAAGGCTAAAACCTAAACCAGCATCCCAAAACAAATGACGAATGCCATTAAACAGGTGATAAAACAATGATATCGTCAATCCAAATAAGACTAATAATCCTATGAAAGATTTAAGCCCAGACCACAGTATTGTTTGTTCATAGGCTTCTGCGCCTTGCGCTAACATCATTAACCAATAGGCTAATACGAGTGTGCCGAGAAAAAGAAAAACCCCAGTCGCCCGATGAGTAATTGACATTAACCCTGCTGCCAGCGGCATTCTATAAATTTGTAAATGAGGTGAGCGCGGTCGTTTGTATGTCTTCACGAAAATTTACCTCTGACTATAAATAATCATTTAACGTTATCATAAATGTTGCACCGCAATAAAATAGCGAGTTTAAAGCAACTATGCAAGTGTATATGACAAAAATATTACATGAAAATGATGATAAGTAAAAAAATATTTCCAAAAACAAATAGATAATCTAATATTATTTTTAATGAAAGTGTAGCAAAAATTTCATTGGACTTTAAATTATAGACAGTTTAAAATCATTTTCTTACTTAATTTCACTCAAATACACCGAAAAATGGGGTAAACAGATGTTTTCCAGCATGAAAAAATTGTCTCTTGCATTTGCTCTAACATTGGCTCTCACTTCAGTCAACGTCGTGACTGCAAGTAGCGAAGCTGAACAAATTGATAAAGATTTAGTGCAGATGCGTCAAATGATTGACCAGATGAAAGAGCAGGGTACGCCAGCGGATACTATTGCAGAAGCGGAAAAGAATTTAACCATGATGAAGGCTATTGCGCCGATGATGAAAGCAATAGAAAATGATTCAGTGGGAAGTGACGCGAAGTTAAAAGCAGCGGCTGAGGCGGTTAAAAATGCGGAAAATCCAGCAGATGGTATGCCTGCGTTGGATGCTTATCTTACCCTGAAAAAAGCTTCTGTTGATGAAAAACAAGCAAGTGAATTGCAAGCGGGCTATGATGCAATGAAAGAAATGCTTAAAATGCCTATGGGAGAAAGTGATGCAGAAGAAGATGAAGAAGGTGATTCTGACTAAAGATTAATTTTCAAGCAATCGGTCTACCAAGATATTGCAGTGGTTCCCAAATAATACTTGGGAACCTGAGTTAATTACAGACTAAATAGTGCTTCTATTGAAATCCCATCTTGTTCTAAAATTTCTCGCAAACGTTTCAAAGCTTCCATTTGAATTTGCCGTACTCGTTCACGCGTAATACCCATTTCAGCACCCACTTGTTCCAACGTTGCTGATTCTTCTCCATCTAAACCAAACCGTCTTTCTACAACAATTCTTTGTTTATCATTCAATTGGGATAACCATAACTCTACATGTCTGCATAAATCAAAATCTTGTAGGAGAATGACTGGATCAAGATTGTTTTCATCTGCAACGGTATCAAATAAAGATTTTTCTGAATCACCCACATAAGGCGCGTCCATTGAGGCAATATGTTCATTTAAACCAAACATTTTCTTAACATCATCTGTTGATTTATCTAACATTTTTGCAATGTCTTCCGCATTGGGTTCATGATCTAAAGTCTGAGACAATAACCGTGCGGTTCTCAAGCAAGTATTAATTTCTTTAACAATATGAATGGGTAAGCGAATAGTGCGTGTTTGATTCATCAACGCACGATCAATGGTTTGTTTAATCCACCATGTAGCGTAAGTTGAGAAGCGAAATCCTCTTTCAGGATCAAATTTTTCTACTGCTCGAATTAAACCCAAATTACCTTCTTCAATTAAATCGAGTAAAGGCAAACCGCGATTAATATAACGTCGAGCAATTTTAACCACTAAACGTAAATTGGATTCAATCATACGTTTGCGGGCAGCTTCATCACCCTGTTGAGTCAGTCGTGCATATTTGACTTCTTGTTCAGGTGTGAGGAGATCAGAAAAGCCTATCTCGTTTAGATACAGGCGAGTCGCGTCCTTTTCAGTTGTGTCCACTTCTAAAAAGTGTTCAGTTGCTTGAAGAAAAAGCACATCAGCACCCAGCTCAGTACTGTCTTCTTCGGCTTCAAGGACTGCTACATCGTCGTCTAATACGGTGGTGTCTTCGTCGTCCATATCGACCTCTATGTAAAATTTAAACTTTAACCGGATTATTTGGGCAAATAGGGTAGTGGATCAAGTGTTTTGGTATAACACCTTATCTCAAAGTGCAAACTAGCTTGACGATCGGTATTAGTTCCCATTTCTGCAATGATTTGTCCAGCAGTCACATAATTACCTTCTTTGACCAAGAGAATGCGGTTATTGGCGTATGCGCTAAGATATGCTGCATTATGCTGGATAATAATCAAGTTGCGATAGCCATTAACTCCATTATCGCTATAAATTACCTGACCAGCGGCACTGGCTTTAATCGGTTGTCCTATATAACCAAAAATTTCTAAACCTCGTTTACCACTCATTGTAGTTTGCTCAATGGTAGAACCGATTGCGGGCCATTGCCAATCAATAGGAGGCGAGCAACGTTGTTGTTGAGTTATAGGTGGCAATTTAATGGGAGTAGGTTTAGTGATATTAATATCATTAGGTATTTGTTTTTTAACAGAAGTAACAGGTAGACGTGCAACAGGAAATTGGATTTGAGGACTGGGTTTAGGCAATTGTATTGAACGTTGCCCCATGGGTAATATAGGAATATTTGTCACAATAGATATTGTTTGGTTTAATTGTAACCGTTGTCCGGGATAAATCAGATAGGGCGGTTTTAACCCGTTTAATCGTGCAATTAAATACATATCAGATTGATAACGCTGAGAAATTTTAGATAATGTATCTCCTCTTTGCACGATATGAATTTGCGGTGCGACTTGATAGCTTCTTTGCGGTGTGCTAGATAACAGGGTACAAGCCACTTCCGAAAGTAACAAACTAATTAAACTCATTCGTAATAAAGTATCAAAATAAAGCATAATTACCTACAAACGCAATGTTGAATTCTTAGACCTTCGTAAAAGGAAATTGATATAAATTCATAAAGTTATTTAGCTTGATTAATCTGTTCAAAATAACTTATAGCCTTATTCTGAAAATCATAGCTATACTTATGTTACATTAACTACTTATTCGCGGCTATTATGAAAAAAATCTTTAGTATTGCTCTATTTTTTACAATAATCAGTTTTATATTATTTCGACTAACTACGCATAACGACACAGTGGCGTTGCCTAAACAATTAAAGGAAGTTCGGGAAACATTGGTAACGCAATTAGGTACACGAGAAGATAATTTAGGTATCGACATCGGTAGCCAACTCAGTGATTTCATGGTAACAACTTACGACGGACAAGCAACGACACTTTATAACTTGCTGCAAAATCAAATTAACTTTATTATTTTTTATCGAGGTGGCTGGTGCCCTTATTGTAATTATCATGTCAAACAACTGACTGAATTTTATCCTTTGTTTAAAAAAGAAAATATACAACTGATTTTAATTAGTGCCGATGATGTTGATGGTGAAACGCTACTGAAAAATACTTATCGCATACCCTTTCCGCTGATTAGTGATTCACTACTTATTGCTCATGAAGCATTTAATGTTACGTTACAATTCAACGAACTTGAAGTATTAACGGCAAAAATATTATATGATCTCGAACTGGAAAGTTGGTCTAAACAACCACATTACAAAATTGCAGTACCGGCTTATTTTCTACTAGATCAACAAGGTATTGTTAAATGGGAACATATCGCACAAGATTACACCGTGCGCCCTAGCCCAAAACAATTACTTTCTGTTGCTAAACATTTTCAAACCCAAATCACAGAATAATTATGTCTGATCAACGCAATCTCGTTTATGCCCATTTTTTAGCCCATAGCGCGCATTTGCCAAATAGTGAGTGGTTAGCTCATATGTTATCAAGCAGTTATGTGGGTATGAGTTATTTATCAATTCCTGCATGTTTATCGTCATCTTCTTATCAAAAATTGTTGGATCGGCATTTTCCAGCAATCACTTTACCAGAATTATCCCCTGTTACATTACCCGATATGCCTGAAAAAGAAGATTTATTTAATTTATTAATGAGTGATAGAAATTCACCAGATGAAGAAATTGAATGGATTGCAATGATTATTATTGCAGGTTATAGTGGTAATAATCATTTGTGGCAGGATTTAGGATTGTGGGCGCGTAAAGAATTAACTCAATTATTAGAATACAATTTTCCTCAATTAGCTGCTAAGAACGATCAAAACATGAAATGGAAAAAATTTCTCTATAAGCAATTGTGTTTACAAGAAAATATTTATATCTGCCGTTCGCCTTCTTGTGCGGTTTGTGTAGATTATATGCATTGTTTTGGGACTGAAGAATAATCAAGTATTAGTGATATTTAGATAAATAACGTGCTAAGGCTGATTGCAATTCTTCTACCCGAATGGGTTTGCTGACATAGTCGTCCATACCCGCTTCTAAACAAATTTCGCGATCACCTTGCATAGCACTTGCAGTCATGGCGATAATCCAAGGGCGTTGTGTAAGCTGCCAATTGGCGATAATATGTCGAGTTGCAGTTAATCCATCCATTTCAGGCATTTGCAAATCCATAAAAATAATATCATAATTTTTTCCATCCAAAATTTTCAACACTTCTACGCCATTGACTACGATATCGGCATGATAGCCTAATTTTTTCAAAACTAATAAAGCAACTTTTTGATTTACAATATTATCTTCAGCTAATAAAATGCGTAATTGTCGACGAATTTCAATAGATTGTTCACTACTTTTATTAGGCACGGTTTCAATTTTATGAATTGATGTGTGTAATGTGGTAAGCAGCAATTTGTGTAATTTAATAGGTTTAATCGGTTTGGTTAAATAAGCATCAAAAGGCACATCAGTAAAATTAAAGTGACATAAAGGTAACAACAAAATAACGTGTAATTTTTTATTAACAACAACTTGCTTCATCTGTTGCAAAAATTTAATTTCTATATCACTCAATGCGTTCAAATCAAAAATAATAACATCCCAAATATATCTATTTTCTTGGATTAATTGGAAAATCTGCTCTTTTTGCTGTATTCGATGAGTTTGCATACCCCATTGTTTTGTTTGGTGTTCTAAGATCGAGCGATTAGTTATATTATCAGTACATATCAATAAATTTTTGTTTAGTAATTCAGGTACATTATTATATAAATAACGATAAGCGCTACCTTGTACAGCTTCTACTTTAATAGTGAAATTAAACGAAGAACCTTTGCCTTCTTCGCTAGTGACCCAAATTTGTCCTTCCATAAGTTCACATAATCGTTTGCTAATGGCTAAACCCAAACCCGTGCCGCCATATTTACGTGCTGTTGCAGTATCTACTTGATTAAACGATTGAAATAAATGTTCAGTTCGATTAGCCGGAATACCAATGCCAGTATCTTGCACTGAAAATGAAAGTTCGTATAGAGCAAAATCACTACTCGACTTAATATCACTATTATCTCCTATTAAATGAGTGCTCAAATTATTTGCCGTCACTGAAACAATAATTTCGCCATGTGTAGTAAATTTAACCGCATTACTGAGTAAATTCATTAAAATTTGACGCAGACGTGTCACATCGCTGATTACGATATCAGGTGTATGTTTGGTAATCGTATAGGCTAAATTGAGTTTTTTCTGTGCGGCAACAGGCGAGATGAGATCAAGCGCAAATTCTACACATTCTCTTAAATTAATCGGTTGTTTTTCGAGTTCTAATTTATCGGCTTCAATCTTAGAAAAATCCAAAATATCGCCAATTAAAGAAAGCAAAGCTTCACCACTACTACGAATGGTAGTGACATAATCGTATTGCTCAGGAGTTAAGTGACTGTCTAACAACAAGTTAGTCATACCAATAACACCATTGAGCGGTGTACGAATTTCATGGCTCATATTGGCTAAAAAGGCTGATTTTGCTTTGGCTGCATCTTCAGCGATTTTTCGTGCGGCTAGTAAACCATTTTCAACTGCATCAGCATGTTCCGTAACTGTTTGCAATAAAAGATTTAATTCTTCTTTTTCCTCAGTTAGTACTGCAATTTCTTGATGCAGTTGTTCTATTTTCGCTAAACAGTCTTCAAGGGTTGGTATTGACATGCGATGAAACAAAAGTTAGATAATTAAATATCAATCCCACTCCAATTGCAAAGTGGGCATTAGACGCTGTAAATTTCTAAGTGACTTACCTTGCCACAAAATTTGTTGCGAACCATGAATAATAACTTGAATGCTCTTTTTTTGACGTACTTTAATAATAAATTTGGACAACATATTAATACCAGAGCTATTTAAAAATTCTAATTGTCGTAAATCAAGTTGTACCAATGAATTGTCTTTATTGATGACTTCGTCTAAAAGATTTACAATTGGTGCATATTCATCCATTCCATTGAGACGAAGCGTTCCTTGGCAATTAACAGTTACAGTATCAGAATGATAATCAATTTGATAATCTTCACCTGTAATTTTCATGCGGACTACTTCCTATAGTTAAAAACGTAGCTGAAATTAAGTGTAAAGCTTTTTTCGATATGACATAAAATCACTAATTTCCATTAACTAATTAAACTTAAACCACAATAAATGACTTTTATTTTCAGTTTAAGCAAATAAGTGGATTCTAACACAGTATTATAGATAGATTCATCAGAAAATGATAATGTTAGAATGGATTTAAAATTGAAAGTAAAGAAATTCACTAATTTGAGTTAAACTGAGTAAAGTGATGGCAGCAATGAAAGCAAAGATAACTGCCCAAATCCGTGTTGGTTGCCAAGTAATCCAATGAGTTTGAATAATTAAATCTGGATAAGTGAGTAATGCTGGTTTGAATAGTCGCATGATTTGGTAAACATTTGGCATAAACCAGACGATAAGTAATAAACTGCCAATCCACAACCATGCACTTATTTTTTCTGTAAAATCAAAACCTTGTAAACCTAACATGCCTTGATAAATCTGCCAAGCACCATTAAGACTTTCGGCACGAAAAAGTACCCAAGCGATACAAACCAATAAAAATGTGAAAAATATGGAAAATGGACGTCGCCACGGATGAATTGCTTTTTTTTGCATAAATGATTGCCATAAGTGATTTATAATCAGATAGATACCGTGTAATAATCCCCATAATACAAAAGTCCAGCCGGCACCGTGCCATAATCCACCTAATAGCATTGTAATCAATAAATTAAGATAATGGCGTAATGGATTTTGGCGATTTCCACCCAATGGAATATATAAATAATAACGTAGAAAACGAGATAAAGTGATATGCCAGCGTCGCCAAAATTCTATGATATTAACTGATTGATAAGGTGAATAAAAGTTAATCGGCAAAATAATCCCAAATAAACGCGATAACCCAACTGCCATATCAGAGTAGCCCGAAAAATCAAAATAAAGTTGTAAAGTATAAGCCAGTGCAGCTTGCCAAGCAGCGAAAAAACCGATTGATTGACCTTGTTCAGCTAGAGTAAAAACAGGACTGGCATAGCCGGCAATATTGTCTGCCAATATCACTTTTTTAAACAAACCCATGAAGAAAATTGTCAAGCCAACGGTTAAATATTCAATCTGGTAGTTGTCAAAATGACTTTTAGTGAATTGCGGTAACATTTCTTTATGATAAACAATAGGTCCTGCAATGAGCTGTGGAAAAAAAGTGACAAATAGACAATAATGCAAAAATGAGTAAGTTGCAGATTTTTGATGATAAGTATCAACTAGATAAGTAATTTGCTGGAAGGTAAAAAACGAAATAGCAAGCGGTAAAATAATGGGCGAAAGTTGTAATGAACCATGAGTCAAAAGATTAATATTATCAACTAGAAAATTTGCATATTTGTAATAAATAAGTAGTGATATATTAGCGGTAATACCTATAATTAATAATAATTTTGAGAAATCCGTTTGTCGTATGATTAAGTAGCCCAGTACATAGTTAATGATTATCGAAGTGACTAATAATAATAGATAAATTGGATTCCACCATGCATAGAAGAAAAATGAAGTGCTAATTAACCAGATAATAATTGCGGTGTAATATTGATAGCGACTCAGCCATAAAAAAACAATTAGCGTGATGGGAAGAAAGAGAAAAATGAAAATATGCGAGTTGAATAACACAATCGTACCTTAATATAAAATATTACTATAATTCATATGGTGATTAATGCCAGTATGTATTTGATTTTTAGCTTCTAAACAACGTTCTACATAAACTTGTGCGACTTTATCTTCGGGATTAATTTGCAAAACAGTTTCAAATAATTGTAACGCATCATCAAATTCTTCTGAATGATAGAGCACAAAACCCTGTTCAAAATCAGCTTGGGTTGCGATTTTGAGTTCTACCAAATGGAGTGAATTCGCATCAAATACTTCATAAACAGTTACTTGCTCTGTTTTACCTTTCACTTTAACAACATCAATAACGCGGATACAATATTGATTGGGTTCTTCTAATGAAAGATAAGTGTCTTCAGTGATTAATAACGGTGTACCATATATTTTGGTCAGTCCTTCAATACGTGAAGCAAGATTGACGGCATCTGCAATGACAGTACCATCCATACGATGTTGCCCACCAATGGTGCCTAACATCAGGGGACCGGTATTTAAACCGATACCAATTCTAAGCGATTGAAATTGGTGTTCTTTTAGTTCATTGTTATATTTTTCCAAAGTGCGTAACATATCAATAGAACCGCTGACTGCATCGTTAGCACTGTAGGGAAAAAGTGCCATGATTGCATCACCAATATATTTATCGATAACCCCGCGGTGCTTAATCAGTATGGGTTCCATTTTACCCAAATATTTATTCAAAAAATCAAAGGTTTCCTTGGGTGTCATATTTTCTGATAATGTTGTAAAATCACGAATATCAGAAAATAAAATTGTCATATTTTTTTCAACTTGATCACCTAAATGAATGTCAATAATACTTTCTTTGTCTAGCAAACTTAAAAATTCACGTGGGACAAAACGTTCATAAGCTTTATTCAATTGGTAAAGTTTTTCTTGTTGCGCTTCTTCTAATTGACGAGCAAATGCGTCTAACTGTTCGTTTTTAATCAATAATTCCACGTTTTGATTTTTCATTTGCTCTTCAACTTCTTTACGCTCAGTAATATCGATAAGAGAACCAACACTCCCGCCTAATTCACCATTGGGTTGCCAAAAAGCGGCTTTATGAAAAATGACATCGCGAATAGCATTATCCCCACGTTTTATTTTTGCTTCATAGATTTGTTTTTCTTTGGTTTGTATTACCATTGAATCGGCTTTGTGATAACAATCAGCAAATTTTTTCTCATATAGTTCATAAACAGTTTTACCTACAATTTCCTGCGCTGATATTCCTAAAAAATTAGCAAAAGCATCATTACAGCCCAAATATTTTCCGGTATTATCTTTATAAAAAATAGGTAATGGAATGGTATTAATCAGACTTTCTAAAAATTTCAAGTTACTTTGCAATTGATCTTCAATTTTTTTCCGCTCAGTAATATTTTCTTTAATTGCCACATAATGGGTAATATGACCATTTGCATCTTTAACCGGTGAAATATTAACAAATTCCCAATATAATGAACCATCTTTGCGTTTATTAATCAATTCACCCTGCCAAACTTTGCCTTTTTTGATGGTTCTCCATAAATCTTGATAGAGGCTAACGGATTGTAAACCGGATTTTAACAAGCGCGGATTATTACCCAAGACTTCTTCATAGCAATAACCGGTTGATTCGATAAAGGCTGGATTAACAAATTCAATTTTACCATGCAAATCAGTAATAATAATAATATTGGCACTTTGTTCAACTGCGCGTGATAATTTACGCAAAGCCTCCTGTGCACGTTCACGTTCCTCAATATCTTGGCGCAATTGCTCATTTACTTGCCCCAATTCTATCGTACGTTGCTTAACTTTTTCTTCTAAATGAAGACGATATTGCTCCAATTCATCCTCAATCCGCTTACGACAAGAAATATCACGCGCAAAAATTAAACCGTACTCAACCCCGTCATATTCTAAATAATTAATACTACTATCAATTGGTACTGTTCGTTCATCGGGTAATTTATAATAAGACTCGTGCGTAACATGTTTGGCTTGTTGCAATTCTTGCCAATAAATGTCCCATTTTTTAGTCACAAAATTCAAATCAAGCTGTTGAATATTGGTAGACAATAATGCCGATCGCTCTTGTTGTAAAATGCGACAAGCCGTATCATTGGCGTATTCTAGTCCACCGTCAACATTAATCCATAAAATGGCGTCGCCCGCCCGTTCAATAGCAAATTTAGCTAATCGCAACGCCTCTATGGTTTGGGTCAAATAATGCTCATTTTCGCTTAATTTTTTGATCAATTCCTGCTGTTCTTGATTCGATTCAAGTAGTGCTTGATTGACCGTTTGCAATCTAATATGTTGTTCTAAAAGCCTTTTTTCTTGAAAATAACTATTAATCGCCTCAGTGACAGTTAATTTTAAATCCTCAGCGTGCCAAGGCTTTGCAATATAACGATAAAGTTTAGCATAACGAATCGCATTACCCACCGCTTCAATATCAGCTTGACCCGTTAGCATAATTTTCAATGTCTTAGGCGATAAATGATGTACCTGTTTTAACAGTTCATCTCCCTTGAGAACGGGCATGATATAATCAGAGATAATCAGTGGAATTTCGTAATTATCAGCTAATAATTCCTCAATTAACTCTAATGCTTCCTCACCATTTTCAGCCGTTTCAATCAGATATTGTGGGTCTAATATATATCTTAATTCAATTTTGAGACTGTCTAAAATGGTAGGTTCATCATCAACACATAGAACAACTAATTTGTTCATAATAAATAATCTATTGCTAAATCAGGTAACGGTCTAATAGGCAAAACGGTTATTCTATCATAGAATTGCTTAAGACAATTTAGTAACGTATTTAGCTCAAAATTAAGGTGAAAAATATGAAATTAGGTGACACTTTACCGTCGATAGCTCTACCAGCAACGGGCAATAAAAACATTAACTTAGCTGATTTTATAGGACAATGTCACATCGTGTTATATTTTTATCCTCGAGACGACACACCGGGCTGTACTCAAGAAGGACAAGATTTTCGAGACAATTATGCCGCATTCACTACATTAAATACTACTGTTTTCGGTATTTCCAGAGACAGCATCAAAAAACATGAAGGATTTAAGGCAAAATACAATTTCCCGTTTGATTTACTCGCAGATGAAGATGAACAACTTTGTCAACTATTTACCGTAATGAAAAATAAGCAAATGTTTGGCAAACCCACGCGTGGGATTGAACGCAGTACATTTCTATTTGATAAACAAGGTATTTTACGCTACGAATGGCGTAAGGTAAAAGTTGACAATCATGTAGATGAAGTATTAGCTACTATTCAAACGTTTGAAAAATAAAAATTTTATTTGATTGAAAGGAAATCATTTGAAATATTTAACCCAATACACACACGAATTACTTGCTCTATTAGCAGGCAGTGCATTACCCCTAGCATTCGCACCTTATTCATTGTTTCCAATAGCTATTTTATCGCCAGCACTCCTATTATTATCATGGCAATATGCTTCGCACAAACAAGCATTTTGGCGTGGTTTTTATTATGGCGTGGGCATGTTTGGATTCGGCGTATACTGGGTATACATCAGCATGTACCAATTTGCCAACGTCCCGTGGTTAGGTGCGATCACACTCACAATTGCCCTTATTGCAGGCATGGCACTTTATCCCGCTTTATTAGGCTGGGTATTGGTGCGTTATTTTCCCAATCCATTCAGTAAATTGCTAATTTTTCCGAGTTTATGGACTTTAACAGAATGGTTACGCAGTTGGATATTTACCGGATTTCCTTGGTTAAATTTAGGTTGCAGCCAAACAGACTCGCCACTCAGCGGCTTTGTGCCAATAATAGGCGAATTTGGAGTTACTTGGTTAGTCGTAATTAATGCCAGTTTGCTCGTTTATATTTGGCAAAACTATCATTATTTCAAACGGTTATTACTGCCTTGTCTGATAGCAATCACACTTTGGATTACCAGTTATCAACTGATGACCATGACTTGGACTACACCAATAGATAAACCGATAAAAGTCGCGTTAATTCAAGGCAGTATTCCGCAAGAACTCAAATGGACCGAAGCATTTCATGCAGACAGTATTCTTCGTTATTTAACGATCAGCCAACAAAATCGAGATGCGGATTTAATCATTTGGCCCGAAACTGCTATTCCCCTGTTATACAAAGATATTTCCTATTATGTGCCGCATTTGATCCGGCAATTAGCCTATGAACATATCAAGTACAAAACTGATTTTTTAATTGGAATGCCATTTGGTGATCTACACAGTGAATATTTTAATAGTGTGTTGAACATAAGTGATTCATCTCAAATGTATTTTAAACGACATCTTGTCCCTTTTGGTGAATATATTCCATTACAGTCATTATTTGACCAATTATTACATTTTTTTAATGTACCTCTAACTACCTTTACAGCCGGCAATACGAATCAAACACATTTGCAAGCCGCTGGACAAAATTTAGGTATAACTATCTGTTATGAAGCCGCTTTTACCGAATTGGTACGCAGCAGTTTACCTAATGCCACTTTATTGGTTAATGTCAGTAATGATGCGTGGTTTGGCTATTCAATTGCCCCTTATCAGCACTTACAGATTGCTAGAATGCGGGCTTTGGAGAATGGACGTTATTTATTGCGGGCAACAAATACAGGAATTTCAGCGATTATAGATGATAAAGGAAAAATTGTTACACAATCGCCACAATTCAAAATTCATGCTTTACGTTATTTAGTGCAACCTTATCAAGGAATTACACCTTACAGCTATATTGGAAATACAACGATTATTGTTATTTTATGGCTTATATTAGGTATAACGATTATTTTAACTCGTAAATACAAATAACTTAAGGCATCGCTACATCTTGATAAAAATCTTCTAAACATAAGGCAATCGTTCTACTATTGAGGCAATTGATTTCTAAAATTTCGTTGCTATCTAATGATGCACTGTACCAAATATCGTCTTCTGAACGTTGATAATATTCGATTTTTTTCTGGTTAGCAGCGATGAGTAAATAATAACGTAAAGAAGGCATATTTTGGTAAGTGATTAATTTTTCGCGGCGATCAATAGTTTCTGTTGAAGGCGACAAAACTTCTGCTATTAAACAAGGAGATTCTTTGTAAAGTTCATGATTATCTTCAATATGACAGCATAACATCACATCAGGATAATAAAAACTACGTTGTGTTGCAATGCGCAATTTCATATCATTAATAAACACGCGACATTCACTACCACGAGTATGAATTCGTAAATGTACCGCCAAATTTAAAGAAATCAAATTATGTCGTTCATTCGCTCCCGCCATGGCATAAATTTGCCCATCAATATACTCATGACGAATATCAGCTAATGTTTCGCCTTCTAAGTATTCTTCTTCAGTTAACAGATTAATTTTATGTAAGTTTTTCATATAATTATCAAAGCATCGCTACATCTTGATAAAAATCTTCTAAACACAAGGCAATCGTTTTACTATTGAGGCAATTGATTTCTAAAATCTCGTTGCTATCTAATGATGCACTGTACCAAATATCGTCTTCTGAACGTTGATAATATTCGATTTTTTTCTGGTTAGCAGCGATGAGTAAATAATAACGTAAAGAAGGCATATTTTGGTAAGTGATTAATTTTTCGCGGCGATCAATAGTTTCTGTTGAAGGCGACAAAACTTCTGCTATTAAACAAGGAGATTCTTTGTAAAGTTCATGATTATCTTCAATATGACAGCATAACATCACATCAGGATAATAAAAACTACGTTGTGTTGCAATGCGCAATTTCATATCATTAATAAACACGCGACATTCACTACCACGAGTATGAATTCGTAAATGTACCGCCAAATTTAAAGAAATCAAATTATGTCGTTCATTCGCTCCCGCCATGGCATAAATTTGCCCATCAATATACTCATGACGAATATCAGCTAATGTTTCGCCTTCTAAGTATTCTTCTTCAGTTAACAGATTAATTTTATGTAAGTTTTTCATATAATTATCAAAATGTTTTATTCACTACTTACTTAATTCCCTTTACGCCTCAATAGCATTAAGTTAAGGAAATTTTGCTTCCCCCTTTACCAAAGGGGGAT
>DYNN01000005.1 GCA_020721045.1 Thiomargarita sp. | reverse complement strand
CTTATTCATTGTTACATACATTTAAATATATGTAAAGCAATCTAGTTAAGCTCCTTGTATAAAGGCGACATCTACTTTTTTATCATTGAGTAAATGCAGGGCTTCAATAGAGCCGGCAGTGGGTTGCACTTTGACGGTTAGATGTTGTTTTAATAAATCTTGCTGATATTCCATGCCAAAAGCGTAATAAGCACCGGCGGTACTGCCTGTAGCGAGGGTGAATTGTTTAGGCGGTGCGGGTGGTACAAATTGGTAAGCAGCATAAAAGCCTAATGAGACAATTAAAATAACTAATAGCCATATTTTACAAGCTTCACATTTCATTTCTTAAATAATTCCTGTATTTCAAATAATTTATGGGGTGGATTTACTATCATCCACCCAATTTTATAAAACAGAGCTGTTATAGTGCTTTCACGCTATGCACCAGTTCGGCTGCCATTTTTTGTCCATCACCATATAACATGCGGGTATTGTTTGCGTAGAATAGATGGTTTTCAATACCTGAGAAGCCAGCACCACTACCGCGTTTAATTACAATGACATTTTTTGCGTAGTCTGCATTTAAAATCGGCATTCCATAAATCGGGCTGCTAGGATCGGTTCGCGCAATGGGATTCACTACATCATTTGCACCGATGATTAACGCAACGTCGGTTTGTGGAAATTCTTCGTTGATCTCTTCTAAGTCAAAGATCATGTCATAAGGTACGCCAGCTTCTGCTAACAACACATTCATGTGACCCGGCATCCGTCCAGCAACTGGATGAATCGCAAATTTGACTTTGACATCTTTGTCAGATAAAGCTTTGGTAAGTTCCCAAATTTTATGTTGTGCTTGTGCTACTGCCATGCCATAACCCGGGACGATCACAACTTGTGTTGCATAAGCCATCATTGCTGCTGCATCACTACTATCAATGGGTTTAAGACTGCCAGTCACTTCGGTATTGCTGGCTTGTACTTTTGCTCCAAAGCCGCTGAATAATACGTTGCCTAATGATCGATTCATCGCTTTTGCCATGAGTTGGGTTAACAAAGTACCCGCTGCACCAACGACAGTACCGGCAATAATCATCGCTGCATTGCCTAATACAAAGCCTTCAAAAGCAACAGCTAAGCCAGTTAATGCGTTGTATAGTGAGATAACTACGGGCATGTCTGCACCTCCAATTGGTAATGTCATTAAAATACCAAAGGCTAGAGTTAGCATGAAGAATGTAATTACTAACGGTCCACTGTCGGCTGCACCATAACTGACGATTCCAATGCCTAACGCTAAAATGGTAATAAATATCAGTAAATTAATGAGTTGCTGAAAATTGAAGATGAATGATTTTTTCAAAATGCCTTGTAATTTAGCAAAAGCAATCAATGAGCCTGAAAATGAGATGCTGCCAATTAAACCGCCGGCAACGGCTAGTGTTTCAATTGTCATGGTGTGTCCGCCTTTAGCCAATTCTACCGCGGCAATAGCTGCTGCTGCACCGCCGCCCATACCGTTGTACAAGGCGATCATTTGGGGCATATCGGTCATAGCAACTTTTTTCGCACTGATCCATGCCATTGCAGAACCAATCATTACTGCGATAACAATAAGTCCATAATTGCTTGGGTAAAGTAAGGTTGGGGTCATCGCCACAATGATGCTGGTAATGATAATAATGAGTCCAATACCGCCATCATCTGCCCTCGTTGCTCGCTTTAAACCAAGCATCAAAAATAACGCACTGATTACATAAATAGCACTGATCCAACCAATATTAATATGGATAGCGGGATGAAAGAATGTGGCTAATGTTGCCAAAATCATCCCAATACCTGCCCAAATAATCCCGCCACGCGCGGTTACCGGTGAACTCATGCGCTTTAATCCTAAAATAAATAAGATTGCAGCCACAAAGTAGAAAATTTCAATCACTGAAGTCACCCAAGGTGGCGGTGGTTCGTGGTGTAGTACTGTAGCAACTAGGGTTTCTTCATGTTGCGCAGTTATTTCGTTAACGTATTGTGAAACTTGTTGTTCTAATTGCTGTAAATTGTCTTTTTGTTGCGCAAAGGCGTGTTGAATTTCTAGCACTTGAGTATCGTTCATTTTTCGGCTCCTTTGCTACTTTTAAACATTTCTAACATGCGTTCAGTCACGGCATAACCACCAACTGCATTGCCAGCGGCTAAAATAACACCTATAAATCCAATGAGTTGCGTTAAAACGGTGTCCGCATGACCTAATGCTACCATGGCACCGACTAAGACGATCCCGTGTACGAAATTGGAACCAGACATTAACGGCGTATGTAAAATAACGGGTACGCGGGCGATAATTTCATAGCCTGTCAGTGCGGCTAATAGAAAAATATAGAGGGCGGTGAATCCTTCAATCATTTGTTAGCTCCTTCGATAGCAGTGCGAGTAGGGGCGTGTTTAATTTCACCGGCATGAGTCAGTGTGCAGCCGGCAATAATTTCATCTTGCCAATCCAATACTAATTCACTGTCTTTAATCATTAATTGTAATAAGTTAAATAAATTTTTTGCATACATTTCACTACCATGAATAGGCACTTGACTGGGTGTATTTAAAGGCGCGTGAATGGTAATATTTTGATGGTTAATCGTTTTACCTGCTTGCGTCAATTCGCAATTACCACCGCCTTCAGCCGCAATATCAACAATTACAGAACCGGGTTTCATTTTTTCAACCATGGCTTGAGTGATAATTTTAGGTGAAGGACGTCCTGGAATCGCAGCTGTAGTAATCACAACGTTAGCAGCGGCAATATGTTCAGCTAATATTGCTTGTTGCTGTTGTTTTTCGGCATCGGTTAATTCGCGTGCGTATCCACCCGTTCCTTCAGCTTGCACTGGAATATCAACAAATTTAGCCCCCAATGATTGAATTTGTTCTTTAGTTGCAGCACGTACATCGTAAGCTTCAACCATGGCACCTAAACGTCTTGCCGTTGCAATTGCTTGTAATCCAGCAACGCCTGCACCAATTACTAAAACTTTAGCCGGACGAATGGTTCCTGCGGCAGTCGTCAACATTGGAAAAAATACGTTGGCTAAATCTGCACCCATTAATGCCGCTTTATATCCAGCAATAGAGGCTTGTGAAGATAAAGCGTCCATTGATTGGGCACGAGAAATTCGCGGAATTAATTCCATGGCTAAACTGGTGATTTTCTTATCTCGTAGCAATTTGACTCGTTCGGGGTACAAATGCGGAGACATAAAACCAATGACAATCGCGCCTTCTTTCATCTGTTCAATTTCAGCCTCTGTCGGTGCTTGTACTTTAAGAATAATATCAGCTTGCCTAAATAATTTTACTGCACTTTCAATAATTTGCGTATCTTTATAAGTGTCATCGGCAAAAAAGGCGTTGCTACCCATACCTTTTTCAATGGAAACCGTTACGCCCATTTTAATTAAACGTGCCGCAATATCGGGTACTAAAGCAATTCGCCGCTCTTTGGGCGTATGTTCTTTTGGCACTGCCAGATTAATTGGCATATTGCAATTCCTCTCATAGTCATGTTCAATTTTACAATCAGATTGATATCTGTCATCTAACAATTATTTTTCTAGGCGATCATTTTAAACTATTTAGACCTAACACTGTTGAATTAATGGGCGTGATTTAATGAACGACTTTCTTTTTCGTATTGATTTTAGGCTTCATGATTTCTTTTTTAACCCTTACCGAGTATAATGATTACTAATTGATTCATCGCTGAGTGTTTTGGTTTATGAAGATGTATCACAAGTGATTATCATATCCCTGCTATGTAACTGTTGTATAACATGAAACTTATTATTGTCAGTGGATTATCAGGTGCGGGTAAAACCATTGTTTTACATACACTTGAAGACATGGGTGCTTATTGCGTAGACAACTTACCCGTCAGTTTATTACCCGCTTTTGCACAACAAGCCGAACAACTGCAAACAGTACATGACAGTATTGCGGTAGGTATTGATGCACGTACTGCGTCTTTACACGATATTACCGATTTACTGAAAACTTTAACAACCACTGCAATTACTTACGAAATTTTATTTTTAGAAGCAGATGACGCAATTTTAATCAAACGCTTTAGTGAAACACGTCGTAAACATCCACTCACGACACCCAATCTTCCTTTAGTCGAAGCGATTAAATGTGAACGCAAACTCTTAGACCCATTAGCAAGCCAAGCCCATGTCCGTATTAATACCACACATACCCATGTGCATCAATTACGCGATATCATTCGTTTGCGTACCACTGTCTGCTCAGCACAAAAATTATCTTTATTATTTCAATCTTTTGGGTTTAAATATGGGCTACCCAATGATGCTGATTTTGTTTTCGATGCACGTTGTTTACCTAATCCCCATTGGGAAACAGGTTTAAGGGCTTTAACCGGGCTTGATGAGGCAGTCATTCGTTTCCTAGCCAATCAACCTAAAGTACAACAAATGCAAAATGATATGATTCGATTTTTAGAGGTTTGGATTCCTCAATTTGAAGCAGACAATCGTTGTTACTTAACCATTGCCATTGGTTGTACCGGCGGACAACATCGTTCTGTTTACTTGGCTGAACAATTGACTCAATATTTTACACAGCAACGTAAAGGCGTGCTGGCACGACACCGAGAACTCCCATGAGTGTAGGTATTTTGTTAATTACTCACGACAATATAGGCAGTAGTTTATTAGAAAGCCTACAAATTATGTTGGGTACAGAACAATTACCCTTACCTATCAAAGTATTACCCGTGCGCAACGATGTTGACAGAGACGCTTTTAATTATCATGCTGAACAACTATTTAACGGACTCAATGAAGGACAAGGCGTTTTAGTACTTACCGACTTATTTGGCGCAACTCCTTGTAATGTCGCCGGTTATTTAATTAAACGCTGTCGTGTTAGGGTCATCTCTGGTGTTAATTTTCCCATGCTAGTCAAAGTGATTACTTACCCTAAAGACGATTTAGACAGTTTAGCGAATAAAGCCTTGTCTGGTGGATGTCAAGGCATACTAGATGTCAATAACTTATTAAACTCCAATTAGTCCAATATGCACTTTATCTATGCAAAAACAAACGGTTACAATTATTAACAAACTGGGATTACATGCCAGAGCGGCTGCCAAATTGGTACGCCTTGCCTCCTCTTTTAACAGTGAAATACAACTCAAACGAGACAAACGTGAAGCCAATGGCAAAAGTATCATGGGCGTCATGCTCTTAGCTGCCAGCAAGGGTACACAGATAGAATTAATTATTTCGGGTACTGACGAAGAAGCCGCTATCTCCGAACTTGCGGCATTGATCAACAATCGTTTTGGAGAAGACGAGTGAGTATTGCCTTGCAAGGTACAGGCGTGTCCAAAGGAATTGCGATCGGCAAAGTCAACATTATTGACCGCGATCAAATTGAAGTGAATCAGGTGACATTAGCAAAGCAAGATATTGAAACAGAAATCATTCGCTTTGAAAATGCTTTAATACTTGCTCATCAACAACTTAAACGCATTCGTGACAACTTACCAGTAGAAAAAACTGCAGAAATTGCTGGATTTATCGATGCCCACCTACTCATGTTAGAAGACAGCTTACTGACACAAGCACCGATTCATCTAATTCGTGAACATCAATGTAATGCAGAATGGGCACTTAAATTGCAACGCGACAACCTCGTGCACATTTTTGATGAAATGGACGATCCCTATCTCAGTTCACGAAAAATGGATGTAGAACATGTGATTGCCCGCGTTCAACGCATTTTACGCGGTTATATAGAACAGCCCAACGAATCTTTTGATAACGTAGCCAACGCTATTGTTTTAGCTGATGATTTAACCCCAGCGGATACCGTTTTAATGCAACACCATGGCGTACTGGCGTTTGCAACAGAATTTGGTGGTACAACCTCACATACAGCCATTTTAGCTAGAAGTTTAGGCATACCCGCTATTGTCGGATTGCGACGTGCGCGCCCTTATATTCGCCCAAGTGATACGCTTATTGTTGACGGTTCACAAGGATTAATTATTGTAAATCCCGATGAACGCACCCTAGAATATTATCGTCATCGTCAACGTGAAGATAGACGCTATCGTGCAGGTTTGACCAAAATCAAAGAAGCACCAACAGCAACCCTAGATGGCACACCCATTACCTTACATGCCAACATTGAATTTCCCGAAGACATGATAGCAGTCAAGCGTGTAGGTGGCGAAGGAATTGGCTTATATCGCACCGAATTTTTATTCATGAATCGTCCGCAACCACCTGATGAAGAAGAACATTTAGACGCTTATACGCGAGTAATTAAAGCTCTCAAAGGTGGACAAATCACTATCCGTACTTTAGATTTAGGTGCTGATAAACAAGCAGAAAGTACCCGTCACACCTTGCTCACCGCCAATCCAGCGTTGGGATTACGGGCAATTCGGCTATGTTTAAAAGATTTACGTCTATTCAAACCACAATTGCGTGCCATTTTACGTGCCTCCTCTCTAGGCAAAGTACGTATGCTAATACCTATGGTTTGTGAAGTACAAGAATTGGTTCAAGTCAATAACTTACTACAAGAAGTGAGAAAAGAATTAACCCAAGAATCATTAAAATTTGATCCCAATATGCCTTTAGGCGCGATGATAGAAGTCCCAGCCATGGCAGTATGTACTGATATATTTGCTAAATATGTCGATTTTTTCTCAATTGGAACAAATGACCTCATTCAATACACATTAGCGATAGATCGGGTAGACGATGCAGTCAACTACCTATACGACCCATTACATCCCGCAGTATTACGCTTAATTAAAATGAGTATTGACACTGCAAATCGTCTCGACAAACCCATCAGTATGTGCGGAGAAATGGCGAGTGACAGTCGTTATGTACGATTATTG
Organism: Thiomargarita sp.; assembly: GCA_020721045.1. Taxonomy (GTDB): domain Bacteria; phylum Pseudomonadota; class Gammaproteobacteria; order Beggiatoales; family Beggiatoaceae; genus DYNN01. Next base: position 66,960 of record DYNN01000005.1, on the reverse strand, counting down.
CTAGGATTAGGGTTACGTTCTTTCAGCGTGAATCCTGAAGCATTACTTGAGATAAAACAAATTATTAACAATACCAACATGCAAGGATTGACCAGATTGGCTAATAAAATTTTAAAAAGTCCAACTCCGGCAGATGCAACTAAAGTTTTGGAAATTATTAATCAAGCATAATCTTTTCAAATTTCACTTTAAAAACATGGAAATAAGTGTAAAATTTAAATGAATACTTACAACATTAGTAAAAAAAATCGCCTAATCACAATTAACAATTTTTTAGTTGATCTGAATAAGATCGAAATGACTTTACTAAATGACATAGCAATTACCGAATGTGTTGTGCAAGCACGGACAACTGAAAATCAAGAAACTCAATTAATTGCCTATGTTGTAACATCAGGCAGTTTTTTGCCAGACAGATTACATAATTATTTGACTAATCAATTGCCTGCACATGCTTTACCCCATATTTACGTACCACTCTCTACTTTACCACTAACAATAGATGGCTATTTAGATGAAGCAGCTTTAGAAAAAATTCCCGTTTATGATCAAGCAATTACTACAAAATGGGAAATTTTTATACAAAATTTACAACCCATCAAACGAATTGCCGTTTTAATTGAAGAACAAAAGAAAAAACAAACTTCACTACATTTAGACTTTTTATTACCCCATTTTAGCAAAATTACAACACAACCAGCGGATAATAAACCAAATTATTCCACAAAAAATACAAAAGTCTCTACTTCAATTACATCTACTTTAGCACTGGTCCAAGGCTCACCTTTACAAAACCAAGCAACAGAACTACCAGCAACATTACCAGCTCTGCTGCGTCAAACAGCACAGCAAGTCATTGGCGAAAAAATTATTTATATCCAAGAAGATGGGAAAGAAATCACCCAAAGCTATGCAGATTTATTACAAATAGCAGAATGCATTCTCGCCGGACTACGCCAACAAGGGCTACAACCGCAAGACAAAGTCATTTTACAACTCACTACTAACCAAGATATTTTAGCTGCATTTTGGGGATGTGTCTTAGGTGGTTTTATTCCAGTAATTGCTGCTATTCCAACACTTTACAGTGAAACCAATCGTCCTTTAGAACAACTCACTCAAGTGTGGAAATTACTAGATAAACCATTGATTTTAATTTCATCAACAATAAAAACAGCAATGCAAACGTTGCCAGCGGGACACCCGTTGAATACCGCGACAATTCAAACAATTGACACGCTAAAACAACAGCAACCAGAAACCGAGCACTACATTGCCCAACCTGATGATCCGGCTTTTTTCAACCTAACCTCCGGCAGTACCGGTGTGCCTAAATGCATTATCCTAAGTCATCGTAATATTCTATCGCGTGCAAGAGGTACAAATCAATTAAATCAACATCATAGCAACGATATTATTTTAAATTGGCTACCCTTTGATCATATTGGCAGCTTATCTGATTGGCACTTACGTTGTATGGATTTAGGCTGTCAATTGATTTACGCACCTAAAGAATTTGTATTAAGTAATCCATTGAATTGGCTTGATTTATTATCTCAATATCACATCACTCATAGTTGGGCGCCCAACTTCGCTTACGCGTTAATCAATGATCACATTCAACGAACGGCAGGTAAAAAATGGGATTTATCAGCAGTTAAATCGTTATTAACCGCTGGGGAATCTGTTTCACTCAAAGTAGTTGAAAATTTCCTTGCAAATTTAGCTCCTTATGGTTTGAAAAATACCGTGATTCAACCTGCTTTTGGTATGGCAGAAATGGGATCAGGTACCACCTATTTTCAACCGACACCAGCTCTACCGTTAAAATTTCATACCATAGATCGTGATTCGCTACAAAGTTCACTCGTTCCAGTGACAATTGACCATCCTAATCACATTACTTTCATTAGCTTAGGTCCACCAATTCCGGGAATTACCATCCGAATTGTCGATAATAATAATCAACTACTGCCAGAAAATACCATCGGTCATTTTCATGTGAAAGGAGAAGCAGTTACTGCAGGTTATTACAAAAATCCTGAAGCAAATCAAGTATTTTTAGCAGAAGGTTGGTTTGATACCGGTGATTTAGGTTTTATTGCTGACGGCGAACTCGTACTCACAGGGCGTGCAAAAGAAAGTCTCATCATCAATGGCGCAAATTTTTACAACAGCGAAATTGAAGCGGTTATTGAAGAAATTAAAGGCATATCAATATCATACACAGTAGCCTGTGCTGTACGTTCACAAGGCAGTGTTGAAGAAAAACTAGCCTTATTTTTCCATACCCCCATCGAAGATGATGAACGCCTTCTTGCACTATTAAAACAAATTCAAGCGCGAATTACCAAACAAATTGGGGTCAAGCCTGATTTTCTGATTCCTGTTGAAAAACAAATCATTCCAAAAACCGCGATTGGCAAACTCCAACGTAGCCAGTTGACTCAACAGTTTGAAAAATGTGAATTTCAATCAATTATACAAAAAATTGATATTTTGATGGCAAATGACAATACTTTGCCCGACTGGTTTTATCGTCAAATTTGGCGACGTAAACAAGCATTTGATATTAATGAACATATATCACAAACGCCTTTATTGATTTTCATAGATATCATTGGGTTAGGTGAATATTTATGCAAACAATTTCGTGATCAACAACGTCCTGTTATTGTTGTAACTCAAGGTAAAGAATTTGAGAAAATTAGTGATACTCAATATATTATTGAATTTACTGAAGCAAAACATTATCAATTGTTACTAGAAAGTTTGTCTAAACAAGCTATTAATGTCACTGAAATTCTACATTTATCAACTTATCAATCTGATAAAAATATCACGGATTTAACAGAATTAGAACAAGCGAAATCTAGCTATGTACACAGCGTGCTATTTTTATTACAAGCATTGGCATATTCTCACCAAGATGCAGAAACAGTGCATTTACAGTTTATTTCCAGTGGTACACAAACGATATTGCCCAGTGACGTTGTTTTTTATCAAAAAGCACCTTTATTGGGTTTAATTAAGACAATATCACAAGAAATTCCTTGGTTATCTTGTCACCATCTTGATTTATCTATTGATTCTAATGAAGTTAATGCGCAATGTATATTACAAGAATTACAAGTTTTCTCTCGTGAAACTGAAGTTGCCTATCGCCAAGGACAACGCTGGTTGCCAAGATTAGAAAAAGTGGTTTTTGATTCACCACAACCAATTGATTTACCATTTAAAATTGGTGGTTTATATATTATAACAGTGGGTATTCTTAATGTTGCGATTGAAATTGCTAAATTTTTGCAATTACACTATCAAACACAGTTAATTTTATTAACCACCGAACAATCTACTGACAATGCGGCGTTACGACAAGAATTGTCCCAATTTGATCATGTGACAATTTGTAATTTTACTGAATTAGATCAAGTACTTAATCAATTTAAAATACAAGAAAATGTTACTTTAGCAGGCGTAATTCATATTACCCAATTGCCACGAGAATGCATGTTACTTGATGAAACAATAGACAGTTTATCGATAATTTTTGATATTGAAATCAATAGAGTATGGAAATTAGCGCAATTATTAATTGAGCAAGCAGCGGGTATTTTTATCAACTTCTCTTCCATCAATGGCTTTTTTGGCGGTGCAACCGTTGGTGCGATAGCGGCAGCAGCTAATTTTCACACCCATTTTAGTCACTATTTAAATCAGCACACACCATTGAAAAGTTATTGTTTAAATTGGAGTTTATGGGATAGTGCTGGAGTCACTGCCGAGATGAAAGAAATGTCGCGCGCACGTGGTTTTTATCCGGTGACCGCTAAACAGGGATTGTACGCTTTTTTAACTGCATTGCAGCATCAACAAACGCAGTTACTAATTGGGTTGGATGGTGGCAATCAGCATATTCGTGAAGCGATTGAAATGCCGGCTTATAACATTCAAAAATTAACAGCCTACTTTTCTGCTAATCAACTGTTAAAAAGCAATAAATTCAATGAATTAACGTTAACTGATCAATTTGGCACACCCACTTATTGCCATTTTACCCAACTTCGTGAAATTGAAAAACCTAAAGAAAATCAAATAGAACTGTGGCCCTCAGTGGCTGAATATTTCGTTTATGATGATTTACTATATTACATCCTAACTCATGATGAATTGCGCAATCAAAGTTATAAAATTGCGATGAATCATCTAGTTAAAGATAAAATTGTACTTGAAATTGGTACTGGTAAAGAAGCCATTTTAGCCCGTTTTTGTATTGAAGCGGGCGCGAAAAAAGTGTATGCCATTGAAATTGGTGATGAAGCTTATCAAGAGGCGATTGAATGCGTTGCTAATTTGGGATTGAGCGACAAAATTATTTTGATACATGGAGATTCTCGTCAAATCAATGAATTACCAGAATTAGCCGATGTCTGTGTGTCAGAAATTGTCGGTCCTATTGGCGGTTGCGAAGGTGCTGCGGTTTTAATTAACGACGCTTGGCGATTTATGAAATCCGATGGCGTGATGTTACCTTGTCGCAGCACCACAAAAATCGCGGTAACTCAATTACCTGATGTGCTATTAAACGATTTAGGTTTTCCCAAAATACCTGGCTCTTATACAGAAAAAATCTTTGCACAAAAAAGACATCCGTTTGATTTGAGACTGTGTATTAAAAAATATCCACTGGATCATTTGTTATCTAACGCAGATATTTTTGAAGATTTAGATTTCAGTCAACAAGTGGCATTGGAAGACAGTCACGAAATTCACTTTATTATTCAAAAAGAAGGGCGTTTTGATGGCTTCTTGGTGTGGTTGAATTTGCACACTATGCCCGGTGAAGTCATTGATATTTTAAAACATGAATATTGTTGGTTACCGGTTTATTTACCCGTTTTTTATCCCGGCATTCAAGTGAGTGCTGGCGATGTTGTACACGCTACTTGTATCAGAACATTATGTGATAATGGAATTAATCCTGACTTCCGTTTAATCGGGCAATTACAACAACAAAATGGAAAAATAATCGAATTTGAGCATTATTCGCATCAACATGCCAATTTATACAAAAATACTCCGTTTTATCAAAAACTGTTTGCAGAAGATGCCTTTGGTTATAACCTAATGAGTCGTTTAGATATTGCGACGCAACATTTAGCTGAAATGCCATTAACCTTGACCAATGAAATTGATCGAGAAAAATTAGCCCAGTTAAGTAAAAAATCTCATCAAACTAAGCAAACCGTGCCTCAAAATGCAGTGGAAAAACAAATTGCTGATATTTGGCAAGCTGTGCTTGGTTTATCAAAAGTCGGTGTTTATGACAATTTTTTTGAATTAGGCGGGCATTCCTTACTATTAGTGCAAACACAAAGTAAATTGCAAGCTTTATTTGGACAACAATTGTCTTTAGTAGAAATGTTTAAATATCCGACAATTAGCGCATTAGCGGCTTATTTAACCACAGATTCACAAGAAGTCACAGGTTCGCAACAAGGACAAACGCGCGCGCAACTTCGTCATCAAAAACAAGGTGATGTCAAAAATAACGATATTGCAGTGATTGGTTTATCATGTCGTTTTCCAGGTGCGAATAACATTGCCGAATTCTGGCATAATTTATCTCATGGGATTGAATCTGTTACCTTTTTCACAGAAGAAGAAATTATTGCAGCCGGCATAGACCCTGTCAGTGTACATCATCCTAACTATGTGAAAGGTAACCCAATTTTGTCAGATATCGAATCATTTGATGCACAATTTTTCGGTTACACTGCAAGAGAAGTCGAATTACTCGATCCACAACAACGGATATTTTTGGAATGTTGTTGGGAAGTATTAGAAGATGCCGGTTATAATTCTTTGGATTATCAAGGTGCTATCGGATTATATGCCGGTGCCAGCATGAACAGCTACATTTTGAACAATATTTATCCCAACCGTCATCTGCTTGATCCACAAGATAATTTAGATGTAACGACTTTTGATTCTTATGGTGGATTTCAATTGATGGTGGCGAATGATAAAGATTACTTACCCACTCGCACTTCATATAAATTAAATCTGCGCGGACCCAGTATTAACGTGCAAACTGCTTGTTCTACCACCTTAGTTACCGTGCATTTGGCTTGTCAAAGTTTATTAAGCGGTGAATGTGATATTGCATTAGCCGGTGGTGCTTCAGTTAAAGCACCTCAAAAAGCCGGTCATTTATTTCAAGAAGGCATGATTGTTTCACCAGATGGACATTGTCGTACTTTTGATGTTAAAGCCCAAGGCACAGTGTTTGGCAGCGGAATTGGTGTGGTCGCGTTAAAACGTTTAGAAGATGCGATCAGCGATGGCGATCATATTTATGCCATTGTTAAAGGCTCAGCAGTCAATAATGACGGTTTAATGAAAGTCGGCTATATGGCACCAAGTAGTGATGGACAAGCTGCAGTGGCTGCTGAAGCAATGACAATTGCAGGGGTTACAGCCGATACAATTGGTTTTGTGGAAGCACACGGCACAGGCACTGAAATGGGTGATCCGATTGAAGTGGCAGGCTTAACGCAAGCATTTCGCATGACCACAGATAAAAAAGCCTTCTGTCCAATTGGTGCGGTTAAAACGAATGTGGGACATTTACAAATTGCCTCAGGTGTGGTGGGTTTTATTAAAGCCGTACTCGCGTTGTATCACAAGCAAATTCCACCCACTTTACACTTTGAACAAGCCAATCCTAATATTGATTTTGCTAACAGTCCATTTTATGTCAATACGCAATTACTTGATTGGCAAACAATTAATGAGCAGCCACGTCGAGCGGGTGTAAACTCTTTAGGCATTGGTGGAACAAATGCGCATGTGATTTTGGAGGAAGCTCCCACTTTTACTAATTCAATCAATGAAATAGAACGTCCATTACACTTACTCACCTTGTCTGCAAAAAATGAAGCGGCATTGCAACAATTAACCCAAAATTACTTAAATTGGCTTAAAAAACAATCAGGTAACTTGGCTGATATTTGTTTTACTGCCAATGTCGGACGCGCTCATTTTGAACATCGTTTAGCCATTATATGTAGTGATACAGTCGATTTGCTCAATCAATTACAGAAAAATCCGGCGCAATTTTCACAAAAAGCAAAAGAACGCTTAAATATTGCTTTTTTGTTTACCGGACAAGGTTCTCAATATGTGGGTATGGCAAAGCAACTCTTTGAAACTCAACCTACTTTTCGCGCAACCTTAGAACACTGTGAAGCCATTTTACGTGATGATTTAGAGCAATCATTATTACAAGTACTTTATCCAGAAACTTTAGCAAATTGTGAAGGCAAACAATGTGTAATCACAGATTCACCGCTAAACGAAACAGCTTATACCCAACCCGCATTATTTGCCATTGAGTACGCTTTAGCGCAATTATGGCTATCTTGGGGAATAAAACCTAATTATGTGATGGGTCACAGTCTGGGAGAATACGTAGCCGCTTGTATTGCTGGCGTATTTAGCTTAGAAGATGGATTAAAGCTAGTGGCTGAAAGAGCGCGTTTGATGCAAGCGTTACCACAGAATGGCAGTATGGTGGCTATTTTTGTTCATGAAAAACGTGTTGCGACTGCGATTCAACCTTATACTGAAAAAGTGTCCATTGCAGCTATCAACAGCCCTGAAAATATTGTAATTTCTGGTGAAAAAGAAGCAATTCAAGCGATTGTCGCTAATTTTACTGCGCAAGGTGTTAAAACCAGTACTTTACAGGTTTCTCATGCTTTCCATTCTCCGCTGATGACAAAGATGTTGCCTGCTTTTGAACAAGTGGTAAAAACAATTAATTTTGCACTGCCGCAAATTCCATTAATTTCAAATCTTACGGGTTTATTGGTTGATGAGGAAATCACCACGCCGACTTATTGGTGTCATCATATTTTGCAATCCGTTCAGTGGGTTAAAAGTGTAGCGACTTTAGAGCAGCAAGGTTGTGATACATGGATAGAAATTGGTGCAAAACCCACTTTATTGGGTTTGGTACGTCAAACTGTAACCAGCGATAATATGACTTATTTGCCCAGTTTGCATCGTGATAAAACAGATTGGCAACAATTACTTGAAAGTGTTTCTACTTTGTATATGCAAGGTGCCGCCTTTAATTGGCAACATTTTGATCAAGATTATCAACGTCGTCGCTTGCCGTTGCCAACTTATCCGTTCCAACGACAACGTTATTGGATAGATCGACCAAAATCAGTGCAAATTCAATCGAATAAGCCAAAATTGCATCCGTTGTTAGAGAGTAAAATATATTCGCCGGCATTAAAAACGACGCTATTTGAAACTTTTTTCCATACTGAACAGATGCCATTTTTACGTGATCATTTGATTTATAATCAAGTCGTTGCCTCGGGTGCTTGTCATATTTCTTTATTGTTGGGTGCGGCTGAATTAACTTTAAAACAAACGGGTTGTGTGTTGACAGATGTGTTGTTTCCGCATGCCTTACGTGTGCCGGCTGTCGGTTGTACAGTTCAATTGTCATTAACACCAGAGCAACAAAATATTGCTTTTCAACTCATTAGCTTAGAAGAAACTGAACATTGGACAGTGCACGCCACAGGTTACGTCAGTGCGGTAGTAGATTTACCTAAAAAATCTTTCTATTTCAATGAATTATGGCATTCCTGCACACAATCTATCAGTGCTACACAATTTTATCAGTTACAACGTGATCGACATATTGAATTAGGTGAAACTTATCAATGGTTTAAAGAAATTCGACGCGGTGAAAACGAATCGGTAGCACAAGTGCGATTACCGACTGCAATCGCTGATGCACACGCTTATCAATTGCATCCGGGTTTAATTGACGCTTGTTTTGGTTTATTAGTCGCTTCTGTCGATATTGCTGTAGAAGAGACTTTTGTTCCCTTTAGCATCGAAAAAATTGTTTTTTATCATAAGCCTAATAATTTCAATTGTTGGCTTTATGGTCAATTGCGCAAATCCTCTACACCTGATAGAATTTTAGGTGATATGCGTCTATTTGATGAAGAAGGGCAATTAATTTTAGAAATTATTGGGTTGGAAGGGCGTAAAGCCAATCAGGCTGCGATGGTGCAACTGTCTCAAGTGGAATTACGTGATTGGTTGTATCAAATCTCTTGGCAAACTCAAAAGTTAATTGCTTCAAATAATGACGCTCAAGGATATTGGTTAATTTTCGTTGATAAACAAGAATTTGGTGAACAATTAATTCATACACTTGAACAGCAAGGTGGACAATGTGTTGTAGTGATAGCGGGTGATCATTTCGCTCAGTTGGTAGACGATCGGCATTATCAAGTGAATCCTTCGCAATCAGATGATTTTAAACGATTATGGCAAGCTTGTTTATCGATAAGCACAAATTATCGTGGAATTGTCTACTTGTGGGGTCAAGACGCACTGATTGATGATTTAGTAAATGCGCAATTATTAGCTAATGCAGGTATATTGCATTTAATTCAAGCTTTAATGCAAGAAACGATTGCACAGTATCCACGTCTTTGGTTGCTGACTGATAATGTGTATTCAATTGAAAATAAATCAGATTTTCAGCCACAACAAGCATTAGTTTGGGGATTAAGTCGAGTAATTCAGTTAGAACATCCTGAATTGCAATGTACTTGTTTAGATTATGATTTTAGTGATAAAAAAGCGTTTATTACGGCTTTATTATCAGAAATAATGGCTGATGAAGTTGAAACTCAAATTAGTTGGCGTGAGGGACAACGTTATGTTGCGCGTTTAACACCGCATATTTTACCGCAAAATCAATCAGTTATTCATCAAACGGGTAATTATTTAATTACGGGTGGCTTGGGTGCATTAGGATTACAATTAGCAAATTGGTTAGTTAAACAAGGGGCTAAGTATTTGATTTTAATCAGTCGTCATGTGACAACGGATGCGCAAATTGCTGTCGCCCAGTTGATTGATAGAGGTGCACATATCACTTTAGTGACAGCTGATGTGACAGATCAAATTGCTTTAAATCAGGCATTAGCTGCGGTGTTGCCGACTTTACCGCCGATACGTGGTGTTGTTCATGCGGCGGGTGTGTTACGTGATAGTTTGTTAATTCAACAGCAATGGTCTGATTTTGCTGAAGGTTTAGCTGCTAAAACCTTAGGTGCTTGGCATTTGCATCGTTTATTTGAAAAAACGCCGTTGGATTTCTTCGTGTTGTTTTCATCTGCCGCTTCTTTGTTGGGAAACCAAGGGCAAGGTAGCTATGCGGCTGCTAACGCGTTTTTAGATGGTTTAGCCCATTATCGTCGTGGTCGTGGATTGGTTGCAACTAGTATTAATTGGAGTTTATGGCAGCAGACGGGTATGGCGCGTGATGTGGAAAATAATTTTGTTAAACAAGGGTTTAAACCGATTATTCCTGAACAAGGTTGGGCAATATTACAGCGTATTTTGGCAAATGACGTGACTCAAATCAGTATGATACAATGCAATTGGTCGGTTTATTTAACTCAATTTTCACAACAACAACAATTATTAAATCAATTAATTACACCGGTAGCACAATCAGTCAATTCTGATTTTTTGGTACAATTGCAAAAAACAGTGATAAGTGGGCAAAAATCTCTATTAACTGATTTTGTTTACCAAACTGCACAACGCTTGTTAGGGATGTCAACTACAGTGCTAGATATCGATAAACCATTGATGGAACAGGGGGTTGATTCTCTATTGGCAGTAGAAATGCGTAATCGTTTGAGTAAGGAAATTGCAATGCCTTTACCAGTTGGTTTGTTATTTAATTACCCAAGTATCGTTGAAATTGTTGATTATTTAGCTACTGATGTGTTAAAAATTGTAATTTCTGAGGATAATATCGCTCAAACTTCGATAGAAACACAAAATACACTTGACTATTTAGATGAGTTAAGTGCAGATGAATTAGAACAATTAATCAAACAAGACCTTGAGAAAGGTCATATTTAAAAATATAAATTATGAATCGACTTTCAACAGCGAATGAAAATTTTCGTTTTTGGCTAAGAGATAGGTTACCGTTTATAATCGTATTTACTTTGATAACGTTGCTAACTATCGCTTTTCTATGGCAATTTATTTTCATTTCAATTAAAGCAGGACAAGCAGGCGTTTTATATAAGCGGTTTGATGGCGGGACGGTGATTGATTATGTTTATCCAGAAGGGTTGCATATTATTTCTCCATTAAATGAGATGTTTATTTATGAAACTCGTCATCAGACGGTAAGGCACGAATTTTCGGTATTGACTAATAAAGGGTTACCCATTACTTTAAAGTTGGCGATTCGTTTTTACCCTGAATATGAAATGTTGGGGGTATTGCATCAGCGCGTGGGACCTGATTATGTTAATAAAATCGTGATTCCTCAAGTGGAGTCGGTGTTACGGAGAAATATTGGTCGTTATGATCCTGAAATTATTTATACCAATAAAGAAGGTATTTTGACGACAATTATTGTTTCAGCGTTGGAAGAAATTGGACAAAAATATGTGCGGGTTGACGATATTATTATTAGAACGTTGGTATTGCCAGATTCTATTCAAAAAGCGATTGAAGAGAAATTAGTTTATGAACAACAATATAAGGCATATGAGTTTCGTTTGATGCGTGAGAAACAGGAGGCTGAACGTAAGCTTATTGAAGCGGGCGGTATTAAGGATTATCAACAAATCATTTCGCAAACGTTGACTGAACAGTTGATTAAATGGCAAGGTGTGCAAGCGACTTTAGAGTTATCGCAATCTCAAAATGCAAAAGTTGTAGTGATCGGTTCTGGTGAACATGGATTGCCAATTATTTTAGGCGGAAATCAATAGGTGACAATGACTAATGACTAAATTTTACTTATTTTTCACTTATTTACTATTTGGATTGATGTTAATCAGTTGCGATCAAATGTCTTCGCCGTCTTCACAAACAGAAATTGAAGCAAGAGCATCAATTGCAGCATTAAATGATAAACAGAAAGATAAAAATATTTTAATTGGTATTGCTTGGTCAAAGAGTTATGGTGATCATTTTTTGGAGGGCGTTTATTTAGCGCGTGATGAAATCAATGCAGCCGGTGGGTTGTTAGGCAAACAAATTGAGTTGGTGGAAGTGGACGAACAATCGTTTAACCCCAATATTGCTACGCGCGATAATTTTCAGTTGCTTGCCTATCGTGTTGCTCATTATTTTGTTCAAAATAAAGATATTATTGGGGTTATTGGTCATAGAACGTCAAGCGTTGCCATTCCAGCTTCAATTATTTATGACAAATATGGTCTGATTTATATTGCATCGACGGCAACCAATTTGATGTTGACACGACATAATTTTAAGATGACATTTCGTGGTATACCAGATAATGATGCGATGGGTGAACAAATTGCTGGTTTTTGTTATTATTTTCAAAAATACAAGAAAATGGTTATTTTACATGAACGTACGGATTACAGTGAAGAATTAGCAAATTCCTTTTATAAAAATGCAACAAACTTTGGTATTAATATCGTTTATCGTAGTTCTTTTTTTCCAACTAGGCAGGATTTTCGCGAAATTGTTTCACAGTTGAAAGATAAAAAATTTGATGCTGTATTCGTTTCTGGCGGTTATTCATCCATTGGTCGATTAATTAAACAAATGCACCAAATGCTTATTTACACAACTTTTATCGGTAATGATGGACTTAATTCTGGTGATGCTCTTTGGAAAGCGATTGCAGGTAAGCCTAGTGATAAACTCACTGAAGATGATGAAAAAATTGCTAAAGGTTATGCAGAAGGTGTTATCACGCCAGCAACTTATAATGCAGCTTCTAAAACAAATATTACCCGTGATTTTATTAAAAACTTTGAGGCAGCTTATCACATATCTCCTGATAGTAGGGCTGTGCAGGGTTATGATTCTTTAAAATTATTAGCTTATGCTATCAAAAAATCTAATTCGACAGTGCCCATTGAAGTAGCAACTACATTGCATTATATGCCAACTTCCTTTTGGATGGGGGTGAGTGGTGTGCACCAATTTACTGATCAAGGTGAAATCAAGGGGAAAAAATATTATTTTCAGCAATTTCATAATGGTAAATTTGAATTGTTAGAAGGTGCGCATGTTGCTTATTTAATTGAACAAATTAAAAATTTGGCGCAAACTAAAAAGACTCATTAGAGTAGAGGTAATTATGCATATAAAAATTGTGATTGCAGTTGTATTTATAAGTTTTTTACTGGGCATTTTGGGTAGAAATAGAAAAATGGGATTTTGGGGATATTTTTTCGGTTCTATTCTACTTACACCGCTGATTGGTTTATTATTAGTATTGGCTTCAGATAAAAAAACTGATCAATTTGTGAAAACTAAAAGTGAATCAAATGAAACTTAAAACAATTGGCGTAATTGGAGCGGGTGTGATGGGGCGGGGAGTTGCACAAAATTTAGCCCAAACCGATCATCAGGTTGTATTAGTTGATTTGAATGATGCTGTATTAGCAAATGCGAAACAGGAAATTTACCAAACAGTACGATTACAAAGTTTATTTAATAAAGCGGCAACATCGGCTAATCCTGACGAAACCATTCAAAAAATTAACTTCACCACTGATTATCAACAATTAAGTAGTGTTGATTTTGTGGTTGAAAATGTGGTTGAAAAATGGGAAATTAAAAAAGCCGTTTATGCTCAGCTAGATAGTATTTGTCCGACACATTGTGTTTTTGCTGCAAATACTTCTGCCATTTCAATTACGCGGATTGGTTCAGCGACGCAACGTCCGGCTCAAGTGATTGGTATGCATTTCATGAATCCAGTGCCGATGAAAACGGTTGTTGAAGTGATTAAAGGTTATCATACTTCTGAAGCAACAATCGCAACGGCAAATGCTTTTCTCGCACAAATGGGTAAAAGCAGCGTGTTGGTCAATGATTCGCCCGGTTTTGTTTCTAACCGTGTCTTGATGCTAACCGTTAATGAAGCGATTTTTTTAGTTCAAGATCAAGTGGCAACGGCGGCGGATGTGGATAAAATTTTTAAATCTTGTTTTGGACATAAAATGGGTCCTTTGGAAACTGCCGATTTAATTGGTTTAGATACGATTTTATTTTCTTTAGACGTGCTATATGAAAGTTTTAATGACAGCAAATATCGTCCTTGTCCTTTATTAAAGAAAATGGTTGATGCGGGTTTGTATGGACGTAAGAACGGTGAGGGGTTTTACAAATATCCGGTGTGAAAAAGTGGTCGATGCGGTTTGCAATTAGCTTACCGCATCTATTTGAAATTACAAGCTATAATACATATCAAATTCAATTGGATGCGTGGTCATACGTAAACGCGTGACTTCTTGCATTTTTAATTCGATGTAAGCGTTGATCATATCTTTGGTAAAGACATCACCTTTCAATAAGAAATCATGATCTTGTTCTAATGCAGTCAACGCCATATCTAATGCATGACATACTGTAGGAATTTGTTTTTCTTCTTCAGGCGGTAAATCATATAAATTTTTATCCATCGCTTCGCCCGGATGAATTTTATTTTGAATACCGTCTAATCCTGCCATCAACATTGCAGCAAACGCAAAATAAGGGTTGGCAGTAGAATCTGGGAAACGTACTTCAATACGACGTGCTTTTGGATTAGAAACGTAAGGAATCCGAATGGAGGCAGAACGGTTACGTGCTGAATAAGCGAGTAATACCGGTGCTTCAAAACCAGGGACCAAGCGTTTGTAACTATTGGTTGCTGCATTAGTAAAAGCATTTAAAGCGCGCGCATGTTTGATAATGCCACCAATGTAATATAAAGCCGTTTCGGATAAACCGCCGTACTTATCACCGGAGAATAAATTCACTCCATTTTTGGCTAGAGATTGATGTACATGCATACCACTACCATTGTCACCCACCATCGGTTTTGGCATAAAAGTCGCGGTTTTACCATAAGTATGAGCAACGTTCATAATGACATATTTAAGAATTTGCACTTCATCTGCTTTTTTCAGCAAAGTATCAAATCCAACGCCAATTTCGCATTGACCGGCTGTGGCAACTTCGTGATGATGCACTTCAACTTTTAAGCCCATTTCTTCTAAAGTTAAGCACATGGCTGAACGTAAATCTTGGAGGGAATCAACAGGAGGAACAGGGAAATAACCGCCTTTGGTGCCAGGACGATGACCGATATTACCGTCTTGAAACACTTTTTCAGAATTCCAACCGGCTTCATCAGAGTCAATTTTACAAAATGAGCCTTGCATCGTTGCACCCCAACGAACATCATCAAAAATAAAGAATTCGTTTTCAGGACCAAAGTAGGCAGTATCTGCGATTCCAGTAGATTTTAAATAACTTTCTGCACGTCTAGCCAAAGAACGTGGATCGCGCTCATAACCTTGCATCGTTGAAGGTTCTACTACATCACAACGCAAATTTAGGGTAATTTCATCAAAAAATGGATCAATCACTGCAGTGTCAGGGTCCGGCATTAAAATCATATCAGACTCATTAATCCCTTTCCAACCGGCAATTGATGAACCATCGAACATTTTACCATCAACAAAAATGTCTTCATCAACTGTGCTGGCAGGTACTGTTACGTGCTGTTCCTTGCCTTTGGTATCTGTAAAACGAAAATCTACAAATTTGACTTCTCTTTCCTTAATTAAATTTAAAACACTATCACCAGCCATATTCTATTCTCCAAATAAAGGGATATTTGAGTTTGTTATTTGTTTACCGAATGAGAACTATTAAAAACATGCAGCCTATTTTAGCACGAAATATGCCATTGATTATTTTGTTTAAATACAATCGATTAGTTATCTTTCATTTAAAATATGCACAAATGAAGTTCAAACGTTAATGATATGCACCGAAATAGTGCATACTAATCGCTTTTATTTATAATCATCAATACTATCAGGCGAGCATAGTATAATCGTAAGAGAAATAGATTACTACTTTAAGCATAATTCTTTGTATTCTATCCTAAATTTTCGAGTTTTTCTTATAAACTATATTTCCCTCTCTATTAACTGCCATCGCAAAAATTTGTCATGTTTGCTACAAAATCGGTGTGATTACAATTGGTTTAAATCAAACATATGACAATATTGCACCGCAAAATTATTCTGTAACTTCTTCATTTAATTATTAATAAATCTTAAAAATTCACTGGCATACTTGATGCTAAACTGGCTTCTAAGTTTACTTTTTGTGGAGGGTGCGACGGTGAGTGAGTATTTAATTTTGCTATTAACCACGGTGTTAGTCAACAATGTTGTGTTAAGCAAATTTCTTGGTTTATGTCCTTTTATGGGCGTATCAAACAAATTAGGTACCGCTTTGAGTATGGGATTAGCGACAACTTTTGTGCTTACACTCGCTGCTGTTTCTAGTTGGTTGATTGAACACTATATTTTAATTCCTTTAGATGTTGGTTTCTTACGTATACTTTCTTTCATCTTAGTCATTGCCGCCGTTGTACAGTTCACTGAAATGGTGATTCACAAAACCAGTCCTGTATTATATCAAGTATTAGGGATTTTTTTACCTTTAATTACAACTAATTGCGCAGTATTGGGCGTAGCATTGTTAACTGTACAAGAAAAATTGGGTTTATTACAAAGCACGGTATATGGTTTTGGCTCTTCAGTAGGTTTTACCCTAGTGATGGTCATTTTTGCAGGATTACGTGAAAGATTAGCTATTTCTACTGTACCCGCAGCTTTCGTAGGTTCTCCCATTGCATTCGTTACAGCCGGCTTATTATCAATGGCATTCATGGGCTTTACCGGTTTATCTTTTAAATAAGGATATTTATCATGATGTTAGCTGCTATTTTTTGTTTGACCGTGCTTGGCTTAAGTTTAGGATATATCTTAGGTTATGCTGCGCGCGTTTTTAAAGTAGAAACCAGTGCATTAGTTTCTGAAATTGAAGTGATGTTACCCGGTTCTCAATGTGGTCAATGTGGTTATCCGGGTTGTACGCCAGCAGCGACTGCATTAGCTAATGGAGAAGCGCCTGTCACTGTTTGTCCTCCGGGTGGGAAAATTTTAGCTGAAGAATTAGCAGCGAAATTAGGCGTTTCCGTTGATTTATCTGATATGGAGGATGGACCCCCAATGGTTGCTAAGGTCTTTGAAGCTCATTGCACGGGCTGCACTCGATGTTTTAAAGTCTGTCCAACTTACGCCATTGTCGGTGGTCCTAAACAAATTCATGTGGTTATTCGTGATGCGTGTACTGGGTGTAAATCATGTGTTCAAGTGTGCCCAACTGAATGTTTACAAATGCATCCTATTGAAGTCACATTGAAAACTTGGAAATGGCAAAAGCCTGAACTCATTTTAGCACTTTCCTAACCGATTTCTCATGCAATTCATCATAAAGAGCATTATTCAATGAAACTGTTTCGTTTCCGTGGTGGTATACATCCAGAGGGTCATAAGCTAGCAACAACCGCAAAACCTATTGCAGTGATGCCGATGCCAAAATACCTTTATGTGCCTTTGCAACAACATATTGGCGCACCCGCTGAGTCTGAGGTAAAAATTGGTGATCAGGTCGCAAAAGGACAATTATTAGCACATAGTCAAGGCATGGTATCAGCTCCTGTACACGCTCCGACTTCTGGAATTGTGAATAATATTAGTGAAATGACGGCACCCCATCCGTCGGGTTTGTCAGTACGTATGATTACTTTGGAAACCAATAGTGAAGATCAATGGCTTAATTCAATTACCAGTACTGATCCCTTGCGATTGACTGCTGAAGAAGTCGCTGCTCACGTCGGTGCTGCGGGTATTGTGGGCATGGGTGGGGCAACTTTTCCTTCAGCAGTGAAATTAAAACTCAGTTTACGCCATAAAATTAAGCAACTGATTATCAATGGCGGCGAATGTGAACCTTATTTAACTTGTGACGATCGATTGATGCAAGAACGATCAGATCAAGTTGTTGATGGCGTGCGTATTATTTTGCGTGCAGTTCAGGCTGAGAAAGCTTTGATTGCAATTGAAAATAATAAACCAGAAGCTATTGCTGCAATGCAAAAATCTTGCGGGCATTATGCGGATATTACGGTTGTATCTGTGCCAGCACGTTATCCTATGGGTTCTGAAAAGCATTTAATTCAAACAGTAACCGGTTTAGAAGTGCCAGCGGGTGGTTTAGGCGCGGATATTGGTGTTTTAGTGCATAATGTGGGTACTGCTTATGCGATACATCAAGCAATTCGTCACGGTCGTCCTTTAGTTTCGCGTGTGGTTACCGTAGGCGGTGGGGCAATTCAAGAACCGCAAAATGTGGAAGTACCCATTGGTGCGTCTCTACGAGATGTGATCGAATTTTGTGGTGGTTTGAAAGAAACTCCAGCGCGGTTGTTAATGGGCGGTCCTATGATGGGTCAAGTGATGCCTTCTATGCAAGTCCCGGTGGTTAAAGGCACTAGCGGCATTATTGCTTTAAGTGAACAAGAAGTATCTCATCAAGCTGCAACACCTTGTATTCGTTGCGGTAGTTGTGTAGATGCGTGTCCTTGTGGTTTATTACCTTTAACCATGGCTGCACATATTCGGTCGAATAAATTAGAAGGTGCGGTTGATTTTGGTTTAATCGATTGTGTGGCGTGCGGTTGTTGCTCTTATGTGTGTCCGGCTCATATTCCGTTAGTACAGTATTTTAACTACGCTAAAGGGGAATTAGCCGCACGTCAACAGCGTAAACATAAAACAGAAGAAACACGCAAGCTTGCTGAATTACGACAACAACGTATTGCTAAAGAAAAAGAAGCCAAACGTTTAGCGGCTGAAAAACGGCGTACTGAAAAGGCAAAACGTGAGACAGCAACACAACATGATGATGATTAAAGTTTTTTACTTTCTAACAGCATTGCACAGGATATTAACATGAGTACCAATCAGACAATTTTAATTAGCGGTCCTCACACCCATGCAGATAATTCTGTTCAATATATTATGGGTAATGTCATTATCGCACTATTGCCAGTGACATTATTTGCTATTTACCTGTTTGGATTACCCACATTATATTTGATTATTATCAGTCTGTTATCTGCATTAGTGGCAGAATATGGTTGTTTATGGTTAATGAATAAACCAATACGTCCATTTTTAACTGATGGTTCTGCTTTATTAACCGGTTTACTCGTCGCATTAGCAATGCCGCCTTGGGCACCTTGGTGGATAGCCATTGTTGGTAGCACTTTTGCGATTGTCATTGGTAAACAGTTATTTGGTGGATTAGGACAAAACGTTTTTAATCCAGCGATGTTAGCGCGTGTGATGTTGTTAATCGCTTTTCCTTTAGAAATGACCACTTGGATCAGTCCGCACCCATTATTATTTACCGGTTCACCAGGATTCTTAGAAAGTTTGCAAATTACTTTTATTGGTATTTCTGATATTGATGCTATTAGTAGTGCGTCGTTATTGGGACATATTAAAACTGAATTGACCTTAGGACACAGTATTCCAGAGATTTTACAACAACAGGAAAATTTCAGTTTACTCAACTCATTTGTTGGCTTTACTAACGGTAGTTTGGGAGAATCGTCCAGTTTATTGCTATTAATCGGTGGGTTATATTTGTTATTTAGAAAAATTATCACTTGGCATATTCCCGTCGCTATGATTGTCACAACGATTGCGTTAGCCAGTGGTTTTCATTATTACAATCCAGATCGCTACTTAGATGCGTTATTTCATTTGTTGAACGGTGGTGCTATGTTAGCCATTTTTTTCATTGCCACCGATCCCGTCACTTCACCTTCAACGGCATTTGGTAAAATTCTCTTTGGCGTTGGTTGTAGCAGCATTGAATATGTCATTCGGACTTGGGGTGCATTTCCAGAAGGTATTGGATTTGCGATATTACTCATGAATGCCCTTACGCCCTTGATTGATCATTATTTTCGCCCACGTATTTATGGACGTAATCGTTCAGGCAAACCGTTGGAACAAGGAGGCAAATCATGAGCAAAGGCGTTATGACCCCCAGCTACAATGCCATTAAGTTAAGCTCTGAAGTTATCTTAACCTGATTTTCGTAGGGTGTATAAGCGCAGCGTCATACACCGATTTTTGGAACTCTCACGCTTCTTGGTGCATGACGCTTCGCTTATGCACCCTACAATTTTTCCTTAACTTAATGGCATTGACCCCCAGCTACCGTAGTCGGTTGGGATATCACAGTGGTTTATTAGGTGGAATAGCATTTCTTGCCAGCATGGCGTTAACAATCAGCAATATCGAAACTCACCAAGCAATCGAAATGGCGATGGCAGCAGATAAAAAAGTGTTTTTAGAACAAGTAGTTCCTAGCAATTTATATGACAACGAGCTATTACAAGATACTCTTACCATTTCACTTGACGGGAATGAAAAAGAAGCAATCACTATGTATATAGCACGCAAAGAACAACAAATTGTTGCAGTAGCCTATGAAACAAGTAGTGAAGGTTATGCGGGTAAAATCAATTTAATCATGGGCGTAAATCGTCAAGGTGAAATTCTAGGCGTTAGAGTTTTATCTCACGCTGAAACACCGGGCTTAGGCGATAAAATTGAAGTAGCAAAAGCTGATTGGATTCTAAAATTTAACGGCTTATCTCTAAACAATCCGAATGAAACAGGTTGGCATGTTAAAAAAGATGGTGGACAATTTGACCAATTCACCGGCGCAACAATTACCCCACGTGCTGTCGTAAAAGCAGTTAAACAAGGATTGGATTTCTTTGCAGTTCATCAAGCTGATATCGTCAAAGCACCACTTCCACCTGAACCAGAAACCAAAGCACAATAGGAGTGTTCACTATGGCAATTGATTACAAATTAATTACTAAAGAAGGGCTGTGGAGTAACAACACCGTTTTTGCACAACAACTTGCTTTATGTCCTGCACTCGCCGTTACCACAACAGCAACAAATGGCTTAGGAATGGGATTAGCAACGACTATCGTCTTAATTATCACTAATGTATTAATTTCAATGTTTCGCGGTGTAGTGACTCAAGAAGTTCGTATCCCCGTATTTGTTCTGCTTATTGCCACTGCTGTTACTGTTATCGATATGGTAATGAACGCTTTTTTACATGATTTATATAAAGTATTAGGGTTATTTATTCCCTTAATTGTTACTAACTGTGTCATTTTAGGGCGCGCTGAATCATATGCCTCTCGACATCCAATATTACCGTCTATTGTTGATGGTGTGATGATGGGATTAGGATTTACTTTTGCTTTAGTACTACTTGGTGCATGTCGAGAAATTTTAGGGAGCGGCACATTATTCGCCAATGCTTCTTTGTTTTTAGGAAATGCATTTGCTTTCTTAGAATTAACGGTGATTCCTAATTATAAAGGTTATTTAATCATGATCTTACCACCAGGTGGCTTCTTGGTTTTAGGATTTTTAATGGCTGGCAAACGGTTAATTGATAATCGCAGCAAATCAAAAATGGCTATACCAATCAATGCAGTATCCACTTAAAATCACTGATTTACCTTCAATATAATGCTAACGGTTAATATTTTTTATGCGCAATTTACCCAAGCTTTTACTGCTGCAAAGTGGCAATTTTATTGGCGTCAACTCCCTGAATTACTACAACAAAAAATCATTCGTTACCACCGTTGGCAAGATCAACATACAGGTTTATTAAGCTATTTGTTGTTAAAAAAAGTATTGATTAATCAAGGTTATACCGAAGATTGTTTAACTCAACTGCAAAAAGAAACGCACGGTCGTCCTTTTATCGATCGCTCGATTGATTTTAATATTTCGCATTCTAGTCAATATGTAGTGTGCGCAATTGGTGCGGGGATTCGATTAGGGATTGATATTGAAGAGATTAGAATG
The DNA here is from genome assembly GCA_020721045.1 of Thiomargarita sp. Lineage (GTDB taxonomy): Bacteria > Pseudomonadota > Gammaproteobacteria > Beggiatoales > Beggiatoaceae > DYNN01. Next base: position 45,061 of record DYNN01000005.1, on the reverse strand, counting down.
ATAGAAGTGACTGATTTTAAAAATTATATGACGCAAGCACAATGGCTTGACATCAGTCAACCGGCAATTTCTTATGCAAAATTTTTTGATTATTGGACGATTAAGGAAAGTGTGATGAAAGCCGATGGACGTGGTTTGCTCATTCCTTTGGTAGATATTCATACACAAGGCGATCAAGCGATTGTGTATGAAAAGACTTGGTTTCTCAAATCAATACCGATAGCCACAACTTATGCTTGTCATTTGGCAACAGATCAAGCGCAATACCAAATTACAATTAATTCAGTGAGTTTCTAATGTTCGATAAGGATTTTCCCAAATACGATTGACTTTTTCATAAATCAAGGCATGGGTTAAGCGAATGGATTCGTCTAGTTTGAGCAGTTCAATTTTTACCGCAATTTCACTGATACTAGGTTCTAATTTTTGAATATGTTTGAGTGACAATGAAATAAGACTGTGAATATTATTATCACCATTTTTGAAAGTGGCTTTGAATTTGGTTTCTAACTTGTCACTTTCAATAAATTGCGAATAGAGTTTAATACTGGTAAATAATAGTTTAATATTTTCTCTTATCTCTTTGATTCTATTTAAAATATTTAGGGAATTTTCTGCTAAAAATAATACGGTCAGTTCATCTGGCAACCGTTGATCAGACTTAATATCATGTGCGCCCTCATTTTCCATGCCGGCAACTAGCGTTTCTGAAACTTCTACCGCCACTAACAATTTATCATTCAAAACCCCGATTATTTTATCGCTCACATCATTAAAATGTTCAAAATTAAATTTGCTATCGTAACGCGTTAAATCAACTTTTTCTTGCTGTAATATTGCTCTAATTTCGTTTAAATTTGGCTCATCTAAACTCATTTTTAGTGCATTACCGATTTCAATCAGTAGTGGATCATGAGCACGTTCGTTCCCCTCAACTTCTTGCCTTTTTAACAACGCTTTAATTACAGGAATTACATCGTTAATTCGATTGATATTTTTAGTGATTTGTTGAAGGCTAGAGGCAATTTTGTGAATATTTTTAGAAAGTTCGTTTAATAATTTAATTTGCAATGTAACGGGTTTACCGCGAATAAAATCTCTAATCGACAAATTTTTAGTATTTAATAATTGAGCAAATTGCTCTATGACGGGACAATCTAATTTTTTGCTAAGATTAATTTCAAAAATACTCGCAGCCGCTAAATCTATAATTGTTTGAATTTGTAGTAATTCTTGTGCTTCATCATAAACGCGGGCACACTTTTTCATCTGTTGATATTCAAACATTTTATCTTGTAAACTGTCTGCAACCCGCTTGAAATAAGTTTGCATCGATTTACGAGCTGCATTATTACGCGCAATGGGTTTAGTTGGTTTCTTTGCATCTTTTGCCATAAAATATATTTGTAGACAATCAGAACACCTTAGCCATTTTACAAAAAATAGACTAACGATGCGCGATCTTTTCGTTAGCTACCGGTATTGTAGTTTATCATGAAATGGGTGCAACCCAATCTGGCACTTCTTCTTGCGCCTGATTAAGTAACATTTGTATGTCAGGAGAATTTTCTTGCCACAAATATTCTAATAATTGCATAGCCAATTGCGTTTTATCTCGGATTAAAACAGGTAACGCTTTTTGTAATCCCTGTTTTACCAAAGTTAAATCAATATCATTTAACAAGTCATAATCTGCAATGAGATCAAAAATAGTAGTGACAGACAGTTTTTGCTGTAACCAATCGAAATCTAGTAATAGAGATTTTAACTCTTTTTCCCAACCGGCTTGCAGCAAATGATGACATAAATTTTGAAAAAAATAGCCATCGTTAGGTCCATGCGCCCAACCATGATAGCAATAACGACGATATGCCGTGAGTAAATGGCTATGTAATTTTTCTAAATCCGCTTCAACACACAAATAATCATGTTGAAAAGCATGTAAACTAACATGATCACCTTGTTCATTATCACGGTGCCAATGCAGCAAATCTTTTTGTGCTAATTCTTTGATAAAACTAACCGCTTCTTCTTCAGTGATTGCATATAAATAATGCCATAATAAGACGATAGTTTTTTGTGGAATATGAGTATAATTAGTAAATACTGCCAAAGCTAAGTAATATTCTTCTCGCTCACCCAAAGATGCCAAGATTAAATGTAAAGCCTGCATCAACGACTGTGGATGCGTACCCGGGAATTTGTTATTTGGATTTTTTAATTTACGTATCAATTGATTATGATCGATTGATTGCGACGAATTGAATAAATTAGCGACCATTTTTAATGCTAAAGGTACATGATGACATGCATAAAATATATCTTGCATATCTTTCGGATTAATAGGTTGCGTGTGATCTAATTGATGACACCAAAATTCATGCGCTTGTTCTTTACTTAACACTTCTAACACATGCCCTTGCACATTTTGGGTAAAATTTTTGATAAAACCCAGCAATGTATTATCACACGTGGTGACAAATAATTGACAATAGGTGCCCAAATTATTGAATGCAAGCACATCACGCACATCCCAAACATCATCTAAAATAATCAAACATGCCTTATCTTGGCAAATCTGTCGCAACTGCTGATTACCCATTTGAGTATTAGCAAAATAAAAGATTTTTCCAGTTAATCGTTGCGCCAGCTCAGTTTGATAAGCCAACAAATTGGGTTTGCGTCCGGCTTTAATCCAAAAAATACCATGAATAAATGTACGGCGAATAGCCAAATCATGCGCTAAAATGGAAGCCATCACTGATTTACCCATACCTGTAGATGCTTGTAATAACAGCGGTTTTTTCTGTCCTTCGGTTATTTCGGCTAAACTGGGTTTGGTCACCAATTTTGCTTTTAATTCATTGAAAATGCGAGCTTGTACAATAACATGTGGCGGTAATTCAGGCACATGATACAAAGTTGCCAAAGTAGTTGACTGCATTTCCAAGGCGACTGATAACGTATTTTTCTTTAATTGCTCTAATTGCCGTTTAACATCAACTAATTCGGCTTCAATATGCGTTACTTGTTGTTGCACACCCAGATTAGCACCCGATTGCAAAGCGTGATGCAAATCTGCCAATGTCTCATTCAACAGTGCATAATCTTGTTGTAGCAAGATAATTTCCTGTTCTAAAGTGTATTCATCAGACATGATATGAACTCTTTGTAAAGGTCGGATTCTTTTGGTCAGTATGTGTCATGAATTAATTGAACAAAAAGAATGATATATTAGAGTAATCATATTTTATGCCAAAGAATAATTTATTTATTAATCAAATAGTTACAATAATGAGAGTCTCTAATAGAATATTAAAGAGTTTTCTTTTACAATGGCAAAAATCGAAACAAAAAGGAAAGATTTGTATGGAACGTCAAACAAAAATCGGCGTGTTGATTGTTTTATTGATGATATTTTTTGGAGCGTTGTTTTTCTTTCTTGATGAGGATAGCGTAAAAACCTTTAATCAAAGCTATCATGTTGTTTTTATTACGACAATAACATCGATTGCGGGTTTTATTATAACGATATTAGTGAGTATTTTTAAAGAAAAATCGCTTTCAAATCTTATTCAAACAGAACAACAAAGAACGCGATTGCAATTAGAGAATTTGTTGCGGCAAGTTGAGCATGATTGGGTTGAAGGGGTTTTAAAAAAACATACGGTTTTATTGGAATTGGGGAAAGAAATTCAGCCCGATCAAGTGCAATGTCATTTGGATCGGATTATTGAAATTGATAAACAAAGAACGCTGCTGTCGGCTGAAACAACTATTTTGCAAGTTTTTGAAAATCAAGCTGTAAAGCAATTATTGATTTTAGGAAACCCGGGGTCTGGAAAAACCACCACGTTATTGCAACTCGCTAAAGAACTCATTGAAGAAGCGCGTTTAAATAAGGATTTACCGATTCCAGTAGTGTTTGATTTGTCGAGTTGGTCAAAACATCAAAAACCGATTGAAGAATGGTTAATTGATGAGTTGAATGAACAATACAAAATTCCTAAAGAAATGGGAACAACTTGGTTTAAACAACATCATATTTTGCCGTTATTAGATGGATTAGATGAAGTGAAAGCAGAAGCGCGTTTGAAGTGTTTGAACGCGATTAATGTTTTTATTAGAAACGTGAATATAACGGGTTTGGCGGTGTGTTGTCGTGCAGAGGAATATGGGGATTTGTCGACGCAATTATGCTTAACGGCGGCGATTCATTTGCAACCCTTGAACAACGCGCAAATTGATCACTATCTTCAAACGGCGGGAGATTCTTTAGCAACCTTAGATCAACTTTTAAAGCAAGATCAAGAACTCCGCGACTTAGCAACTTCGCCATTAATGTTGAGCATTATGAGTGCAGCATATCAAAATGTTGCGCGTGAAGAACTTGAAGAAACTCAACATTTCAACGATAAAAAAAGTCAATTATTTGATCGTTACATTGCGAAAATGTTATCGCGTCGAAAAACGGAAGAAAAAATCTATTCAGATCAAAAAGTTATAAAAATCTTGAGTTGGTTCGCGTTTCAAATGCAGCAACACACGCAAAGCACTTTTTTAGTGGAAAATCTTCAACCCACTTGGTTATCTTCAACCTTAGTCTATCGTTTGTTATTGGGTTTATTCTTGGGTGTTTTCTGGGGTTCTGTTGGTTATTTTCAAGAAGTTTCGCTTTCTTATGTTTTAACGTTTGGTGTGATAGCGGGAATTTTTGGATTTCTTTCGGGATATTTAAATATTGAAACAACCGAGCAAGTGGGTTGGTCGTGGATTGCCTTTCGTCAACGTTGGTTTCAAAGGGTTTTGGATGATTTAAAAATCGCTGTGCCTTTGACTATGTTATTATTTATCATTTTAGATAGTGTAAAAGGTGCAAGTTCGTTACAAGGTGCATGGTTTGGGGCATTAATTGGAATGGTTGGAGGGATATTTCTAGGATTATTAGAAGCGGGATTAGAACAGACCATTCCAGAACATAAAAATCGCGTTAATCAAGGGATTTTATCTTCAGTACAAAATATGCTGCGTTTTGGCATTCCCTTTGGCTTAACGTTCGGGTTTGTTGCATGGGTGGTTTTAATAATTGCTGCTAGCTTTGCAAAAGTGACTTTATTAACTGATTTATTTAGTGGTATTTTATTTGGCGGTATTTTATTTGGTTTCTTACAGTTTGGTGCTATAGCAGTTGTTCAGCATTATGTTTTAAGGTTGATGTTATATTTAGAAGGTTTTACGCCATTAAATATAGTGAGATTTCTCAATTACGCTAGTCGTTTGATTTTATTAAGAAAAGTTGGCGGAAGTTTTCAATTTATCCACCGCTTATTATTAGAACATTTCGCCGCGAAATATCCACGAAATTAAACTCAGTGCTTTTGGTGCATGACACTGCGTGTATACACCTTAGTCTGTCCTGAAAGAAGACACAAGCCTTCTATGCTGTATTAAAAGAATCAAACCACCCTGCGCGGCTACTGTTAAAAGCAATCGGTCGTAGTAGTGATGAAGTGTCTGTAATGGGCATGGAGCGTATGATATATTTATCCAAACACTATTTTATCCAATTCAATTATGTTTCCTTCTTCTCAAAAAGCATTTGTGCTGATCATGACACTCTGGATGATGGCGATTATCACTGTCGGCGTCAGTTTCTTTGCATTGTGGACTGAACGTACTTTAGAAATTGCTTTGTCTATGCAAGAAGATTTGCAAGGTGAAATTGACATGCAAGCAACCGAAGCTAATTTACTGTTTTTACTCGCAACACAACCGTTTACAATCGCTGGTATGACCATGCCTAGTTTTCAAATGCAGGATAAAACTAAAACGCTTGATGAACTCATGGATGAAATGATTGAAAATGCGAAGAAAAACAAAAATTTAGCTAATCTTGATAATGAACCGACTTATAGCATTTTACCCGTCGGTGGCGAATTACGTTTAGATGATCGTCCTTATTTTGGACAAGGCAAGGCATTTTTCGCACTACAAGATGAAGGCGGTTTACTCAGTTTAAATATGGCTGAAGAAAAAGTGGTCAATCGATTTTTAGGATTGTTGAGTGTTGATGAAAAAATGCGTCCGGCTTTGGTTGCTAAACTGCAAGATTATATGGATACTGATGATTTACATCGTTTAAATGGTGCGGAAAAAAATCACTACAAAAATCTTAATTTACTTTTACCTAGCAACCACTTTCTACTCCATCCTATGCAAAGCAAATTAGTGATGGATTGGACGGATCAACCGGAAATCTGGACAGATCAGAAGTTGTTACAATTGACAAACAAAAATCTATCCACCATACCTAATTTTAACACTGCGCCTGCGTTGATTTTACAAGCGGCTTATGGGATTACTGCTGATGCTGCCGAACAATTGGTACGTTTACGTGAAAGCAATCCTTTTTATCAACTGAATTCTGTGTGGCAAATAACCGGTGCCTTTGAAATTGATCAACTTTACGTAAATTTCTTTCCTATCCGTCATTTACGTTTGACTTTGTGGGTTGCAAATGGTAAAAAAATGCGCCAAGTACATTTGCAACTCACTCATGATGCCGATGAATTTAAACCATGGCGAGTGCTTTATACCACAGAAACCACTTTGTTACCGATTTATAAAGAAAAAATTCCCCATGATGCAAAAACCACTTTTTTTACCCCAACGCTACCTACAACGCCACAATGAAGTCACGCATCCAACACAACGTAGCAAAGGGCGGCGTGAATGGATTGTGTCGCGACGTTTATGTCACTATCAGTTGATTTCTTTAGAAGATGTCCCGCTCGCACGACGTGAAAATGTATTGCGGTTAAAAATGAGACAATGGAGTCCATTCAAAGAATATTACAGTTATCCCGTGTGGCATTCAAATGGGCAAGTTCAAGTGTGGATATGGGATAAACAATTGCAAGATGAACAAGTTAAGCAGTTAAATTTTAAGAAAGTTGTGGCAATACCAGAAACTTTGCTGCGTTTGCGTCCACCTATTGATATACTGCGCTTAGTTCATTGTTTGGAAGGCATTGAAGCGCAAGTGTGGCAACGTAATGCGTTAATTGCCAGTCGTTGGTGGGCACAAATGCCTACATTGCCTGAATGGATACAATTCCAACGATCACATAGTTTACCAATTCAAACAGAGTTACCTGATCCCATTGATTTACCGCTGTTGCCACGTCCATGGGGACGACCTAGAACTAATATGGTCCATTTCGGTGTAGCACAAGAAGCAACTTTGGTGACAATTATCGTTGCATTATTAATCAGTTTATTTACTTGGCAAGGCGTTAATTTGTGGCAGTGGTATCGAGCAACTCAACAGATAAATACGCAAATAGAACAAGCAACTACCCAAATTGAACCATTGGTGCAAGCCCGTACGCAGGCATTAAATTATAAGCAACAGGCAGAGGAATTGTTGCAGTTAAATGTGTATCCGTCACAACTTGAAATTTTGCATCACGTGTTAGAAAAACTGCCTCATAATGAAAACACTAAGCTGTTGGAATGGTTGTATCAATGGGGTGAATTGCGTATTACGGTGGAAACTGATAAATTAGACCCTACTTTTTACGTTAAAACTTTTCAAGACTCAGACTTATTTACCAATGTCAGTGCTGAATTAGGTTCTGGACGCGATGCTAAGCAAATTTTTATTAACATGCAATTAGTTACAACGTTATAATGCCGCAAATATTGTTACAATTGATTGATGAATTACGCAAAAATACCCGTTTACGTATGGGAGTTTGGTTAATTCTAAGTATTTTAATAGTTTATACTGTGTTATTACTTCACGATGAGCAACAAAAATGGCAGCAAGAATACCAGTCAGTGGCAACCCGTTTACTTCAATTGCAACAGTTATCGCAACAAACACAATGGGATGAACGCACGGTTCAAGCTAAAGCAATTGCAGATCAATTGGAAGCGCAATTATGGAAAGCAGAAACACAAGGATTGGCTCAAGCTAATTTTCAAAAGTGGCTAAATGATATAATTAACATCACTAAAATCGAAAATACCAACTTGCAAATGGAACCGGCATTACAAATGACTTTTTCCGTGCAATTGTGGCGAGTAACGGCAAGATTAGAAGGCGATTTTTTTGCTAAACAATTGGATAGTTTGTTATTATCTATTGCTTCAAATCCACAGTTAATGGTCATCGAAAATCTCGAAATTCGTGGTAAAGCGCATAAACCTAAATTTTCTTTACTGATTCATGCTTATTTTCAATTACCGGTTACTTTATGATGTTTAAACGGATTTTATTATTGTTATTGACCAGCGGTTTTACTGGTAGCCTCGCGTTTTTCTATGTACAACCACAAATTGAGCAATCGCAAATGGAAACAACTGAAGCGTGGCTTTTACCAGTGATACCGGTTGCGATTGATAAAAATAAGCTCTACGCTGATTTGCGTCAATGGCAATTGTGGGGTAGTGAAATAGAAAAGAAAGAAGATAAAAAAGCTGAGAAAAAGAAAAAGGACAAGAAGAAAGCAGATGATGATTTGAATGAACAACTGGCAGCACAGTTTGTGGGCGTGATTAAGAAAGGAAATGAACGTTATATTTTATTACTTAATGATGAAAAGCAAGCTAAACCTTATTATGCACAAACACAATTGCCAAATGGTGTATTATTAGTGAATATTCAAGAAGATGCGATCACGATTCAAAAAGAAGATGAAGACGCACAGACGATTCCTTTATATTAATTCAATTTTTGGAATACATTAAAGATGCCACTGGGTCCATTGATGATTGACCTTGAAGGTCAGGTTTTAACTCAAGAAGAACGTGATTTATTGCGACATCCATTAGTGGGTGGCGTTATTTTATTCAGCCGCAATTATGACAATCCAACGCAATTAATTAATTTAACGAGTGAAATTCATCAATTACGACAACCGACTTTACTCATTGCAGTTGATCATGAAGGCGGACGGGTTCAACGTTTTCGCAAACAGTTCACACCCTTACCTGCCAGCACTCGATTAGGTGAATTATACCAACAAAATCAAGCGCAAGCCTTATTGTCAGCAGAACTTGTGGGTTGGTTATTAGCGGCGGAATTGCGAGCAGTTGGCATTGATATTAATTTTGCACCAGTGTTAGATTTAAAGCGCGGTATTAGTACGGTAGTTGACGATCGAGCTTTGCATTCAAATCCAGAAGTAGTGACAAAATTAGCGCAACGATTGATTAGCGGTATGCGTAAAGCAGGCATAGCAGCAGTGGGCAAACATTTTCCGGGTCATGGTTCAGTAGCCGCTGATTCTCATTATGCAATACCTGAAGATAATCGTTCGTTGGTAGATATTCAATTTGCTGATTTGATTCCATTTGAACAATTAATTCACTTAGGTTTGACGGCGATTATGCCCGCTCATGTCATTTATTCACAAGTTGATCCATTGCCAGCGGGTTTTTCGCCGTTTTGGTTACAGCAAATATTACGGACTGAATTAAAATTTCAAGGTGCATTATTGAGTGATGATATTACCATGGCAGGTGCGCATGTCATTGGTGATGTAGTGGCTCGAACAAAACAAGCATTACACGCCGGTTGCGATATGATTTTAGTGTGCAATGATCGGGCTGCTGTTATTAAAATCATTGATGAATTAGCAAGTTACTGTTCACCGGCTTCACAAGTACGATTGATGCGTTTACATGGGCAAATGGTATGGGATTGGCAAAGCTTGCACACCGATCAACGTTGGCTCGAAGCACAACAAACTTGCCTTTGGTTAAATTCGGGAATTGATGAAAAATAAAATGGATGCCTTGTTATTTAAAACCAGTACATTATTGTTAGTAGATGACGTGCCGACCAATTTGAAGGTTTTGTTTTCTTATCTAAAGGAATTAGGCTTTAAAATACGAATTGCGCGTGATGGTCACGATGCGTTGATGCAGGTTACTTTAGCTAAACCAGATTTAATTTTATTAGATGTGATGATGCCTAAAATGGATGGTTTTGAAACCTGTCGTCATCTTAAAGAAAATCCAGAAACTGCTGACATCCCCGTGATTTTCATGACCGCGCTGACTGATGTAGTGGATAAAGTCAAAGGCTTTGAAATTGGGGCTGTTGATTACATTACTAAACCGATTCAACAAGAAGAAGTCCTAGCGCGCATTAACGCACATTTGACGGTGAGAAAATTGCAGCAAGCACTTGAACAACAAAATGTAGAATTAGAAGCCTTTGCACACACGGTTGCGCACGATTTAAAAAATCCGATTAATGCCATTGTCAATTACTTGGCTTTATCTCAAGAAGAATTGGGCGAACAAGTTAGTCAAAACGCATTAAAATTTATCGCTAACGCAGAACAAGCTGCATGGAAAATGGTTAATATTATTAATGCGTTGCTGTTATTAGCCAGTTCTCGCAAAGGTGATGTTGAAATGCAATCACTTGAAATGGCAAAGATTGTAACTCAAGTACAACAGCGTTTAGCTTTGCTAATTACCGAATCACAAGCGGTAATCACTATGCCGGACAATTGGTTAGTAGCACGAGGTTACGCACCTTGGATTGAAGAAGTGTGGGCAAATTACATCAGTAACGCGATTAAATATGGCGGTAAACCCCCTCAAATGACATTGGGTTTTACCGAAAATGACAACGGCATGATTCAATTTTGGATAGATGATAATGGTGAAGGATTAACACTTGAAGAACAGCAGCGTTTATTTATTCCCTTCACACGCATTGGTCAAGCACGCATTGAAGGACATGGTTTAGGTTTGTCTATTGTGCAACGTATTGTTGAACGCTGCGGTGGTCAAGTCGGCGTGGAAAGTACGCAAGGACAAGGAAGTCGATTTTATTTTACTTTACCATCCGTATCATGAAACCATATATTCTTTGGTTAAAGTACGTAATTGTTCAACGTCAAAATTTTCTGCTAATTCACGGGCTTGATGAATAAACACTTTTAACTGAGGCTCAGATTGTTCCAATTGTTCAAGATAAGTTAAAATACCATCAATATCTCCTAATAATGCATATTCATGCAAAGTAGTGGCTTGAGCGGGCGATGGACTGATCATTTCAGCAACAACAACTTCTTCATCCGCTGTTGGTTGTTCATAAATCCACTCCAATTTAAGATAGTGTTCTAATTTCTCAAGTAAAACATCTTCACGAATTGGTTTGGCTAAAAAATCATTGCAACCGGCGTTGCTACTTTCTTGATGATGATGCTCAAAAACACTGGCAGAAGCCGCAATGATGGGCGTATTTTTAAATTCGGGTAGTGTTCTAAAACGGCGCGTCGTCTCAAAACCATCCATATCCGGCATCATTAAATCAGTGATAATCATATCGGGATGTTGCACCAGCGCGATGTCAATGCCCGTTTGTCCACCCTCTGCTTCAATCACATCAAAACCTAAGGGTGTCAGTGAATTAATAAGCATTGTGCGATTTTCTGCTTTATCATCAATGACTAAAATTTGATAGCGCGTTTTACCCACGTTCGCGGGAATGCGATAACCAATCACAGTCAACGCTTCGTTAACTTGATCAAAAGCAGTCGTTGCAATGGGAAAATCAAGTTCCATCCAAAAAGTGCTACCTTGTCCTAAAGTACTTTCAACATGCAGTTTTCCGCCCATCATTTCAACTAAAGTTTTAGTAATCGATAAACCTAAACCAGTCCCTTCTGAACGATAATTGCTGCTGCCAGTTTGTTGAAAAGGTAGAAAAATTCTTTCTAAATCACCTTCTGCAATACCCAATCCAGTGTCTTCTATTTTGAAATAGGTTTTATCATGATAGTAATCAACTTTAAATTGTACTCGCCCTTTTTCGGTGAATTTGATCGCATTGCTTAATAAATTGATCAATACCTGTCGCAATCGCTTTTCATCAGCGTGAATACCCTCAGGCAAACGTTCTGAAAACTTATAGACAAATTCAACATTTTTCTGCATTGCTCGCATAGTAAATAAATCAGCAATGCCAGCTAGAAATTGTTTTAGTTGAAAATCAGCCGGATACAATTCAATTTTCCCTGCTTCAATTTTAGACAAATCCAAAATATCGCTGATTAAAGTCAATAAATATTCACCACTGCGTTGAATGATTTGGATGCCTTCACGCTGCTTGGGAGTGAGATTTTTATCGCGGTTAAAAATTTGGGTATAGCCTAAAATACCGTTTAGCGGTGTGCGTAGTTCGTGACTCATGTTGGCTAAAAACGCACTTTTTGCTTTATTCGCCGCCATGGCTTGTTCACTGGCAATAGCTAATTCAGCATTACGTTTAGTCAACTGCTCAGTGCGTTCATTGACAACATCTTGTAAATATTTGCGATATATAGATAATTCGCTATCACGATTTTCAATTTGATTAAGCATGTTGTTAAATTCATCTGCTAAATTGCCCAATTCATCTTCAGAAATTTTAGTGACACGTAAGGTATAATCTTGATATTGCGATATATGTTGCATCACATTCAATAAATTATTAATCGGTGCTGTAATAGTGTGTTGTAATTTGGAGGCAAGAAAAAATGCTAGAATCAGTGAAACTACTAAAATCACTACAACAATAGTCGCAGCGCGTAATAAATGCTGATCGAAAGCTTCCAAATCTGAACGAATATAAACAGTACCTATCTTGCGTCCACGTTTATGAGTGATGGTTTTGAAAATTTCTACAAAGTCATCATGAAAAAAATATCCATCATCAACGATTTTTTTGGCTTCCTTATTGTCAAAATAATATTTATCAACAGTAAATTCTGCAATAAATGTGTTAGGTGATTCTTCTCGATAATAACTGGCAAAGGGTGCACCGGTTTTAGAAAAAATATGTGCAACAATAATATGGGTATTTGCTTTGAGAGCAGCAATATTTTCGTTGGCAGTTTTGTTATCATCAAATAGCAGTCCAGCAGTACTATTGATACCAATTTGATCAGCTAATACAAAGAGTTCACTGACCATATTGTTGCGAAAATTCAAAGATTCATTAATGGCAAAAGCAATTGAAGCCAATAGCAAAACAGTGCCACTGGTCACCAAAATGATGATGCGTAATTTGTTTTTAAAGCGGATTTTTTTAAGAAAATGAATCATAAACGTGAGTTTGACATAAATATCCAAATATATGTCTGCCAATTATGTCAGTGTAATATTTACATTTCAATCAAGTCTAATTTAAAATCTAAAGTATTGCCGAAAGTAGTAAAAATCTTTGTCATAGGCTTTATTATCGAACTCAACGTAAATATTCATTCTAAATCCTTAACTTAATGGCATTGGCGAGTAGGGCGTATGGCTGCTTACGCCCAATAGCATTAAGTTAAGGAAGTTTTGCTTCCCCCTTTACCAAAGGGGGATTGAGGGGGATTTTTTATATTTCAATTACTTAAATCCCCCCTGCCCCCCTTTAAAAAAGGGGGGAAACGCTTAACTTAATGGCATTGCTGCTTACGCCTTATGCACCCTACATTTGCTTTGTAGTAATCTATAGGGTGCAATAGCGTTAGCGTATTGCACCGTATGTTTACGACACAATATTGCCCAACCTATAGAATAAACGCCCTATTCAACCTAGTGATGATAGTAGTTTGTCATGACCAATTCTTTTAGGCTAATGTCGGTGTTTCCATGCGGCGCAATACGCTAACGCTATTGCGCCCTATAGCTATAGCTCTTTCAATTCAAAGTATAGCACACGTAAAAAAGCCCCACATCATACCATGCAGGGCGAGAAATTGAACGCATAAGGTTATAACCTATGGCGTAATGGAGTTAGTTTATTGCATGGCAACCTGACTAGCGACAATTATTTTTATCAATGCGCAACTTCTAACATTTTAAATTTTATTAAATTCAACAGTAAATGTCGCACCCTTTCCCAGTTCGCTTTCGCACCAGACTTGTCCGTGCATGGCAGTCACTAATTTCTTAACAATGAACAAACCTAAACCAGTGGAATGTTCGCCTTTTGTTGGTTGAGCCGTTAGGCGGGCAAATTTACCAAATAGCTTTTGTCTATCAATTTCGCTTAAGCCAGGTCCTTCGTCTTGAATTTCACAGCGTACTGACGTTTCGGTTTCAATTAAGCGTACATAAACGTTTTTTGCCAGTGGCGAATATTTGATTGCATTGGAAATAATATTGTCTAAAATTTGGCGCGCAATATTGAAATCTAGCTGGATTACACAGGGTTGTGCTTGATAATTCAGGTGAATTTGTTTGGCAATTGCACGTGTTTGATAGCTGTTTAGGATTTGTTGAATTAATGGATGTAAGTCAACTGCTTGCCATAATATCTTGAATTTACCCGATTCAATCTGATTAACATCTAATAAATTTACAATTAAATCAAACATTTGTTTGGCACTAATACTAATGTTAGTGGCGAACTCAATGACTGTTTCTGGGGATAAGTCATTGATATCTTCGACGAGCATCTCTGATAAGCCTAGAATCGTTGATAATGGGTTTTTCAAGTCATGAGCAGCGATACCTAAGAATTCATTTTTTTCTTGATCGAGTTGAATTAAGCGTACATTTTTTTCTGCAAGTTCATGGGTACGTTCTACAACTTTTTGTTCTAAATTGGCATAAAGTTGGGCGTTTTCAATCGAGATTGCCAGTTGTGAGGAGAGTAAATTAAGGGTTTCTAGTTGTTTTGAGGTAAACGCGCCAATGGCTAGGTTGTTTTCTAGGTATAAGATGGCAGTGAGTTGTCCTTGGTGTTTTAATGGTAAGCACAACAATGATTTGACTTGTGATTGGATAATGTGCGGGTCTTGGGTAAAGTTGCCTATTTTGGTCGCGTCATCTAGCGTGATCCATTGTTGAGTACGTGCGACGTAGTGAATCACTGCGGTGGAAACTAGGCAGTTATCGTCAATAGGTATGGATTGTAAGATAGCTGCAGTTTGTTGTCCGCCTTGTGCTTCTATAACCCATTGTTGTTTCTTGAAAAATAGTAGATAACCTAGCTCTGCACCCGCATTTTCGATCACGATGTGAATCATTTGTTTTAGTAGTTGATGAAGGACGATTTCTCCAGATAGGGTTTGAGAAGCTTTGATAATGCTGTTTAAGTCGAGTTCTTGTGTACTGCCTAAGGCTTCGAATGTAGTGGTTATTTGGGAACGAAGAAAATTCGCTGACCCAGTGGATTGTCTGGTAAGCAGTGATAAGTGTTGAGTTTGTAATTGATGTACTTTTGCTGTTGCTCCCCATGATTGATAGTCGTAATGGGCTTCATAAAGGTAAATAGCTGCAAATTGTGCTTTACCTTTTGAGAGATAAAATTTGGCTGCTAATTCATTTGCTAATCCTTCGTTATGAATAAAGCGATTTTCTTTAGCCACTGCGATTGCTTGGTCGTATAAATCCATAGCTTCTAAATCTTGACCTTGATAACGCGCTGTTTCTGCTTCTAATAGACGTTGAAAGAATAGGAAATTACTCGGGCATTGATCTGCACATTTTTTAATGAAGTCGCGACTTGCTTCAAATGGGGTTAAATGATCTGGCTTTATTTTATAATAATTTGAATATAATGCTAAAATCGTTAAAGCACGGTAAAAATGATATTCAAAGGTAACGAGATGTCCACCACAGCCATCAAAATTCTTATCAATCACGGGCATGTGTGATAATGCCTTTTCATATTCTCCGAATAAATAAAGACTTTGAAATTTACGAATGTAGAAAGTACCCACAACCATTGGTACAAATTCCCAATCTATAATAAATTGTGATTCATCAATGGTTTCAAGCGAGTCTTGATAGGAAAAACTTAGATAATCTTTAGTTTTACCTTGTAAATTTAAAGCAACCATCTTCATAATGAGCGTTAAGGAAATGGCAATAGTAAAGATTAGTTTATTCGCACCACAAAATTCGATGATTTTATCTACTTCTACAATTAATTCATTTAATGGGGCGCCGGTGAAAAATAGTGGTGGTGGCGATACGCCATAATTGTAAGTAGCAAAAGTCAAATCACCACATTCGATTGCTTTTAAAAATCCGCGTTTACTTACGTCCAAATTAGTGAGTGGATTTGCCATCCAATGGTTAATATGCCAAGCAAAAAAAGCGGATTCTCTAGTGATCAGTTGTGGATTTGGATATTTTTCTTCAATCAGACGAATCCCCATGCGCGCTAAACGGTGTCCAGTGATGTGGTCGCGAAAATGAGTAATAAAAATACCCCCTAAGAGAACATACGCGAAGGCTGAATCACTAGAATTACCATATTGCAATGAATAGTTAATCCCAATAAGCGTCAAAAGCAGATAAAAATTAGGATGACCGATGACAGCTATCCCTGCTAATTTCGACACTAACAACAGTATTTCTTTAGCTTGGTAATCTTGCATTTCTGGTAGTTCAAATAGGCTATCAAGAGCACGATTTTCTAA
Source organism: Thiomargarita sp. (assembly GCA_020721045.1). Taxonomy (GTDB): domain Bacteria; phylum Pseudomonadota; class Gammaproteobacteria; order Beggiatoales; family Beggiatoaceae; genus DYNN01. The sequence continues at coordinate 28,631 of DYNN01000005.1, read as the reverse complement.
CAATTGTTTAAATTTTTCTAGCTCTGGCAAAAAGCTATCGGCTGTGATTTTACTTAATGGAGGTAAATCAACGTTAAGGAGGTGTAAAGCATCTAAACAGATTTCCACACAACGCTGGTATTTTGCCTGAATGCCGTATAGCTCAATTTGTAGATGGTAAAGCTTAAGTTTATCTGCAATTGATTCTGCTTGTGTCGAAAGTTCGTCGGTTAATTGTTCAGCGATTGCAAAATTGGATAAACGAAATTCACTGTCTGTCCATTCCCAATGTAGCGTAAAAGCTAACTCATAGTGAGTTTTCCAAAAATTGATTGGTAGGAGTTGAATAGCCGTTTTTAAATATTGAACAGAAGAATTATAGGCAATTGATTCTTTAGCTTTTTTCCCAGCTTTCAAATTCAATTCAGCCAAGCGCAATCGTTCTGTTTCCTCTGAAATTAAACTGATCCCTTCATTAAGTTGATCAACAATACTAAACAATTGCTCATCTAAAGCCGTTGTATTTGCTAACAATAACCGTCCAATTTTCAAATGAACTGCTTGTTTTTGAGCATCACTAATCAGTGAATAAGCCGCTTGTTGCACGCGATCATGTAAAAAGCGAAATTGAGAATGGTGTGTTGTTTCACCACTGATTTCTAATCCTGTAGTGGGTAAAATAAAGCCTTCCGTAATACTTGGCATGACTTCTTGAAAAGTTTCTATCGTCGGCTTTTCATAAATAATTGACAGTGTTACTAAATCAAAATGGTTTCCCACACAAGCAGCTAAACGGAGTACTTTTTGTGAAGCCATCGGCAATTTTCGCAATTTATTCACCATTAAATCAACGACATTATCAGTAATATTAAGGGCTTCAATTTGAGTAACATCCCATTGCCAACCACCCCTATCGGTAGAAGTCGGTGGTATAAAGTTGAGTAAATTTTCTTCGTATAAAGTATGTAAAAACTGATTGACGAAAAATGGATTACCGCCAGTTTTACGCATCACTAAATCTGTTAATAATTCAACTGATTGTAGTGTTTGTTGCAAACTATCAGCAATGAGTTGATTAATCTGTTCATAAGCTAATGGCTTTAATATTATTTGTGTTAGAAAAATCTTTTCTTGATGGAGCGTATCCAACGTAATCATGAGTGGATGGCTGGAAGAAACTTCGTTATCCCGATAAGCACCGATTAACAATAAGGCTTTTTGAAAATTATCCAGCATCATCACTTCTAATAATTTAAGAGTTGCCGAATCAACCCATTGTAAATCGTCAAAGAAAATGACTAAAGGATGTTTAGGTTGGCTAAATACACGGACAAAGTTTTGAAACACTAGATTAAAACGATTTTGAGACTCCATCGACCCCAAAGTTGGCACTGGCGGTTGCGGTCCAATAATTAATCCAACTTCAGGAATAACATCAATAATTACTTGTCCATTAGGATATAGTGCTTGAGATAACTCATTGCGCCAAGCAGATAAAGATTCATTATCTTCAGAGAGTAGCTGTTGGATTAATTCACTAAATGCACTGACAATTGCAGTATAAGGCACATTACGTTGAAATTGGTCAAATTTACCAGTTACAAAAAAGCCCTTGCTGCGACTCAAAGATTTGTAAATTTCCTTAACTAATACAGACTTACCAATACCTGAATAACCTGCTACTAACACCATTTTGGCATTGCCTTCGGTTATCCCATTAAACGCAGCAAGCAAAGTTTCTATTTCAGTCTCACGTCCATAAAGTTTTTGCGGTAGATGAAATTTGCTGGAAATATCCTGTTGAGCAAGTTTGAAGCTTGATAACTGTTCAAATTGTTGCAAATTGGCTAAAATATGTTCTAAATCATACTTTAATCCAAATGCAGATTGATAACGATCTTCTGCATTTTTAGCCATTAATTTCATCACTACATCAGACAAAATAGTTGGAATTTGTGGATTGATTTTGGCAATTGGCACTGGAAGCTTAGCGATATGACTATGTACCATTTCCAAAGGGTCTTGAGAAATAAATGGTAATTGTCCTGTCAATAATTCATAAAAAGTCACTCCCAACGAGTATAAATCAGTGCGATAATCCAGCGTTCGATTCATTCGTCCCGTTTGTTCCGGCGAGAGATAAGCCAATGTCCCTTCCAACTGATTTGGACTTTGTAAGGTCGGATTTTCACGCGGTAAACGACTGGCTAAGCCAAAATCAATTAACTTCATTTGCCCTGTTGCTAAATTACAGATAATATTATTCGGATTAATATCTTTATGAATCAAATTATTGGCATGAATTTGCCCTAAACAATCCGCCATTTGAATCAATAATGATAACAATATTGGTAGGGATAAAGATTGTTGTCTTAATATTAAGCTTAGAGATTCGCCACCGAAGTCTTCAATTATTAATACTAAACTCTTTTGATAGGGTTGCCATTCATAAATTTGGATTACGCTCGGTATTGTTAACTGGTTAAGAATTTCAAATTCATGACGATAGCGGGCTAATTCAGTTGCTGTGGGAAAATCTGACTTGAGTCGTTTAATAATAACAGGCTGTTGATCATACTCACGAATTGCGCGATAGACAATAGACTTGGTACTGTAGTGTATCTGTTGGGAAATACGATAATTGAGTATGTTCTGCATGTTAATTATTCCCGAGTTAGATTTCAAAAGCACTTTATCAAATTATATTATATCCCTTTTTTACTTTTTGATGATACGTCCTAGGTCATCAAAAAATCGTGCGTTTAAACGTTGATTGTTTGGATAGATATGTCTGATAATCCATTGATTTTCTACATTTTCTAGCAAATAAATATAACCACTATGTTCTAACGTTTGCGCTTGCGTTTGATAAGAATATACGCCTAATTGTCTGGTTAATTCGGCGAGTTGTGCTTCAGTAGGTTGATAAGTAATAAAATGTTGTTCAAACTGCTTGGCGTAATCGATTGCGGTTTGCTTGTCAACAGTAAGCAGCAAATTGATAAAAGTAATGTCCAATAAATTATCAGTTGTATTTTGTTGATAAACTTGATAAAGCTCTCCCATTTTTTTCAATGTAGGTGGACAAATCGTATGGCAGCCCGGAAAACCGAAAAATAAAAGCATATATTGCCCTCTATTTTGCGTAAAAAAGTTCTCACTAAGCGATTTATCACTGTTTAATGGAATAAAAGGTAAGATAAACAACCAACTTAGGCTTAATAAAATTAAAGAAATACCAAAAGAATTTTTCACGAATTTTTGCATGTTATCAATAAATTCCATTATTGTTGATATACATCAGATTCTCCCAATGGTCGATCTTTAAAGCGTCGATGTACCCATAGATATTGTTCAGGCACTTGGCGCACATGTTGTTCAATGAGTTGATTAATACGAGTGGCATCTTGTAACACATTTTCGCTAGGAAAGTCCGTCAGTGGCGGTTGTAACGTCATCAAATAGCCTTGTCCATTAGGTAATCGTTGGGTAAAAAAAGGAATAACCGCGGCACCACTTAATTCGACTAAACGAGTAGTGATAGTATTTGTTGCTGCAGGTACATTGAAAAAAGGCGCGAACACACTGTTTTTATGACCAAAATTCTGATCCATAGCAAACCACAATACCTTATTTTGTTTTAAACTGCGTATTATTTCTCTAACCGCTTCGCGTGGAATTGCTTTTTCAGCATGACGCTCTCGAATTTTTTGCACTAAATATTCAATCAATGGATTTTCATGAGTGCGATAAACGCCATGAATAACGGTTTGTTGAACTAAAAATCGGCTACCTATTTCTAGTGAAGTCATATGCGCACTGAGTAAAATCACGCCTTTACCGCGCTGTAATCCGGCTTGTAAATACTCTAATCCATGAATTTTTCCTAATGATTTCAATGCACTATCCTTTATCCACCATGCACTGAGTAGTTCAAAAAAACCCATACCTAAAGATTCAAAATGTTGTTGTAATAGTTTTTCTTGCTGCGATATATTCAGTTCTGGAAAACACAACTGTATATTAATCAGAGCGATATGGCGGCGACGATGTGCAAAATAACCAAATATTCGCCCTAATTTTTTACCCAAAACCAGTTGCCAAGCGAGCGGTAAACGGGTCAAACTCCACAAAATACCAATACCCATCCATAATAACCAATAGCGCGGCTTGAGCAGAGAAAGTAAAGTAATCGTTTGCGGTTTAGGCATAATGTTTATGTTCTTTACGTCGTTTGCCCGCTCGTTGCACAATAACCCCTTGTACGGCTTCTAAATTTGGAATTGATAAGGTGGGATAATTTTCATTCAACGGTTTGAGAAAATATTGATTATCTTCAATTATTAACTGACGAAATATATATTCTTCTTCATATTTTGCTAATACATAATTACCACTTTCTACCACCGCATCAGGATCAATAATAATAATATGACCTTCTTGAAATTCTGGTTGCATACTATCACCCAACACTTGTAGTGCAAACGCTTCTCTGCCACATTGAGACATATCCAAATTCCTATTAATATCCGGTTTGTTATTCTATTGATTTACAGTTAATTTTTATCTAAAATAAGTTATATTTCAAATTGTTATTTATATGACTACGACGCAATTACCACTTGGTGTTACCTTACATGATTCTGCTACTTTTGCCAATTATGTTCCCGGTATCAATCAAGTGATTTACCAAACATTACAGCAACTCATTGTATCACAAGAACAAAATTATTTATATCTTTGTGGTACAGAAGGTACAGGCAAAACTCATTTATTACAGGCAGTTTGTCAACAGATTGGACAACAAGGAAAAACACCGATTTATCTACCATTACGCTACTTTTGTCAAGTAGATGTGAGTATCTTAGAAGGTGTTGAAACTCGAGACTGCGTTTGTATTGATGACATCCAAGCTATTGTAGGTTTGCCACAATGGGAAGAGGCGTTATTCCACTTATTCAATCGGTTAAAAGATAATCAAACTTTGCAAATTATCAGCGGCAATGTATCACCACAAGAATTGGGATTACAACTACCAGATTTAATTTCTCGATTAGCATGGGGGGGAATTTTTGCGTTACAATCTTTAGATGATGATAGTAAAATACAAGCTTTACAAATACATGCAGCGAGGCGTGGACTTATTTTGTCAGATGAAGTTGCGTTATATTTAATTCGTCACTGCACACGTGATATGCATAACTTAATGAAATGGTTAGAGCGTATAGATTACGCTTCACTAGCTGCACAGCGAAAAATCACTATTCCTTTTATTCGCACTTTGTTAACAGAATTAACTGATAATAAATAATTTGATTATAAAATCAATCGATTGAAAAATATAATACTAAATTGATAACAGAAATATCATGGTTATGATAAAGTAAACTTAGGTAAACGGGGAGAAAATATCGTGTTGTGGAAACGCATGATTGTTACGATTATTATTAGCGTAATTACAGTTGTCAGTGGCACTTATTATTGGTTAAGCGAACGTATTGCCTCATTAGAAGGGCAGATGTTATTGGTAACAACATTGCCAACAACATTGCATCATTTGGCTGAACAATTACGAGTGCTTAAAGAAATTTCCTTCCCAGAACAACCGGCTACATTATTATATGTCAATCAATTGCGAGATGAAAACACGACTCATTTAACTACATTAGATACGCGTATTAGCCAAACGCATACTACATTAGAAAAATTAACTATACAATTACAGGAATTACAAAAGATTCCCCTTCCTGCTCATCCAGCTAGTATTGAGAAAGTCGTTGAATTAAATAATGAATTAAGTGAAATTATTACCACTACATTGCAAACTCATCGTGAATATGATGATAAATTAGATATTCAAATCAATGATATGCGAAAAATGGTGGCAGCTTTACTCAATACAATCAAATTGAAACAAGAAGAAATGGATAAATTAGTTTTGCCCGGGACAGTCATTGCCTATGCAGGCATGATTAATGAGAAGACCCGGCAGCAGCTCTATCAGGCACGCTGGTTGATTTGTGATGGTAGCACTTTGTCTAAGAAAAAATATCCAGATTTATATACGGCGATTACTGACAGTTATGGTCATACTACTACAACTGAAACATTTAATGTTCCTGATTTTAGAGGTGTTTTTTTACGTGGCTTGGATGCAGGAAAACAATTAGACCCCAATCGAATATTAGGTAGTTATCAAATCGACCAAAATCAAGCACATATACATTATGGACAGGCAAAAGAAGGGGGTTTACATACTCATAAAGGTAATACAGATAAAGGGGGTGCACATCAGCATCGTCTGCAAGCAAATGGTTATTGGTTTACTGCGAAAAACTTAAATGAAAGACGGGCAATTACTGGCGAAGTGGATGATAATCAACAGTATTGGACGACGGAAAATGGTATACATAATCATACTTTTAGTATTGAATCCAGTGGTCAACACAACCATGAATTGAGTATTGAAAGCAGTGGAGGGGATGAATCGCGTCCTAAAAATTATCCTGTGACTTACCTAATTCGGTTTTAGTTTAATCAATATGCTAGAAAAATTACTTGAGGGATTATCTCGATTTTGGAACGATTTATATCATTCTGATTTTCCTGAGACTTTAGTAATCACATTAAAAATAATCGCCGCTATTTTTTTAGCCAGCGTGTTGTTGTATTTCTTTGCGCATTTATTAACTTATTTTGTCAAAGTTGCCAAACAATTATCTAAACGTTTAATCATTATTTTTGGTATCTTGTTGTTTATTTTGACAATTTTGGTGCTAATTAATCCCAATCGTGAATGTTTTCTGGAAAATGAAGAATTTTTCTTGTCTTGTCGACCGAAAGTGGCTAAAAAGATTGATGCAACGCCTCAAACTACACAACCCTCTGATGGCACGGACAGACAAACTTTATCAAATTAAATGAGGTAGTTACATTGGTAATGAGATATGTAGATCAAAATTCAAACGATACGCTTGAGATTTTCCTAGTTGATCACGATTGGCAATCTTTCTTTGTCAATCATGATTAGCTGAAATGCAACAGTTGACACTGTATCTTGCAAATAAAGACACGGAAACTATTGTTTATTAAGTTTCCGTAATCGTGCAAAGCTGATATGCCTTACTATCAATAGAAAAGTACCTATTCGATTGATAATAAAAAGGCATTTCATTATAAAAACCCGCAAAATCCGATTCACAGATAATTTATTTATTATTTTAATTTTTCTGTAACGTACTACTCCTAAAAATCCATAAAAATCTTTGAAATATATGATCTTTTAGCGTCTTATCAATCACTATTAGTTTTGATAATTCATATATCTTTACTATAAATTAACCCTTTTCTTCTCGTGGCTCGCAATTTATTGCGTGTAAACCCTTAGGACCATTCTCTACCGAAAATTCGACAAGTTGTCCCTCTTTAAGAGTTTTAAATCCATCAACTTTAATGCATGAATAGTGAATAAAAATGTCTTTACCACCTTCTGTAGGTGCAATAAAGCCAAAGCCTCTGGTCTCATTAAACCATTTGACGGTACCTGTTGGCATACCTATAAACCTCTTAAAAACTATATGTCTATCTCAAAATTTGGATAGAAAATCAAAAACAGCCGAAATGCAAGCCTCATTTAAAGCAACCATTTCAACACCTCAACTGCGGTGGTGATAAAACTACAATATACTCAAACACAGCGTTGGTTATAATAATCTATTTTTTTTAATAAGACAAGCCATAACTAGGGCAAACGCATTAAAATTACAGACCAAACACAAGCTCGTAGGGTGCATAAGGCGTAAGCCGCCATGCACCTTAGCCAAAAGGTGTATGACGCTTCGCTTATACACCCTACTTGCTATAGTATGACTGCATGAGGAAACACGTCATATCGCGAACTATTAAATATCGGTAGATGCTGCTAAAGGAGGTAATTGGATATTCCCTTCAACGGGAACTAATTTTAATTCTTGTCGTGAAGTAGTTTTATTAGATTCAATAATTTCTTTTATGGCTTGACTAAGATGGGTATGAGTAACTTTCTTTTCTGACTTAGGCTTATTCTCTTTAGCAGCGGATACTACTGCTTTAAAAACAGCATTTTTGATATCTCTTCCTGAAATTCCATCAAATACAGAAGCCAATTGAGCAAAATCCACTTCGTCCAAGGGCAATTTATTAGGAAGTTGCACCTTCCAAATTGCTTCTCGCGCCTTCTCATCAGGCAAATCAAATTGAACCTTCCTGCGAATTCTACTAATAAAAGCAGGAGCATAGTTGCAAATTAAGTTCGTGGCAAAAATTACAATGCCTTCATAGTTGGATAGTTGAGTTATCATCACACTGCGTGTCAGATTAACTGCAGTATCAGTTGCTTGAGTAACGTTTTCCAATCGCTTACCGAGAAATGAATCCGCTTCATCGAAAAAGAGCAATGCTTTCTGTTCGGTTGCAAAGCCAAAAGCTCTGACGATATTTTTAGGAGTCTCACCAACATACTTGGATTCAAGCTGATCATAAGGAACGACTAGGATTTTTAGTTTCAAAGCATGAGCGACTGCTTCAGCAGCGAGTGTTTTTTCAGTACCGGGCGGTCCCGAAAAATTAATTGAGAGTGCTTTATCTAACTTGTGCTTTTCTCCCATTCCCCACTCGTTGTAAATCAAGTCCTGATATTCAATTTCAGCTAGAACAGAGTCTACTTGTTCTCTTGTATTCACTGGTAGAATAACATCGTCTAAGGTGTACTTAGGTTCTCTCAAATAGAGAGAAAAATCTATTGAAGAAGTAGCAGGAATTGTGGCAGATTGATCTGATTCGGGCGCATCGCCGCTGTTATTTTCTTGAGTAGAATCATTTTGCTTGCTTGATGAAGAAGCAATCTCTTCTCCGGCATGTTTCCTAAAATTATCTACCTTTTCACGTAAAGGTGGATCGTATCTTGGCATTATAGCGATTTTCCTCTTAATCTATCTGAATAATCAACGTATCGAAAAATAGACTCCGTTTCATCTCACCATATTTATCTACTGAGTTTATGGCAGAATCCACACCATCCAAAACGGTTTCGATGAGTCTCGAAAAGGGATTGCCTCCATGAATTTCAGGAGGTCTTGGTGACACAATAAACTTTCTAAATAACGGAGAAAACAAATCTTCCGCGACTTGCTTCCATTGCCTATACTCTTCTTCTTTCAGCCCATTATCTAAAACGTAGATGTTTTTTAACCCAGAAGATGGAATGTCAGAACCTATTTTCAAATCGTGTTTATCAACTTTGGGGACGCTATAACCTCGTTCACTGTCCTTAATATCCGGGTGACATGCCCATACCTTGAGATAACGAAAATTACAGTTTCGTGAACGACGACTCTCCTCAAAAAGCGGTTTCACAATCAGATCATCAAAAAAGTGTTGCGCTTTTTGACTAACGACACATTCACCATTTGCTAGTTTTTCACCGGGAATACCGATGATCTCTATGGTTCTCAAACTTCCTTCACGATCAGAAGCATTAAAACTGATTTGAAGGAATACTTTTTCGCCTTCAGAACTTCGTGGCATATTAATTTCCTCAATTTCTAATACCAATTTCCCAGAGTAAGCACCTTAGCGGCACTCCGACTGGTAGGTAAGGGAGTATTTTTTGGTGCTTGCTTGACCTTGAAAACTTGAGATGGTTTACTATCGTAGTAGCGTGGATCCCAAATTTCCATGATGGTCTCACCTAACGCGTAACCGGCATAAAAAATAACATATAAAACAGATGCGTAGCCAAAGGCGGCTATTAAAGCGACTGCAACGACTGCCTCCCAAATCCTTTGAATGGCCCATACGAGTGCTTCTAAAAAAGCGGCTACAACTCTTCCCAACCAACCAATGAGTTGATCAAACAGACTACCTAACCATGAAAAAAATCCCATGAGTATTATCTCCCCCTTTTAGTTTCCTAAATCAAGCGTACCCGCAATAACTTGTTGTGTAGCTAACTGAGCATCTTGTGGTGCTTGCCCTATTGAACCTATACTTGTTTCCTGAGTATTAGGATTCATGAATCCAAGATACGCTTCTCCATCTTGTTCAAACAAGAAGACGATACATTCACTGATATAACCAAAAGTTTTTCTTATGAAAGACTTGACTTCTGACCATTGATCTTGTAAAAATTTAGCTACACCCGCTAGGAAATCTTTAGTGGCTTCTGTGATATACCCCCAAATTTCCTGAACAGTTTCAACAAGTCCTTCCCACAAACTAACAAATCTTGGCCATAACGCCTCAACAACCTTGTAGGCTGCATAACCGGCAGTTGCCCCTATCAAAACATTCAGCAGGATATCCCACATATATCACCCAATTCGTTAAATTTTGATAAACTACCCATTGAAGGATATTGCCTGTAAAGAGTATACTAAAAAAATTATAAATTTTTATACCATAATTTACTTGTTATTTTGCTCATTTTATTGTGTATCTATGAAACTTCATGAAAGAATAAAACTTATGCGTAAGGCTAAAGGTTGGACACAACAAGAAGTTGCCGAAAAATTAAATATTTCTTTAAACGCTTATGGACATATTGAAAGGGGAGTAACTCATCCGAATTCGATCAAATTAGAAAAAATTGCAGAGGCTTTTGAAGTAGATTTAGCAGAATTAGTCTGTGATAGAAATATTTTTAATTTTGGTGGCACTCAAAGTAACCACCATTGCCAAAATTGGTATGATAACTCTTCATCTGAGCAGTTATTAAAATTACAGCATGAACTTGAAAAAGCACAATTAGTAAATGAGCAACAAACTAAAGAAATTGAATATCTAAAACAACAAAATACTGATTTGCGTAAGATGATCGATTTATTAGAGAAATAGCTATAATCCTAATAATTTCAATCCACTCATTTTCTTTCTTGCCTTAACGATATTTTACTCGTCACTATCTGAGAACTTTCCCTTGCGATTTATCTACTCACTACTTTTTTATTCTATTTTGCCTATTATTTTGCTACGTTTATTGTGGCGCGGTATCAAATCGCCTGCTTATTGGCAACGATGGTCTGAGCGATTTGGTTTCATCACGCCTTTGTCTACACCACACAGTATTTGGATACATGCAGTTTCTATGGGTGAAGTACAAGCTGCAATTCCACTGATACGGACATTACAGCAACAATTTCCACAATTACCGCTGTTGATAACAACCATGACACCAACAGGTTCAAAGCGGGTGCGAGAAACATTTGCGCATCAAGTGAATCACTTTTATTTACCTTATGATTTACCAGATGCCATGGGACGTTTTCTACGGCGTACTCAACCTAAATTGTTGATTTTAATGGAAACTGAAATATGGCCTAATTTATTACACGTTTGTCAACAGCACGCAATACCGGTATTACTGGCAAATGCGCGTTTATCTGCACGTTCTGCAGCGGGTTATCAGCGTATTTATCCTTTTATCCGTTCTACGTTACAAAAAATTAATACTATTGCCGCGCAAACTCAAGCAGATGCCGATCGTTTTGTTGCCTTGGGTTATCCTGTTGAAAATATTACGGTAATGGGTAATATTAAATTTGATTTTCCATTACCTAAAGATATAGTGATAAACGCTCAATCTCTACGGCAACAATGGGGTGAACAACGTGTTGTTTGGATTGCAGCCAGTACGCATGAAGGTGAAGAAGAAATTATTTTGTCTGCTTTTAATACGATTCGGCAACAAATACCAACGCTTTTATTGATTCTTGTCCCACGACATCCGGAACGTTTCAATCGGGTGGCGCAATTGTGTCAACGCGCTTCTTATCAGGTCATTAGACGCAGTCATGAACAATCTTGTAGCAGTATGACGGATATTTATTTGGGTGATACGATGGGAGATTTGTTGTTACTCTATGCGGCTAGCGATTTTGCTTATGTTGGTGGCAGTTGGTTTCCTGTGGGTGGACATAATTTACTCGAACCAGCAGCTTTGGGCTTGCCTGTAATTATCGGTATACATACGCATGATTTTACTGAAATTAGCGAAAAATTATTGGCTGTTGATGCCGCTCGTCGTGTCCATCATCTAGCAGAACTCAACGAGGCGATATTATTTTATAGCACAAAACCCGTTTTACGAAAACAAGCGGGTGAAAGAGGACAATTGTATGTCAAGCAAAATCAAGGCGCGTTGTCGCGTTTACTCATTGTCATTCAAAAATGGTTGCTCCAAAGCCAATAAATCATCAATCGTTTCACGTCGTCGAATCACAGTGGCTTGTGTACCTTTTACCAAAATTTCAGCAGCACGGGGGCGTGAATTGTAATGGGAACTCATTGTAAACGCATATGCTCCGCAAGAACGCACCGCTAACAAATCACCCGCAATCACATTCAATGCGCGCTCTTTGCCTAAAAAATCACCGGTTTCACAAATCGGTCCTACGATGTCATATTCCTGAGTATTTCCCAGTTCGCGGGGATTAACCGGAATAATGTCATGCCAAGCACTGTATAGAGCCGGTCGAATTAAATCATTCATCGCTGCATCGACAATGGCGAAATTTTTGTAAGTCGTGTGCTTTAAGTATTGGATTCTAGTTAATAAAATACCGGCATTGGCAATTAACGCACGCCCAGGTTCTAAGAAAATTTTATGCGGTTTATCGCCTAACACTTTTAACAAGGCAGCCACATAAGTTTTTGGTTCAGGAGGATTTTCTTGACGATAACGCACGCCCAATCCGCCGCCAATATCAATGTGTTTTAAGGTAATATCTTGTTTTTCAAGTAATTCTATTAAATTGACAATTCGTTGTAGCGCATCGACAAAGGGCGTTACTTGAGTTAATTGTGAGCCAATATGACAACCTATACCCTCTATTTTAATATGTGGTAATGCAGCGGCTTGGGCGTAAATAGCGAGTGCTTCATCTACTTCAATACCGAATTTATTCTCTTTTAAACCAGTTGAAATATAAGGATGTGTTTGTGCATCAATGTCAGGATTAATGCGTAGTGCAATGGGGGCTTGCGTGTTAAGTTCGGCTGCGACTTGATTTAATAGCAATAATTCCGGTTGTGATTCGACATTAAAACAAGCAATTCCTACTTGTAGAGCGCGACGCATTTCATTGGCTGTTTTGCCTACGCCTGAAAATACGACTTTACTGGCGTCGCCACCGGCTTGTAATACCCGTTCTAATTCACCGCCTGACACAATATCAAAACCCGAGCCTAATTGTGCAAGTACTTGTAATAACGATAAATTACTATTTGCTTTAACTGCGTAACAAATTTGATGAGGTTTATTTGCCAAGGCATTTTCAAAAGCGTACCAATGCCGTTCCAATGTTGCATATGAATAAACATAGCAAGGTGTGCCATATTTGTTGGCTAAATCAATTAAATTAACTGATTCTGCATGTAAAATATGGTGATGATAATTGAAGTAATCCATATTATTCTTGATTGATCGTTGTGTGTTGAGTAGTAGGATGGACAAGATCGCCTTTCTGCCCACATCCATTTACGCTTATTATATCGATTAACAGTAGTATGAGGAGGAAATATTTTTTCAACGTGAGGTCCTTCTGTTGGTAGTTATTTATAGCAATCCCTGTTCTGCAAGAGAAATACCATAACCATCACCGACAATAAAATGATCTAAAACACGTACTTCAATTAATTTTAACAAGGTTATCAATTTATTAGTTATCATGAGATCAGCTTGACTTGGTTCTGCAATGCCTGAAGGGTGGTTATGCGCAAAAATGACTGCTGCTGCATTATATTGCAAAATACGTTTGACCACTTCTCGCGGATAAATGTCAGCACCGTCAATACTACCGTAAAAAAGTTCTTCAAATTTGATAACGCGATTTTTATTGTCCAGTAATAAGCAAGCAAATACTTCATAATCACGTCCGCTTAATTCAGATAGTAAATAGTTACGTGTTTCTGCAGGATTAGACAGTACATTTTCTCTTTTTAAACATTCACTTAAATAGCGTTTACTGAGTTCTAAACAGGCTTGTAATTGCGCATATTTTGCATCACCCAATCCCTTAGCTTGACAGAAACGACTGTGATCAGCACCCAATAAACTGCGTAAATCACCGAATTCATTAAGTAAATCTCGTGCTAAATCTATTGCCGTTTTTCCTTGTACACCGGTGCGTAAAAAAATTGCTAATAATTCAACATCAGTCAGTGCGTGCGCGCCACGTTGTAGTAACTTTTCGCGAGGACGTTCATCAACGGGCATGTCTAAGATTTTCATTTTTAATCAGTTGATATTTGATTTAATCCAAGGGTATATAGTGCATTTTTGCTAACACCGGTAATTTCACTGGTTAATTTGGCAGCTTGTTTTAATGGTAGTTCTGCACGTAATATTGAGAAAATTTTTTCAACTTCTGGGGTAACTTGTTGAACTTTAGGCATTTGCGCGCCTTGCACAACAAGTACAAATTCGCCTTTTTGTCGTTCGGGTTGTTCTGTTAACCAATTCAATACGTTTGCAATGGTATCGCGATGAATGGTTTCAAAAATTTTAGTCAGTTCTTTAACCAATGCCATTTCTCTAGTTTCTCCAAAACAAGATAGTATAGTAGTGATACAGTCTACAATACGGTGTGGTGTTTCATAAAAAACGAGGGTGCGGGTTTCATGTTGTAGTGCTTGTAAACGTTGTTGGCGTGCTTGGCTTTTTGCTGGTAGAAAACCTTCAAACACGAATTGATTTGCTGGAAAACCGGCGACTGATAAAGCGGTGATGACAGCACTGGCACCGGGAATCGGTACAATTTTGATTCGATGTTGATGTGCCAATTGTAATAGATACATACCCGGATCGCTGATTAATGGCGTGCCTGCATCACTGATCAAAGCTATGCTGTCACCTTGTTGTAAGCGTTGTAATAGGTGTTGCGCGGCTTGTATTTCGTTGTGTTCATGCAGAGATTGTAAGGGTGTTTGAATTCCAAAGTGTGTCAGTAAATAGCGACTGTGACGGGTGTCTTCTGCTGCAATTAGTGTGACTTGTTGAAGGACTGATTGTGCGCGGTGGGTTAAATCTTGTAAATTTCCAATAGGCGTTGCAACAACGTAAAGACTGCCGGGTTGTGTAAAAATTGTTGACATATTAAAAATCGTTTTCTGATAAACCATAGATTTCATCGGCTGCACCAACGACTTCAATCGGTAATTTAGCATTTATTTTTCGTGCAGTTTCTAAATTGATGGTAAATGTCAGACGGGATGGTAAAATTTGTTCTAATTGTCCTAATTTTGCACCGTTGAATACTTTGGCAATGGTTTCTGCATAATAATCACCTAGATAACCATATCCAGCGGTGGAAAGCGTCATTAACATCCCATCTTTAACAAATTTGCTGCCCAGTTGTACAAATGAAGGAATACGATATTGATAGAGTGGTGCCAACAGATCGGGCATATTTTCTGTCGTTAAACCCGGCATACTTGTTACATACATCGCATCAATTTTGGGTGCTAAAGTTTCATAACAGGTGGTCAATTCTTGTTCTGACAGTGGAATGTCTTTTGAGCCGCGGTCTTGGATGTGACAGCTCACTAATGTAATACCTCTTTCAAGTGCCGCTTCTGCAATAGTTTCAAAACCTGAAATGCTACTTTTTTCAGGATCGTAGACGATACCTAACTTTTTGAAATGAAAGATATTATGAAATATTTGAATTTGTGTTTTAAAACGATCGGGATCAACTTTTGCCAACAAGTGATCGTAACCCGAATGTTTTGCACTATTGACGATACCTGCTGCAACTGCATCGGTGACCGAACCAAAAATAGTGGGAATCGTATAAGGCGTTTGCTTGTTGTCACTCATTGCTCGAATTAACAGACCCGCATCTGTACCCATACAAATCATTAAATCCAGTGCTTTTTCTTTTTGATGTATCAGTAATTCAGTGGACGCTTTGGCAGCAAGTGGCGGTTCTATCACATCAGTCCAATAGGAATCTTTAACAAATTCAATGTATTGGCTATCAACTTGAGTGGCTAACCATGACCATAATTCAGTCGTACTTTTTTGGTCTTCAGAGTGTGGTAATGTGATTTGAGGTAACCAACCTAATTTCATGAGACTTTGTAACGTGGCAACTAACGAGGCATAATAGGTGTCACGCGTATTACTTTCAATATATCCAATACGCCATTTATGACCACGCTTGGTGATTGGCATCACTACAAATTTAACTTCTTCTGCCACTTGTGCATTTTGTTGATCAGCGTTCACCGATGTTGTGATATTTAAATTTATGAGGATAAGCAGGAAAACTAATATTTGTCGCATCATTACAATTTCATCCGTTTAAAAACAAATTCAGGCACACAGCGAATAATGCCCATGATGCCTTGCCAAAACCAAGGTAAATAAACTTCATTTTTGCGCTTTTTAATTGCCTTATCAATGCCTTTAGCAATATCTTCTGGCTGTGCCCACAGTATTCCTTTTTTAAATTGCGCCGTCATTGGTGAATCGACAAAACCCGGTTTAATGGTCAAAACACAGACATGAGCGTGATGTAAACGATTACGTAAACCTTGTAAGAAAATCGTTAAACCACCTTTTGCTGCGCCATATATATAGTTACTTTGTCGTCCTCTATCACCAGCTACTGAAGAAATTACGGCAATACAGCCATAATGTTGCTGTTCAAAGCGATTAGCTAACTCGGTCAACAATGATACCACACTGAAAAAATTAGTATCAAGTGCTTGTTTTGTCTTTGAAAAATCTTGCTCACAGGCTTGCTGTTGATCTAAAGTACCATAAGCAATTAAAACTACGTCAACACATCCTAAACATTCATAGGCTTGTCTGATAATTGTTTCATGTTGTTCATAGGCAAGTAAATCGGCACTGAGATAGTCGACTTGAGTTGCGCCTCTTACTTTCAAATCAGCTGCAATAATCTTTAATCGTGCTGCATCTCGTCCAATTAGGAATAAGCTATCCTGTTGTTGGGCAAAGAGTTTTGCTGTTTCTTGTGCAATCGCTGAGGTTGCACCGATAATGATAATTTTACGCATTTCTAATTCGATCCTTTGTGTCAATCTTAATGAGAGACTTGTAACCAAAATGTGACTGGACCATCATTTACTAAACTGACTTGCATATTTGCTGCAAATTGTCCTGTTTCTACAATTGGATGCAGCTTTTTGGCTTGAGCACACAAATGGTCAAATAATTTTTTACCCAATTCAGGCGGTGCTGCTGGTGTAAAACTTGGGCGTGTTCCTTTGCGGGTATCGGCGGGCAAAGTAAATTGTGGTACTAGCAATAATCCGCCTTGATTATCACGCAAACTGATGTTCATTTTATCTTGAGTGTCACTAAAAACGCGATAGGTGAGTAAACGTGCCAATAAACGATCGGCTTGTTGTTCTGTGTCTAATTTTTCCACGCCAATCAAGACTAATAAGCCAGTGTTAATTTGCGCAATTATTTGTCTGTCAACCGTTACACTGGCTGACGTAACACGTTGTAATAATCCAATCATCAATGTTTATCACGGTTAATTAAATCTTGTTGAAATTTGGGATACCAATGACGCAATTCCTCAGGTGTTTTCGTTATAATTTCTTGATAATGTTGCCAAACAAACCAAATTCCACGCATTGCTGGTAATGTCCACCGCTGATCTAAAATATCTTTAATCGCTTGTGTAAATAAACGTCGCCGTAATAGCTTAACAAATAAATGCTGAAAACGGGTTAAATCTGCACTGTGTAATCGATGTAATGCAACTTGATTAAATCCCCATAACGCTGTGACCGTAAAACGTGATAAACGTCCGCCACCAACTTGTAAATGACAAATTTGTGGACGCATCGCGTGTAATAACATGCCTAAACGAGAAGAGCGATAACATACATCATTGTCTTCATTAACAGCATAACGGGCAAGTATTTCTTCAAATTGGATTTGAGCCAAAATTTCACGCCGATAACTCATTCTGGCACCATGAATCATAGGTACGCAATATACATCAAATTGTTTCAATGATTCAGGAACTTGGTAACTAGGGTAACTGAAATCATAAGGAATAAAAATATCATCGTCCCTGATCAAGGTTTTGGCAAAATGTCGCAGTCCTGTTTTCAATTTGAGTAAATATTGTTTGACCAGAGAAGGTTTTTTAATTTGATAACGTTCAACGCTGATTTCTGGAGGCAATGGATTTAAAAATGGCATAATACCGGCAATTTGTTGTTGAATATCAGCGGTATAAATCTGCATCACTTCTTTAGCACAATTGGGATACATCAACGAATCATCATCAATGAGAAAAATAATATCAGCGGTATTCAATGCAATGCCCTGATTACGTTGTGCAGCGGAAGAAGCGCGATCTGCACAAATATAATACCATTGAATGTTAGTAAATTGCCTTGCCAATCCCGTCATTACTTGAGTGTAAGTATCACGCCAATGAGGACTGGCATCCACTACAATAATTTCTTTTGGCAATAAAGTTTGTTGAGTAATCCAATATAAACAACGTAATAGAATCGCTTCTCGTTGATAAGTTGGAATGACTACAGACCATTGTAAGGATATCATGGGTTTTGAAATTTGGTTTACCCGTAAAGTAGTTTATCTTTAGCTTGTTGAACTGCCATTATCAATTCTTCGCATTTTAATTGATGGAAATGGTGAGAAGAATTTGGGTAAATTTCTAGGATTAATTCACCAGTGTCTTGAGAAATTTCTCCCCATAATTCTTGGTTGTACCAGAGTTCTGCAACTAATTTTTCGCGATCAGGAAGGCTGGCAATAGTAATTGTCATCATGATTAATCTCCTTTTTCAATAAACCCAACGAAGTTATTTTTTGAATCATAGCGTAATCCTTGTCCATTAGGAGCATAAATTTCTACAACATCACCAAAACGGGCATGATGCCGTATGATTTGCGTATGTTCTGGATTATTCAATATATCATTAACGATAGAGGAAGCTTGTTCGTTGATGGCTTGTGGATTTCCTATTGCTTTTGGAAACAAACTATTTGTACGCCCACCGTGTTTTTGTAATGCTCGTCCTGCCAATGTTAATCCACCTCGATCGACAACATTGGCAGCGTTTAACAAGTCATCCATAAAGGATTGCCGACCTACGTCTACCTCTTCCTAAATATCTCTTAATAATTCGTTAATACCCACTTTACTACGTGTTTTTTCATCCACTTGTTTGACGATAACTGCGCAATATAAACTGTATTGACCATTTTTAGCCGGTAAATTGCCAGATACAACCACTGAACCGGGTGGAATGTAACCATAACTGACTTCGCCGGTTTCTCGATTGTAAATTTTGGTGCTTTGTCCAATGTAAACACCCATAGAAATAACAGCACCTTCACCGACAATCACGCCTTCAACTACTTCTGATCGCGCACCAATAAAGCAATTGTCTTCAATAATTGTTGGAGATGCTTGCACGGGTTCTAATACGCCGCCAATCCCTACACCACCGGATAAATGCACATTTTTGCCAATTTGCGCGCATGAACCCACGGTTGCCCAAGTGTCTACCATCGTACCACTGTCTACATAAGCACCGATATTCACGTAAGATGGCATCAAAACAACACCGGGCGCAATATATGCCCCTTTGCGTGCAGAAGCCGGCGGCACCACGCGTACACCTTGTTGTTGAAATTCACGACTGCTGATGTCTGCATATTTAGGCGCAACTTTGTCGTAATAGTGGGTAAATCCGCCTTTAATTACATCATTATCTTGAATGCGAAATGAGAGTAATACTGCTTTTTTGAGCCATTGGTTTACAATCCATTTATCTTGCTGCTTTTCTGCAACTCTCATTGTACCTTTATCAAGTAAATCAATTGCTTCAGAAACTGCATTTTTAACTTCAGGGGTTACATTGCGTGGTGTTATTTCCGCGCGACGTTCAAAGGCTTCTTCAATAATAACTTTTAATTCAGTCATTTATAATCTCCAAAATAAAATTTAAGGGCAACGAATTATTTAATTTTCAATGGGGTATAAGTAGTATCCGCCATTAAATTAATCACTGAATAAGCGGCTTGATTAGGATAGCGTTCAATATGACCATTATCAACTGTCGGTATATCTAGAACAAATTCGTCATCGTGAATCACGAATGCAGTATACGCATCTAATAAAGTAATATCTTCTGCTTTATTTCTAAAAATCAACGGTTTATCATCACCATTCATCAGTAAACTCGCTGGCTTAACTGCGTCTAAATCTCTAATTGGTAATGCCCATAAAAGCGTTTCTAAACTGTCAGAAGGAATAGTTTTAACCGCGCGAGTTAATATAAGTAATTGATCATGGTATTTATCGTATTCAAGTCCTGACAATGCCATCGGATATTTTAATGCCGCAATTGTGCTGGGATTATGATTATAAACGACTTGAAAATCATCGGCTAACAGCAAAGTATCCTCTTCAATAGTGTAGGAAACGGCAATAATTTTAATAACGGGTTCAAAATCTTCATAATTTATGCCCTCTTCTCCCACACCAAAAAGTAGTTTATTTCCTGGAATAACAGCTAACCCTTCGATTTTAAAATAGGGAATGCCGTTGGGGTATTCATCATTACCTAAACTATAAGCTAATTTGTCTCGTAACCCAATGGAACTGGTCACATTTTCGATTGTTGTTGGTGAAATTATTTGTACTGTATTGGGATCATTAGTACGCCACATCAAAACAGAGTTGTAATTATTCCATTCAACTGAATTTTCTTTAATCCGATCAAAACTGGTGGTTGCAATCAAATAGTGTCCATCTGGCGTTAAAGCAAAATCGCTATAACCCATTGTATTAACAAAAATAGAATTGGTTAAATAAGTTAAAGCATGTAATCGATGATCGGTATATTGCATGGTGAAAACGGCAGAACGTTGCTCACCAGTAATGGGTTCGTCACTCGCAAAAATTAAAGTATTGTCATAATAAGCAACAGCTGACGTTTTACAATAAACAGGTAAATTTTCAGTCGTCACTATATTATTAGGAAAACAAGTCATAAATCCGCTGTCAACAATATGTGCTGAAGTGATAGGCAATGTGTTAACAGCTTGTATTGTAAAGTGATGATCAGGCGTGGGTTGCGGTGATTCTGATGAATTAGTTTTTCCCGTCTGTTGAGCATTATTGCTACACGCAGATAGCCATATTAGTAGAAAGATGATTTGATAATTTTTAGTTGACATGTTTTAAAAGTTGTAGTGAATAATTAATAATGGCGTAATCGACGAAATAAACCGGTGACTTTATTTTTTGGTTTATAACAAACCGCGATTTTATCCCAACCAATACGTAAGCCATATTGTTCAGGATCATAAAATTTATCAAGCGCGTAGACATCCACCGCAAAACCAGTTTCTCGATAGCGTTGGAAATAATCGAGACCGGGTTGGTGAACATGTCCCATAGAATCAGGTCCTTTTTCATATAAATCCGCTGTTTTTTCAATAGGATAAATAGGAACCATCAAAACAGCAATGCCTTTGGGTGCTAGCACACGGAACAATTCGCTCATGGCTTTTTTATCATCAGGAATATGCTCTAATACATGGGAACAAAAAGCGAAATTAAACGTATTATCAGGGAATTGAATATCAATCAAATCCATCTGAGATACGGTATTTGCTGGATATTGTTCAATATATTTGTCTATTTTCTGGTAATCAGTCGGATTTTTGGTATTAAAATAGTTAAATAGAAATTTTTCGGGTGCAACATGTAAAATACGACGATTGGATTGCGGTAAATTTAATCGTTGTAACAATAACATAGCGGCTCTATGACGAGGTCGACTGTCACAGATTGGGCATTTACATTCACCTGAAACTCGTCTACTTTCATCATGAGAAAAATTGAGGTTATTAGGTAAAAATTTTTCACCTTGCCAATTGCATATCGGACAAATTCTTTCTTTTTGCATATTAAGTATCTTGATAAAATTCGTAGACTAGGTTGCAGTTTGCGGAAACCCAGCATTTTTAAATAATTAAAATTTTTATTCTAACCTAAGAATAAATCACTACTCTGACTCTTTGATCTCATATGTTGGGCTAATTTTCAACAAACTGAATGTATGACTTATAATACGCAAAATTTGCATCAGAGGAAATAATTGGCATATTTTCACTCAATGCAATTGCCAATAATAAGCGGTCAAAAGGATCGCGATGATTTTCTAACAACGGAATAGAATCATATGAGCCGATATGATTTGTCGTTATAGGTAATAAATTAAAATTATCTTGTTCAATACGTTCAGCCAATAATGCAATCGTTAATGGAAATTCTGGTAATTTACCTATTTTTTGTTTAATGGCAATTTCAAACAAACTGACTTGGCTGACAAAAATTTCATTATTTTGCAAAATTTGACGAGTTGACATTAAGAGCTTCTCTGGGCTAATTAATGTCCAAATAAAGATTTGTGTATCTACCAAATACCGCATTACATATACTCGCTTAAATCAGCTAGCGGTTGATTGAAATCATCAGAAATTTTATAGCCTTTTTCGACTAAACTACCAATTTTTACCCCTTTGGCAAGCGAAGATGCTTTTACTACCGCATCATTAATAAACATGACAACAACCTGAGTTCTTTCAACAGTTGGTGCGGGTTCTTGTAGAATCACCTGCCCGTTTTCATAAATGGCTTTTATAGCGAAATACATGTTCTGCTCCTACGTGCTGTCCGGATTAACCAATTTGTTTTGATAAATCTTCATCTTTCATTTGTAAAATCTGATAAATTGTTAATTCTTGGCTTTTACCTTTAAATTTGATGGGCGCCAATGGGTTGGCAAATACAAAATCTTTAACCGCTTCGTAGGTTTCTGGACCTATTAACAATTCTCCAGCTCTGGCGTGGCTACAAATGCGTGAAGCAACATTGACAGAATCTCCAATTGCTGTGTATTGGTAATGCCATTGTGCACCAACATTTCCGACTAAGGCATTGCCCGTATTAATTCCTACACCAAAATAAAATGGGACATCAAGCTGTTCTTTTTCTTGTTGAATTCTGCTAGCTCGCATCATGGCTTGTAAAGTTAAACCTGCTCTTACTGCACGCTTGGCATGATCGGGTCTTTCATTAGGTGCATTAAATAAAGCCATGACGGCATCTCCCATAAAATTAACCACAACACCACCCGCCTCTGCAATCGCTGTAGTGGCAATATCCATGCACACATGTAAAAATTCCATCACTTCATTCGGGGCATATTTTTCACTGGTGCTGGTAAAATTACGTAAATCAGCAAATAAAATTGAAATTTGACGTAATTCTCCCCCTAATTCGGGCAATATCCGTTTTTCCAGTAAAGCATGACTGACTTCTTGTGGCACATAATGTTGTAAAATAAATTCTAATCGTTGATTGGTGTCGACAACACTTTGTTTTAATAAGCTTAATTCGTTACGTTGTTGCGTGAGCGTATGTTGAATGCGCGTCCATTGTGAAGTATCTGTGAGTAATACTAATAATAAAGCTGTTTGAGTCGTTTCATCAAGATAACGCAATAATTTAACTGTAATATAATAAATTTCTTCTTCTGAAGCACTTCGATTTAAATTATCTAATTCAAATTCAGGTAAATCGCCAGCTAACACATCAGTAATAATATCTTCACAACCTACCAATTCAGGAACAAGATCGAACAAATTAAGCGTGTCGTGCGCAACATGTGCCATAAATATTGAATCATGACCATTGTATTCCAACACATTTAACTCTGGTTGTGTCAAAATATAGCCTAAATTTTGTTCACGCAGCACTAACTGCAATAAATTCGATCTTATCATTTTAATTATTCTTGTAAGTTATTAATTATTTTTCTCTATTTTAAAATCATATGCTAATTTATAACACACTAACTAAGCAAAAAGAAACATTTACCCCAATTACACCAAATGTTGTCAACCTCTATGTTTGCGGTATGACAGTTTATGATTATTGTCATTTAGGTCATGCGCGCGTGATGGTTGTATTTGACATGGTTGTTCGTTATTTTCGTGCTTTAGGTTATCAAGTGACTTATGTACGAAATATTACCGACATAGACGATAAAATCATTAAACGAGCACATGAAAAAGGTGAAACAATTCAATCATTAACAGAATATTTCATTCAAATCATGCATGAAGATGCCGATGCTTTGGGCGTGTTGCGTCCCGATCATGAACCGCGTGCAACGTATTTTATCACAGAAATCATTAACATGATTCAACATTTAATCGATAAAGGCTATGCCTATCAAAGGGCGCAGATGAGTGATGTTTATTATGCAGTCAATCAATTTAAAGACTATGGTAAATTATCAGGCAAACGGTTAGAAGAATTGCGCGCTGGCGAACGGGTTGAAGTGGATACGGCTAAGCAAGACCCGATGGATTTTGTGTTGTGGAAAACGGCTAAACCCAATGAACCCAGCTGGGATTCGCCTTGGGGAGCGGGCAGACCGGGTTGGCATATTGAATGTTCAGCGATGTCAACTTGCCATCTAGGTAATCATTTTGATATTCATGGCGGTGGAATGGATTTACAATTTCCTCATCATGAAAATGAAATCGCTCAATCTGAAGGTGCAACGGGTGAACCTTTTGTAAATTTATGGATGCATAACGGTTTTGTGCGCATTAATGAAGAAAAAATGTCGAAATCTTTAGGCAACTTTTTTACTGTACGTGAAGTGCTTGATCGCTATCGTCCTGAAGTGGTGCGCTATTTTATTTTAGCCAGCCATTATCGCAGCCCGCTAAATTATTCCGATCAACAATTGGATACTGCAAAACAGAGTTTAGATCGTTTATATACTGCATTGCGCGGCTTAACTTTAACCCATATACCGTGCCCAAATGAAGAATATCGTCAACGTTTTCATGAGGTTATGCAAGATGATTTTAATACGCCAGAAGCGTTGGCAATTTTATTTGAATTAGCGCGTGAAATTAATCGATTGCGTGTTGATAATCAAGCACAAGCTATTGTATTAGCTAATGAATTAACTATGCTCGGTGGACTCTTGGGTTTATTGCAAACTGATCCTGAATGTTATTTTCAATCAGCAGAACATAGCTTATCTACTGAAATGATTGAACAATTTATTGCTGAACGTAACGCAGCGCGTCAAAATAAAAATTGGGCTGAATCTGATCGTATTCGTGACGTATTGAAAGCCCAAGGCATTATACTAGAAGACAGTGCCAAGGGTACAATTTGGCGCAAGGAATAAATTCACGGTTATCTTTCCAAAGATAATTAACTTTACAACTGATTGATTAAAAATTACTCATGGGCTTTAAATGTGGCATTGTTGGTTTGCCAAATGTCGGTAAATCAACATTATTCAATGCATTAACCAATGCTGAAGTACAAGCAGAAAACTATCCTTTTTGCACGATTGATCCGCATGTGGGTGTGGTAGCAATGCCTGATGCACGGCTGGACGTATTGGCGACGATTGTAAAACCGCAAAAAATCATTCCGACAACGATGGAATTTGTTGATATTGCTGGTTTAGTAGCGGGTGCTTCCAAAGGTGAAGGATTAGGCAATAAATTTCTAGCCAATATCCGTGAAACTCAAGCAATTGCACACGTTGTACGTTGTTTTGATAATGATGATGTGATTCATGTTGTTGGCAAAATTAATCCCTTAGCGGATATTGAGGTGATCAATACTGAATTGGGATTGGCTGATTTAGACACTGCAGAACGGGCAATTCAAAGAGCGGGCAAAAATGCCAAAAGTGGTAATAAAGAATTGATTATCCAAAAACAATTTTTTGAACGACTTTATAGTCATCTTGACAGCGGACAACCTGCACGCTCGCTTGCAAGTAATGAGCAAGAACAAGCGTGGTTGCGCGAATTACATTTGTTAACGACTAAACCTACTTTGTATATTGCCAACGTTTCAGAAGACGGATTTACTAACAATCCCTATTTGACACAGGTACAAGAATTGGCTAAACGTGAAAATGCGGTTGTTGTACCGGTTTGTGCGGCAACAGAAGCAGAATTAGTCGCTTTGTCCAGTGAAGAACGAGATGAATTTTTAGCTTCTATGGGTTTATCGGAAACTGGATTAAATCGGGTGATTCACGCTGGTTATCGCTTATTGGGTTTACAAACTTATTTTACTGCGGGTGTGAAAGAAGTGAGGGCGTGGACTGTACGCGGCGGCGCAACTGCACCACAAGCGGCGGCTGTTATTCATACCGATTTTGAACGTGGCTTTATTCGTGCTGAAGTGATTGGATATGAGGATTTTGTGGCTTATAAGGGAGAAGCCGGTGCAAAAGAAGCCGGTAAATGGCGATTAGAAGGTAAGGAATATTTAGTGCAAGAAGGTGATGTAATGCATTTTCGGTTTAACGTATAAGAGATTGATACAACACGGATAATGAGGTTAACCGTGTTGTTAAATCGAACTTAATTACGTTTTTCCACGTTCAATATAGTCGTCACTGAGTTTTTTCACTAAACCGGCTAATAAAATCAAACTAATTAAATTTGGAATTGCCATGAGAATATTAGCAATGTCAGCAAAGTTCCATACCAATTTCAAAGGAATATAAGCACCGACAACAACTAAAATGGTGTAAATAATGCGATAAGGCAAAATTGCTTTTTCACCAAACAAAAATTCAGCACTGCGATCGCCATAATAACACCATGCAACAATTGTTGAAAAACTAAAAAATGTTAAGCCAAAACTAACTACCCACGCTCCAGCAACGCCTAACTGTTGTTCAAACGCATAAGCAGCTAAAGAAGCCCCTACTAAATCTTCTGGTCGATTAGCCCCCCAAGAACCCATGACGACAATCACTAAAGCAGTCATTGAGCAAACGATAATGGTGTCAACAAAGGGTTCCATCATGGCAACAAATCCTTGTCTTACCGGTTCATGTGTCCGAGCTGCGGCGTGTGCCATTGGTGATGATCCTAAACCTGCTTCGTTAGAAAAAACACCTCTTGCCACCCCATATTGAATCGCTGCACCAATTGCACCACCACCGGCTGCCCAAGGGTTTAAAGCATGATTGAAAATTGTAATAAAAGCCGCTGGAATTTTATCGTAATTTAAAAACAATATCAGTAAAGCTGCTCCACAGTAAACGATTGCCATAAACGGCACAATCACGGTTGCAAAGTTTGCAATACGACGAATTCCGCCAAGTACGACAAGCCCAACAATAGCCGCAAATCCAATACCCAACATTAATTTATATTCGCCAATATGTGGAAATGTATAGGTTAAGCCATCAATCATTGAATTCGCTTGTACCATGTTGCCAATTCCAAAAGAAGCAATGAGAGTAAAGAGCGCAAAAACGCCTCCTAAAATAGGCATATTCAGACCGTCACGCAAAGTGTACATCGGTCCACCAGAGACTTCGCCATTGGGATGGATGGTGCGGTATTTAACCGCTAAAGTACAAGACGTATATTTAGTTGCCATGCCCACAAATGCAGTCAACCACATCCAAAAAACGGCACCCGGTCCGCCAAAAGCAATTGCAGTGGCAACGCCGGCAATATTACCTGTACCAATTGTCGCTGATAATGCAGTAAAAAGGGCTTGTGCATGTGAAACTTCGCCGGGATCGTTAGGATTGTTATATTTACCTGAAATAATGGCAATAGAATGAGTAAATCCACGTAATTGAATGAATCTTAAGCGAAAAGTGAGATAAATACCGGTACCAACGAGTAATACAACTGAAGGAATTCCCCAAGCATAACCTGCCAGCGTTCCGGTGACATCGGTCAAATAATCAAGCAAAGCGTGTAATTCTTCCATATTTTTTCCGTAATTAAAATTAAGTAAATGAAGAGAGTCAAAAGTAACGCGCTTAAAATAACCGATTCATTTATCTTTGAAAAGCAAAACTTCATCAGATGGCACACAGCAATTCTCAATTTAATCCCCCTAAACGATTACGATTATCAGGCAGATTTTCAAACCTTCATTCGATTTTGTTAATCAAGTGGTCAAAAATGTTTTGCTGTGCTTTTTGGAAAAATATCTGTGAAACCTTTGCACGAATCAGCCATAATTCTGTCAAAATGTTGGTAAAAACAATCGATTGTGATATTTTTGCTTGATTTTGCTAACTGATTGTAATATAACAAATTGTGCTTACTTGTGCAAAGGTTTCATTGTGTATGATTAAATTAAGAATTATTGATTCCTTGATTTCATATGCTGGGTTTTCTTTCCAACCCAACCTATGTACTATTTTTTCATTTTAAGGAATTATATGAATCAAAAGATTTTTTGGTTAGCTGGTCTACTTATCTTTTCTGTGCAGGCGGATGAATATGATATCAATCAATTATTAAAAATGAGTCTTGAAGAACTGATGCAAGTTTCGATTACGGGTTCCACTTTGATTAGCGAATCTTTGCAAACAGTGCCGTCAGCCGTTACCGTGTTTAATCGGCAACAGATTGAATATCTGGGTTTTGACTATCTCCATGAATTATTGGATTTAGTACCTGGTTATCAAACGCAACGGGAGGCAGAAAATTCTACGCTGCTTCAAAAAACATATTTAAATGTATGTATTTGATAATTCGCTTTCTG
>DYNN01000209.1 GCA_020721045.1 Thiomargarita sp. | reverse complement strand
TACATCAGACCCTTCGGTAAGATACTACCGACTTAAGCGGTAGGTTACGTCAGGTTTTAATCAGCGTAACAAATTAATAATCAGCATCTTGCCGGAATAACAAACACGGGCAGCCGCAGTTTTGGCTTTTTTTGTGCGCAAGCCCGTGCGGCGGCGGAAAAAAAGCCAAAATTGCCGGTCTGCCCGATGTGTGTGCACTATTATTTCTGTTCTGCTATCCACTCCATAGCTGTTTCCTCGTTTTCAAACATATTGACTAAGAAACCTTTTTTAATTGCACCACCACTCGACCTTGTTTCATATTTCTGTTTTATCACCTGAAGAGACCACTTAGCAAAAGCATCGCTGGATAATATCAACGCATTGTATTTAATACCTAAGCGTTCCCAATTTGCTATTAAAACATCGTTGTTATACTGTTGGGCTTCTGGCGACATTACTTTCATTTTACTTGTATCGGAAATAATTTTTTTGGTTTTTGTTTTTCGTATTGCATTAGTCATCTCTACATCAATCAACTTCATTAAATCAATATTGACAAAACCAATTATTTTAAAGAATATTATTCCGTTTCCGTTATCCTTAATAAACAACTGCTTGTTTTCAAATAAGACGTTATTCATGATTATTAAATTTTAAGGTTAATACTTTTATGATATAGTTCTTCAATAGGTATGTACGGTCCGTAGTATCCCATTGTTTTGAGTTCTTCCATAAATGAGGCAATCAATTTGGGGTTTCGCATATCTGTTGATGATTGCGAACCTACCAATATAATTTCATCACCTACTTTAATGTCGGCGTTTGAATGTGTTTGGTAATCGGCACTAACATACGAAATTAAATCGGGTGCCATGGCAATGGGGCTTGATTTTTTTGCCGACCACGCCAAGAGATTTTCATTCAGGGCAACTATCGTAATGATATCATTATCGGTTGTTTGAATGATAACATTTAAAGCATCAAAGCCACCGGAATTGACGGTTTTCATGTCCATTACCTTTCCAATGCCAAGTAAAAATGTTTTTCTGTTAAGTTTTCTTAAATAGTTTTCGATAGCTGAAAAAGGATTGGCGTGTTCCGATTTTGCCTTATACAGTACTTCGCCCAAACCTTTTGCCATGGTAACACAGCCCAAGGAACCTGTTTCACGCATTTGTTTACCTGTCATTAGAAAATTTGAAAATCCTGCAACTTGATTAAAATTTTCATTTTCAATAACATTACGTGCAAGGTCATCAACTTTCACCACTCCGTCCGAAATTAGATATTGAGTTGTACTTTTTTCATTATCGTTTGCAAATGCAGCGGGCGACGAGTCAACGCCGCCAACCGCATAAGTTGTATTTTGTAGTTTTGGAACTGAGCGTGATGTTCCGGTGCAATCCACATAAGGCATTCCGGTAATAGCCGCCACAATCATTGGAATAGTAATATTTACACTTCCTGTTTCAACCGAAACTAAGTATTCTATTTTTGAATTTGTTTTCTCTGATAATAATTTCAAAGAGTTAATACTTGCATACTTACACTGATTGGGTAGTTTTTTTAGAGCATCGGGCGACCCTATCATAGCAACCGAAGCAAGCAATGCGTTTTCGGGTACGCTTGCAGGCGAAATCAAGAAAACCGGCTTTTTATCGGCAATTTTCCAGATATTTTCAATCATATCGTGAGTTTGTTCCACACTGCCTCCACCACCACTTGCAAAGAAACCTGCTCCTCTGCAAATGTTCATCATATCTTGCTTGGTTAATTCAATTTTTTCGTTCATAATTTAGTTATACTAAAAACGGGATAAATTTTAATATTTATTATTACGTAACTACAACTTTT
>DYNN01000126.1 GCA_020721045.1 Thiomargarita sp. | reverse complement strand
CTTCAATTAGTTATAATAACATTATTATTTTACATGATTAAATTGAGAATTGCTGTTCTATAATTGTTAGGATTGACAACTCATAAACTATTAAGGTAGAATTTTCACTGCAACATTTAGACTAAGTCTAAATTATCATTTACAACTTGGAGAAAATTGATGGAACTCAAGGGAAGCAATACCGAAGCAAATCTTAAAGCCGCTTTTGCTGGCGAATCGCAAGCCAATCGTCGCTATCTCTATTTCGCTGCTAAAGCCGATATTGAAGGTTTCAACGATGTATCTGCTGTTTTTCGTTCTACGGCTGAAGGCGAAACCGGTCACGCACACGGTCATCTAGAATATTTAGAAGATTGTGGCGATCCCGCAACCGGTTTGCCTATTGGTAGTACCTCTAATAACCTAAAAGCTTCTATTGCCGGCGAAACTCACGAATATACAGATATGTATCCAGGCATGGCAAAATCTGCACGTGATGAAGGATTTGACGAAATTGCAGATTGGTTTGAAACCTTGGCAAAAGCAGAACGTTCTCATGCTAATCGTTTCCAAAAAGCATTAGATAGTCTTAATAGTTAATAATTACAATAAGTTATTCGTATGGTTGCCATTTATTTTTCATTGAATGCAACCATACATTTCTATTAACTACTACTAATATGAGGTCACTATGTCTACTAATCGACGTGAAGGTAGTTTAGAAGCACCTACTCGCCATCCTCTTGATTGGCAAAATCCTCAATTTTATAATGAAGATACGTTATTTACTGAATTAGAACGAGTTTTTGACATTTGTCATGGTTGCCGGCGTTGTTTTAAGTTATGCCATTCTTTTCCTAAACTATTTGATTTAATTGATGAATCTCCAACCAATGAATTAGATGGTGTCAAAAAAACGGATTATTGGCAAGTCGTAGAACATTGTTATCTTTGCGATATTTGTTATATGACCATGTGTCCTTATGTACCACCACATGAATGGAATATCGATTTTCCTCATCTCATGTTACGTGCTAAGGCAGTGCATTTTAAAACCGGTCAAACCAAATTACGAGATCGTATTTTAACTGCAACAGATACGGTGGGAAAACTCGCAGGTATCCCAGTCGTTGCGCAAATAATTAATGCTTCTAATCAAGTGAAACCGTTACGTAAAATAATGGAAAAAGTCGTTGGTATTCATGCAGATGCAATTTTACCCGATTTTCATAGCAATAATTTACGTAAACGCGATAAACACATTCATCAAGCAAATCTATCGCCTACGCCCACAGCCAATATGCAAGGCAAAGTTGTATTATATTTAACCTGTTACGGTAATCGTAATGCACCAGATATTAATGAAGATTTAATTCGTATTTTTGAACACAATCAAATTCCAGTTAAAATTACTGAAAAAGAACGTTGTTGTGGGATGCCAAAAATGGAATTAGGCGATTTAGAATCAGTGCAAGCCGCCAAAGAAGTTAATATTCCAATATTAGCCAGATTAGTTGATGAAGGATATGACATTGTTGCGCCTATTCCTTCTTGCGTGTTGATGTTTAAACAAGAATTGCCTCTTTTATTCCCTGACGATGCTGAAGTTAAAAAAGTGCAAGCAGCAATGTATGATCCGTTTGAATACCTAATGTTACGCCATAAAGACGGTCAATTAAACGTCAATTTTAAACAATCATTAGGCAAAATTTCTTATCATGTGGCTTGTCATTTACGCGTGCAAAATATTGGTTTAAAAACGCGCGATATTTTACAATTAATCCCTGATACCACGGTAGATGCGATAGAACGCTGCTCTGGTCATAATGGCACTTATGCGGTGAAAACAGAAACGCATATGCAATCGATGAAAATTGGCAAACCGGTTGTAGATAAAGTGAAAAAAGCTGATCCAGACTATTATAGTAGTGATTGCCCCATGGCGGGACATCAAATTCAAAATGGTTTGCAAGGTGATAAAAAACCAATACATCCGATGAGTTTATTACGTAAAGCTTACGGCATATAAAATAAAATTTGGCAACTGATCGAAAGTTGCCGATTTTTATTAACTATTATTTAAACAAGGAAAGGAAATGAAACTATTAACCCGTAACGACCTATTTTCTCTAGAAAAGTATACAGAAATACGCGCTGAATTTCGTCATAACATTATGAAACATAAGAAAAATCGTCGTGTTACTATCGGTGAGCATGTGAGCTTATATTTTGAAGATCGTTTAACCGTACAGTATCAGATTCAGGAAATGTTACGTATAGAACGTATTTTTGAATCATCTGCAATAGAAGAAGAATTAGCAGCTTATAATCCTTTGATTCCAAATGGTAAAAATTTAAAAGCGACATTGATGATTGAATATACCAATATTGAAGAACGACAAGAAGCATTAAAAAAATTATTAGGCATAGAGAGTCGGATTTGGATACAATTTGCGGATTATGAAAGAGTTTATCCTATTGCAGATGAAGATTTAGAGCGGCAAACAATCGATAAAACTTCAGCTGTCCATTTTTTACGCTTTGAATTAACAGATGACATGATCACAGCCGCTAAAGCAGATCAAACAATTAGCATAGGCGTTGATCATACGGCTTATCAATACACAATTCCTGCTATTTCAGTGGATTTACAACGCGCGTTGGTGGCTGATTTTCAATAAGATGACGTGAGTTTTAACGAAGTGTAGTAACCTATAGGGCGCAATGGCTTGGTCGAGTAGCCCCAAGGAACTTCTCCCTGAGGCTCTCACAGAACCGAATGTGAAACTCTCGCTTCATAATGTGCGAATAGTTGCGGATTTTGTGTCCGAAACGCCGCTACTCTCCGCGCAGCTTGAGCATAAGTCTTCAGCAATTTGTACTTACGTTTAGCCCAACGGATAAGTTTCTAGCATGACATCCGCATCCCATTCACGTCGTCACTTATCTCTGACGTACTCTAGAAAATCAGGTTTTGACAGGGTGGGTTGATTCCAGTATCAGACTACCGAAACCAAGAGACCTTCTCTCATCTTTACACACTAAGGAAATTTTGCTTCCCCCTTTACCAAAGGGGGATTGAGGGGGATTTTTATATTTCAATTACTTAAATCCCCCCTGCCCCCTTTAAAAAAGGGGAGAAACGCTTAACTTAATGGCATTGACGTGACGCTTCACTTCGTTCATTTACCAGCATTAGGAAATACAAACCGAACTCACGTTATTTAACTAACTGTATTATTACAGCGAATTAAATAAACGTGAGCCGCTTCATCGTGTGGATTGGTGCTCAGTACCTCTTCAAAGTAATTTTTTGCCCGACTTAAATTACCACCGTGATAAGAAACACAACCTTCTTCAAAATTAACAAGTGTCTTTTCTTTCAACTCAATCACAGCAGGTGAGTCGCCATCAAAAACTTCATATACAGTGACGGCTTCAGTTTTCCCTTTAACGGTTACTCGGTCGATGACGCGGATATTATATTGTGAAATGTCTTCTAATTTTTGATAAGTCTGATCGGTAATAAGTAAAGTACTACCATATACTTTAGTTAATCCTTCAATTCTCGCAGCTAAATTAACTGCGTCTGAAATAACTGTACCATCCATTCGATTAGGTCCGCCAACTGTGCCTAACATTAAAGGTCCCGTATTTAATCCAATACCAATTTGAATGGCTTGATAGTTAGCTTCTACAAGTAATTGATTATATTCAACTAATCCCCTTAACATTGCAATAGAACCACGTACCGCATCATCTGCACTGGTAGGAAATAATGCCATAATCGCATCGCCAATATATTTGTCGACAAAGCCGCGGTGTTTGCCAATAATCGGTTCCATTTGTCCTAAATAAATGTTAATGAAGTCAAAATTTTCTTGTGGTGTCATTTTTTCAGACATTGCTGTAAAACCACGAATATCACAAAATAAAATCGTCATTTCTTTTTCTACGTGATCACCCAGTTGAACGTCAATCACACTTTCTTTGTCTAATAGTTTTAAAAATTCACGCGGCACAAAACGCTCGTAAGCTTTGCTAATTTCAAATAATTCACTGGTAAATTTTTCACGTGCGGCTTCAAGCTGTTCTGGTGTTTGGCATCGTTCCAAATAGCTCATTGCCGCAGTATCATTTGGATTTAATTCCAGCACTTTGGCAAAAAAATCTTGAGCGACTTCAAATTTTTTACCATGATAGGCTGCACAACCCTCTTCAAAATCAGTTAAGGTTTGTTTTTTAAGTTCTAATAAATTGGGTGGTTCACTGTCAAAGATTTCATAGACCATGACCGATTCTAATTTACCTTTAAGTTTAATGCGATCAATTACGCGAATATTATATTGTTCAGCGGTTTGCAGTTGTCGATAAGTGTCTTCTGTGATTAATAGCGAGGCATTGTATAATTTGGTTAAATCTTCAACTTTTGCTG
Organism: Thiomargarita sp.; assembly: GCA_020721045.1. Lineage (GTDB taxonomy): Bacteria > Pseudomonadota > Gammaproteobacteria > Beggiatoales > Beggiatoaceae > DYNN01. The sequence goes on along the minus strand of DYNN01000126.1, from coordinate 2,498 downwards.
CCAGACTGACTGCATCAGAAATAACAGTGCCGTCCATACGATTTTTACCGCCTACGGTGCCTAACATTAATAATCCCGTATTTAAGCCCGCTCCAATTTTAATGGTGGGATAGCCCGCTTCACGTAGTAATTCATTGTAATTAACGAGTTCTTTAACCATGGCAATAGCAGCATTAACCGCATCATTTGGATTGGTTGGAAATAGTGCCATAATCCGATCGCCAATATATTTATCAACAAAACCATGGTATTGTGCAATAATCGGTTCCATTTGGGCTAGGTAAATATTAATAAAATCAAATTTTTCTTCAGGGGTCATTTTTTCAGAAATCATTGTAAAATCAAAAATGTCAACAAACAAAACTGTCATGTCTTTTTCTGTCAGATCGCCTAATTGCACGTCGACAATACTGTCTCTCCCTAAAAAACTGAGAAATTGTTGTGGTACAAAACGTTTGTAGGATTGATGAATTTGATGAATCTGTTGTTTGTGAAGTTCTTCAAGTCGTTCGATTTCAATAAACTGTTGCAATAATTGTTCGGCTTCAACTTCCTTTTCTTTTAATGTTTGTTGTAATTTACTAAGCGTTAAATGGGTGTTAATACGGGCAAAAATTTCTTCGATCTGAAAAGGACGCGTGATAAAATCTGCGCCGCCTAAGTTAAAACCTTTAACTTTATCAATATTTTCAGAGAGATCAGTGATAAAAATGATCGGGATTTCTTTACTTTGTGCATCTAATTTCAATCGTTTACAGGTTTCAAAGCCATCCATACCGGGCATTGTTACATCTAATAAAATTAAATTAGGACGACTAGAACGTACCATTTTCAATGCATTTTCGCCACTTCTTGCGACAAATACGTTGTAATTATTCGTGGATAGGAATTCAAACAACACGCTTGCACTTTCAGGCATGTCATCTACGATGAGGATTGTAGGAGACTCTTCTTGCAGCGTCATAAATTAGAAAGAAATCATGAATTGTAGAGAAACTGTCGCTTGCATTTGAAAATACTGTTATCTATTAGTAATTATGTCAGTGTAAAAATATATATAAAATGCACAACACAGCCTATTTTATCTTTATCTGATGTACGATTGGTCACTTTATAGCATAAAAAACTATGAAAGGTAATTTTGTATTAAGCATTTTAACCCACTCTATGGACACAATCAGAAAAATTTATCACTCAAAATACAAAATAAAAGTGGTATTATAATGTTATTTGCTCAGTCATACTTTCAACTTTTTTACTCATAAGGAGATTAAGACAGTGGAAATTTTTGGTCATTTTATCGAAAAAATGCCTGATAATTGTGAACATCTCACGATCGTTTTTTCTCCTACTTCCGTACCACTCAAGCAACGCTGGCGTAATAATGGATTATCAGCTGATTTTATTGCAGATTATTTGCAGACATTTTTTGTTAGTAGTGATACAGATAATGGAAAAGAACTTATTTCTCATGAAACTAAATACATGGCTAAATACGTTGTTAATGAGTTATTAGAAAATGCCATGAAATTTAGCGAGCAAAACGTGCATTATCCCACGCGCATCTCTCTCTATTTATTAAAAAAACAATTGGTCTTTTACGTGACTAACACGGTTAATGCCCAATCAGCGGAAAATTTTAAGCAACTCATTAAAACCATCTTAGACAGCGATCCACAAAGTTTGTACTTTTCTCAAATGGAAGCGAATGCCTTAGATGAAAGTGAACATGCACAATCGGGTTTAGGTTTTTTAAGTATGATATGCGATTATTCTACCCAACTGAGTTGGAAATTTGAGATAATTGACGCGCCACCCGTGATGCAAGTGACAACAATGGCAACATTAACGATTAATGAATCGTAATTTTTATTGTAAAATGCCAATCAATATCTAACATAATTAACGGAGTCAAACATGGCAGGAATTAAGACAATTACGGCTGAAGCAAAATTATTGGAACAGTTTAAAATTGAAGGAAAAGTGCGTGATTTAGTATTTTATGCGGATCAACCTACACAAAGTGGTGGGACTAATATAGCACCTGCCCCTTTGGAGTATATGATTTTTTCATTGGCTGCTTGTATTATTACCATTGCGCAAGTAGTTGCCAAACAAAAAAGAATTAATTTACGCGGCATTACTGTAAGAGTTTAATGTGGGCGCAACACCTTGGAAACAAACGTTATCTGATGCGATAGGCAATATTAAAGCCAACCGAGAAGCGGCTAAAGTCAAAGCAAAACAGTCAATTCCCCGCCATACCCAAGATAAACAAGAACAAAAACAGCTTTTCAGCTTGTTAAAATCAGACAAATGGATGGATAACAGTTATTTAAGCCGCATTATGCGACAAGTTTGGCATCGCGGACATAATTACACTTATAACCAAATCATTGTTAGATCAGATGATTACACTGTGTTTACGCTGAATGGAAAAGGCTGGATAAAAATCCCCAGCCTGATTAAAGGCAAACGAATAGCAATCCCACTAAGTA